>JAAYPO010000069.1 GCA_012519745.1 Clostridiaceae bacterium | reverse complement strand
TGTCCAAGATCGCTGATGTCACTAACCTGACAAACAACGATATGGCTACAGCACTTGTTGAAGCTCTCAACGCAAAGGTGAAAGACAGTGATACTACTCTGGCAGCTAAATTGGTTGCTGATGGTGTTATTGATGAAGCTGCTGCAATTGAAGCAGGTCTTATTGCTGCTGTACCTGAGGAACTGGTCGTTGTCAGCGTAACAGCTAACAATCTTAAGCAGTTGGTTGTTACCTTCAACCAGGAAATCAAAGAAGCAGGCGATGAAGACAACTACGAACTGGATACTGACGGTACGGCTGCAATAGACGGTGATTCTGACTTTGCACTGCAGGATGACAAGAAGACAGTTGTTATAACAATGACAACAGCAGCTAGTGAGAATCAGGATACTGTTGACCTTACTGTAAAGGACATCGTTACTCCCGGCGGAACAAAGATGGCAGAACAGACTATTGAAGACATCGAACTCTTTGATAATACTATTCCGAAGGCACTGTCCGCAGCTGTGATAGGTAACGACACTATTAAGGTGACATTCAGTGAACCGATCGACCCTGCATCAGTATCAGGAGACGACATCACTGTTGACGGCGGCGATTATATCGTAGTGGATGATGAAGATTATCCTGCACTCGTCAACAATGACACTGAAATCAACTTCAAGCTGTATTCAGTGCTTGACGAAGGCGAACTGACAGTCGAAGTCGGATCAGGTATCGAAGACTATGCAGGCTATAGTGCAGCAAAGAAGACTTTCACCCTGAAAGTTGTCAAGGATGAAGATGCTCCTGTAGTTGTTGGATTCAAGGATGCAAAACCGGGTGAAATCACACTCATATTCAGTGAGGATATTGAATTCGTTGACGATCCTGTAGATTTGGCAGACTTCTATCACACAAATACCAACAACGCTGTTTCAGGTGCACCTACCATCAGCGGAAAAGAACTGAAGCTGACATTTGCTGAAGGATATGAACTTCCTCTTGGCACAGCCTATATTTACGTGGAAAAAGAAGCTATACAGGATATGTGGGACAACAAGAATGCGAAGATTGCATTTAAGGTTGAAGTAGAAACTGATGTTACCAAGCCTACTCTCGACAAGGTAGAGCAGGTAGATGACCAGGAAGATGAAATAAAACTGACATTCTCTGAAGCTCTTGAGGCTGATTCAGCTGAAGATGTTGACAATTACACGCTCCTTGACAAGGACGGAAAAAAACTCGATAAGATCAGCGGAGCAGTTCTGAGTGCAGACGACGGTGTAGATAAGATCGTAACGATAACGTTCGATGATGAACTGAGCGGAGATTACTCGATAGTAGTTGAAAAGGTTAAAGACCTGGCCGGAAATGCTATTGAAAAGGTTACAAAGAGCTTTACCATCAAGGATAAAGACGCACCGGACTTCCCGACAACATCAGGTGCAGCAGTACTTTACAATCCTGGTGCAAAGGATCAGATGCTCAAAATCAACTATGGCGAAGCTATGGCTGTAACAGGTGCATACTCTGTACTGGATCTTGAAAAATACCAGCTCGATGGCACAGACCTTGCTGACGTAGACGGCGTTACAATTAAAGCTGTAAACGATAACAAGGCTGTAGAAATCAAGATACCGCACGAAGATAAAGGCGGTCAAGACTTTGAAGTAGGCGATATTCTGATAATAGCCAGAGTAGCAAATGCCGCTGGCAATAAGACAATATCTCTCGTATCTCCTGCAATCACAGTAGTAGGTGCGGGAACAGTTGCAGTTGATAAAGCTGAACTTACAGACAAAACTACGATCGCAGTTACGATCACGCAGAGACTGACAACGTTTAAAGCACAAGACTTCACAATCATGGACGGTGCATCTGAAGTCGCATACAGCAGAGTCAAGCATACTGTTAACTCAGATGGCAATAGTGTAGTTACATTCACAGTAGCTGAACGTTCTACAGATGACGGTGCACTGAGTGTAGTAACAGCAGCAACGCAGTCCAAGAACGTATATGGAGAATTCCTTGAAGCTGCAACTACTGATGTAGCAGATAAGGCTGCTCCGGAAGTTGACGAAGTTTACTACGCTGCTGATGGATTGACCATACACGTAGTATTCAAGGAAGCTCTTGATGATGCATCCTTCTCCAATAGGAGCGATGCTAAGAACGGATTCTCGATCTCAGGCGGTGGAGAACTTGTAAGTGCGCTTTACTTGAATCCTACAACAGTAGTTCTCACAGCTAAGAGCGACAAGCTGTTCACTAAGAACACCAATGTCAGCTATGACGGAAACTTCGGAATCTGTGACGGAGATGGCAACAAGGTTGCTGCATTCAACAGGACTGACGCACTGAAGCTGATGACGGAAGATTGATAAGCAAGATTAGTAACACAAGTCAATTCAAGTAACATCCGGGAGCCGGGGGATTCGTCCCACCGGCTCTCTTTATTATTAAAATAAAACTCTTATTAACGAAATATACCTACTTGTTTGCTGCCAGTGTTTTTGCTACGATATCTTTAAGAAGAACAGACATAATGAGAAATATTCAGTACAATATGTTGAACACAGTAAAGGGAGGTCCGGAGTTGAAAAAGCTTTTGTCAGCTGTCATGATACTGATATTGCTGTTTCTAAATACAGATGTTTTCGCTGAAGACATAAACATTCTGTTCATGGAAAAAGCATTGTCGAATCTAGAAAATAAAAATAACACCTTGCTTAATATGGCTGAGTCAGAGAAGACTGCAAAGAAGCAATACGAAAGTGCTGTCAACAGTTCTGAGGGTATCGATACTGAAGGGATATCGGTTGAGTTTTTCGGTAAGGAAATGTACATACATTTTAATACAAATACTAAAATGCTTTTGACAATGCAAAAAGAGCTTTACCCGGCACAAATGAAGCTTTCCTGGGAAATGACACGGGATAGCAGGAAAGTGACACTGAACTCAATGAAAATAGGTTTACGGGGATTATACCTGGGTGTTTATACCGCGGATAACGACTGTAAGCTAAAGCAAAAAAAGAATGAACTGGCGCAGACGATATATAATCAAAGCAAAATCAAGTATGAAAGAGGCATGATCACCAGTATCGAACTTTCTCAGTCGGAGTATGATTCATTAAAAGCAAAAGCAGCGTATGATGCAGCCAAAAGAAATTATGAAAATATTCTTAGAAGTCTTAATTCTTTTATAGGGGTAAAACTTGACACAGCATATGATCAAATCATATACGAAGAAATATTTGATGAAACTGAACTCAAGGATTTAGATCATTATATTGAAAGGGCGCTTTCATCCAGACTTGAGATCGTAAGCTCTCTAAAACAGATATCTCTTATGGAGCAAAGGAAGGAAATATATGAAAAATATCCTTACACCATTAAACTGCCTGAGAATAAAAAAGATTATGAGGCGATGCTCCTGGAGCTTGAGAAGCAAAAGCTGATGCTTGAGAAAGAAAAAATCGAAATTGAAAAGGAAATAAAGGAGGCCTATATTGAAGTATCTGTTTCTGAAAGCAATATCACAGGCTTGAAGAAGGTACTGGATCTTCAGAAGAATAATCTTGAAAATGTGAAGAGCAGATATGAGAAAGGTCTCATACCAAAAACTCTTCTTGATCAAATACAGATAGGATATGATGAAACGGATAATGGCTATAAAGCAGCATTATTTGATCATAATACAAAGCTTATGAAGCTTGAATATGCCGCCGGCATAGGTCCGGCATACTAGGAGGATATAATATGAAAAAAATCGTATGTATCTTAATAATATTTTCATTATTGTTCACTTTAACAAATACTTCAATTGCACAATCTGCTGCTGAAGAAAGCCTTCAGACAAAAATCAACAGGGAGATATCAATTGATGATGCTGTTGGGATCGCTGCTGTAAACAGCAGACAGGCTGTCATTGATGATTTGGAGATAGCTGCGAAGGAAACTGCGATAAAGCAGGCTATAGAAGATGCCGATTCAGTTGCAGGAGGAATCACGCCGACAGCTGCACTGAGGGACAGGGTCACTGTAAAGGTGAAGGTGAGAGAGGCTGAGGCCAATCTTGAAATTGCTAAAAGGACTAAGACAGATAATGCTGCGCAGCTCGAAAGGGATGTAAAGCTGACATTCTACAATATATTACTGGCTCAGATGGAATTGAAAACTACGGCAGAGAAGCTGAAGTTCACCGAGGAAAGGCTAAACATGGCGAAGTCCAGATATGGAGCAAAAACCATAACAAAAGATGACCTCGATATGGCGGAATACAATCTGTATAGCAGAAATATAGAAATAGAATCGATAAAAGAAAAAATAAAGAATTTGGATATGAAGCTGAAGGATCAGCTCGGATTGCCGCTGGATGGCGATATGCTGCAAATAAAAGGCATGATTATACGAGAGGAAATACCGGAGGTCGATATAGACAGACTGGTACGAGAGAATATTGAAACCGATACTTCAGTGTATGCAGCGGCTGAAAAGTATAATTCAGCTAAAATTACTATGGAGCTGACAGCAGAGCTGTTTACGCAGGGAAGTGAAACCTATGATAATAATATGGTAAGTCTGGAAACGGCACTAAGAGACTACGATGCTGCAAAACGGAACAGAGAAGTTGAGATAAGAAATACATATAATGATTTACTAAGTCTGAAAGACAGTGCAGATCTTGCTGAACGGTATGAAGAACTCCAGAGGAAAATTGCCGATAATGTGAAGATCAAATACGAAAAGGGCACAGTAAGCAAAGAGACATATATGGCTGCTGAGGAAAGCTATCTGGATGCTGTATATGGCAAATATAAATCCATTTGTGATCTTAACGGAAAAATACTGGAGTTCAATAATATTATCAATAAGAATTAGTTTTTATCCTCTATGCCTCTGCAGATATCTGCAGAGGTTTTTTTGGAACAATTCTGTGAATATCATCGTCAAATATCTGGCTGATTGTTGGATAAATTGATATAATGTAATAGAAATAAAGTTTATCTGCTAATAACGAAAGAAAAGAGGTATTAGTATGCTGTACATAAGGAAACTGATATCCGTGATTTTATCAGCATCCATTTGTCTGCTCCTGTTTGCCGGAAGCGTCAGCGCAGCGTCGCAGGATGTTGGTGTGGAAGAAATGGCATCAGCGTTGAACAAGCTGAATATCCTTCAAGGGAGTAATGGTGATTATTTGCTTAACAACCAACTCGACAGGGCTCAGGCGGTCACACTGATTATCAGGATGCTTGGAAAGAACGAATATGTTCTTGAAAATGCAGACGAGATGCGATATACAAAGTTTTCGGATGTCAATGCGCAAGCATGGTATGCCCCATATGTAGGATACAGTACCCAGAACGACATAGTAGGGGGAAAACCGGACGGCAGTTTTGCACCGACAGAATACATAACAGAGAAAGCCTTTATCAAGATGGCGCTGTGTGCCCTTGGTTATGTCTACGCAGAGGACTTTGACTGGACAAATGTATACCAGAAGGCTTATGATATCGGTATCGTCACCGACCCGTCCTATGAGGCAAGAACCCAGGATAATGCAGATTACTTAAGATCGGACGCGGTCAAAATTTTATATCATTCTTTAAATGCCTATAAAAACGGAACGCAGACCAAGATGGTATATACACTGGTTGAAGAGGGCGTTTTGACAAATGATGCAGTGGCTGACAGCGGGATACTGAATGGAAAAACCATAGCAGAAATTGAAACAATATCAGCGCTAGCTCCTAACAATATTGAGATCGTTTTTAGTGAAGTAATACAAAGTGTCAATATTGAGGATGTTTCAATAATCGATAACAAGACTGAAAGCAAGCTTGATGTGAAATCGATTGGAATCAGCGGCAAAACAATACAGATAATAACAGCCGGACAGACGCCGGGATCTTCATACACAGTTGAAATACAAAGTGTAACTGATGTGAACGGCAATATATCGAAAAAAATATCAGAGATTTTCAAAGGATATATGCCGGTCAGTATTACTTCTGACTTCTTTAAGATCAGTAAACTCGAACAAACATCTGAGAATATTATAAATGTATTTTTTACCCATCCCATCAATCTGAATGCAGAAACTCCTATTTACTATCAATTGCTTGAGGATGGAAGTGATTTTGTTACAGGGTCGGCACAGAATATGACTGTAAAAAGACTGCAATCCACCGACAATGCAGTTTCGATCGCTCTAAAGGACATGAAGCTGAAAAGAGGCGTGGTGTATACTCTCAATGTGAGCGGCAAACTTGCCAGTGCATATGGAGTGAGACTGGGTGAAGGAGAAGGAGAGGAAAAGGATTTTGTCGCAAGTCATATTGAGCGGGAAGAGTTCGGAATCCTGTCTGTAAAGGCGTCATCAGCCGATTCCGTATTGATCCGTTTCACCCGTGAGGCAGATATGGTCTGGGCAGGTAAGAGGCTCAACTACACTGTCCTTGATCCGGATAAAGATGAAATAGACGTAGTTGAAGCAATAGTAGGTGACAACGAGGAGTACTTAGGCAGAGAGATACTCTTGAAACTGGGGACATCTCTTAGAAATAGTGGTACTTATAAGGTCATTATTGATTACATACCCGATGTTTACAAGCAGAGCACTATCGAGGGCGTGGAGGTCTCATTCTCTGGAGCATATCCAAGAGAGATACCGCTGGCCATAAAGAGAATAATCAATGAGAGGAACAACATCGTCGAGGTTATATTCAACAAAGCTTTAGATCCTGTATCAGCAGAAAAGGTATCTAATTATTTAATTAGGGGAAATAATGATATATCAGTTAGTACAGACCCTCATAAAGCTTTTTACAGCGAAAAAAACGGTGAGTATTCGGTGAAGCTATTCCTTCCGTCAGGAGTATCATTTAGCAATAAAAAGAAATACTTTGTCTATGTCAGCGGAATGAAGGACAAGATGGGACAAGTGGAGCAATCGGTATTTCAAAAAGAATTCACTGCGAACAGAGTAGGTGCAGGGAAGCCTGTAGTAGTGGACGCCGTCACAATTTCAAAGGATACGATAAAGCTGACCTTTGATGTGGAAATTGCATTTAGTCCAACTAATATCGGTATTGACAATTATACTTTGGAGTATGAATACGATGGTGAAACATTAAGGTTGGCACCTGTTGCGGTAAACTACATAAATGCTGAAACATTGGTTCTCAGATTTGATGAGCTGGATCCTTCAGTATCCTATAAGCTCAGGTTTAAAGCATTGACTGATTACTCTGAAGTTTATACACGAACTGATGCAGATGGAGACAATTTGATAGATGTAAGATTTGGATCATAACATTATGACATGGTAAAAAGTGCAATGTAAAGCTTATAACTATTAATATTGTAACAGTAGTGTTATAATTATTAATAAATTGTCTATTTAGAAAAGGGAGAGTATTTGTGAGTAAGAAAATTCTTATAGTTGATGATGAGAAAAACATAGTAGATATTCTGAAGTTCAATCTTAAAAAAGAAGGTTTTTCAACAATAGAGGCATACGATGGAGAGCTGGCGGTGGAGCTTGCGTTGAGCGAGAGGCCTGATCTGATCCTGTTGGATGTCATGCTTCCTAAAATGGATGGTTTCACAGTTTGCAGAAAGCTGAGGCAGTATCTGTCCACTCCTATTCTGATGCTGACGGCAAAGGAAGAGGAGGTCGACAAGGTGCTTGGCCTTGAGCTTGGCGCGGATGATTATATAACCAAGCCCTTCAGTCAGAGGGAGCTGATGGCCAGGATAAAGGCGAATATCAGGAGAACTGCCCTTGAAGAGGTCGCTGCTACCAGGACCAACTTGGTACAGTGCGGCGATCTCAGGATAGATTGCGACAGATATGAGGTTACCAGGGGCGATGATGGGATAGAGCTGACACTAAGGGAATTTGAGCTTGTTAAATTCCTTGCGATGCATCCCGGGCAGATATTCTCCAGAGAGAATCTCCTGGAAAAGGTTTGGGGCTATGAATACTACGGAGATGTGAGAACAGTTGATGTTACCATAAGGCGTGTCAGGGAGAAGCTTGAAAGGGATCCTGCCAACTGTCAGTATATCCTGACCAAGCGCGGGGTAGGCTATTATTTTGACAAGCAGGATAAATAGCAGATCCTGAAGCATTTCAATATATGAGGTGTGTATGTTTCCAAAAAGTTTACAGTGGCGGCTGGTCAGCTTTTTCTGTCTTATAATATTTTGCCTGATCATTCCGATAGGACTGTATCTTAACGGCAGGATAGAGAGTAAGTATTATGACAGCTTCATCGGGAGGATAGAGAGAGGGTTTGCGGATTGGTCCATATCTGCAGCAAATGGTTTTCCAAGTGCTGAGGAATTGAAGATCGCTCTGCAGAACAGCGAAAGTGTTTTTCAGCTGAACCTGGAGAACCGCAGCTATACCATTTATGATACCAATAGCGGCGAGATATATTTCACCAATGACAACGAATTCTATAACAACAGCAGGGAACTGGCATTAAACTCACTTCTCGGCTCAGATAATTTTATCCGGGCTCTTGCAGGAAAGGAAGACAATAAAAGAATACTTGAAAGCTCGGGAGGATCGAGCTTTTTTGACTATGCAAAGCCTGTGGGCGACAGCATCATATATTTTCGATATTACAGGGAAGACTGGGCGGCCATAACCAAGCACTTCAATAACATAATATACACGAGCTTGATACTGGGCATAATCATTGCTCTTGCAGCAGGCTATTTTTTGTCCGGGACAATCACCTCTCCTCTGGTGAAGCTTATGCAAAAGGCTCAAAGTATAGCAAAAGGTGATTTTGATAAGGAGCTTGAGGTGAAATCCGGCGATGAGATAGGAAAGCTGACAGAAGCCTTCAACTACATGGCCAAAAATCTGAAGGACAATCTTACAGAGATATCCAGCGAAAAAAGCAAAATGGAAACTATTTTGAACTATATGACCGATGGTATCATAGCGTTCAATCTAAAAGGTGAGGTTATCCACGTCAATCCGGCATCCTCAAAGATACTTGGAATAGAAGGACTGGTGAACTTTAAGGATTACAGGGCTCGATTCGGGTTCGAATACTCTCTTGAGGACGTACTCTATTTGCAGTCAAATCAGACTGCAGAAACAAATATCACTGTTGACAGAAAAACGGTAAAGGTATATTTTGCTGTATTTACCGATGAGATCAAAAAGCCGGAGGGAATTATAGCAGTGCTGCAGGATATTACCGAGCAGCAGCGTCTGGAAGATATGCGCAAGGAGTTTGTGGCGAATGTTTCTCATGAGCTCAGGACACCTCTGACGTCGATAAAAAGCTATTCTGAGACACTGCTCGACGGTGCGCTGGAAGACAGGGAGACGGCGGAGCATTTTCTTGAGGTAATAAACTCTGAGGCCGACAGGATGACAAGGCTCGTAAAAGATCTGCTGCAGCTTTCGAGGCTTGACAACCAGCAAATGCAGTGGGATTTCAAGAAAGTATCCGTCGTGGAGCTTGTCAAGAGTGCTGTTGAAAGACTGGAGCTGGAAGCCGGAGCCAGGAACCAAAAGCTTGAATGCTTCGTTATGGGTGAGATACCGGAAATCGAAGCTGATTACGGAAGGATCGAGCAGGTTGCATTCAACATTATCGGCAATGCAATAAAATACACGCTGGATGGCGGTAAAGTAACGGTTTATGTCGGAAGAATATATAACGATGTTTACTTTAAAGTATCCGACAGTGGTATAGGGATACCTGAGAGTGATCTGCAAAGGATTTTTGAGAGATTTTACAGAGTGGACAAGGCGAGATCCAGAGAGATGGGGGGGACAGGACTGGGGCTGTCGATAGCAAGGGAGATCGTGGAGGCCCACTGCGGCAGGATCGACATAAGCAGTAAAATCGGCGTCGGTACCGAAGTTACCGTAAGACTGCCGGTAAACCAGACAGGCCTGACAAAATGAGCTTTTGGAGGGTTTTTTATGTAATTTATTCGTAAGTTCGATGTAATAATCCTGTAACAGAGCACCTGTATAATGATGATAGCATAATAGTGGAGAAATGTATTATATCTGTAAAGGAAATGTGGTCTGAGGGGATATAACATGTGGAAAAAATTGATAGCAATGACAATTGCATTAATCATAATAACAGGCTTTACGATGACGGTATTTGCCGGCTATGATGAGGGTACCGGCGGCATATCTGCTCCAACGTCGGTGGCCGCAGCAGCTGCTGCAGCCGCAGCAAGGAACAGCGCGTTGTCAAATGAAACAGCCCGGACAGAAAGCGGCAAAGACAGATCAGACACCACGAGCGAGCAAGCAGCCGCCGCTGATGCGGAAGACAAAAGTGAGAAGAGTACATATGATGATTTGGAAATGACAGGACCCGATGCAGAATTTTTCGCAGCGATAATGAAAGTGCTTGATGAAGGAACACCTGTAAGCAATGATCTTGAAATTATATTGATAACAAAACCGGAAGCGATAAATGGAAAGGTGGGAATATATTCCAATAAATTCAGTATCAGTGTAAGGACTGAATTTCATGACGTAATATTCTCTGTTGCCAGACTGAACAGTAAAACGGGCAAGTATGAAAGAATTGAATTTGACGGAGAGAAATCGATCAATCTGGCATGTGGGACAGAAACTAAAGAAGCCATTTTGGAATATGGTTCAAACAATTTGCTGTTCATATCTTACAGAGACTCTGAGAAGCAGGCATCAAAGGTACAGTATAATCCTATCGTAGTTGAAGTAAACCGGGAGGCGGCAGCAGATAAAGCCATCAGTCCGGAAAACACTATAAAGAAGCCAAGCATCGATCCACAGGCTACATTGGATAGTTTTAGTACAATTATTGATAATTTATTGGGTAGAGGAAAGTAATCTACAGGCATACATACGGGGGCTTAAATGAGCCGTGAAATAACAGAGCGTATTAAGACGATTTTTATATACATACTTTTTGTGTCAGGACTTTTACAGGTAGGAATCCTTTGGAGCTATCAGAACCAGGGGACTCCTATTAGTTTTTTAGAGAGGTTATTTAGTAATGATATCCAGATCAGTAATGAGGCAGTGAGAGAAACTCTATTCATGCCGGACAGGATCGTCGTTTCAGATGGAGAGTACTCCAATTCTCATTGGGTAATCACAGAAGGAAATGAATACTATAACAGCTTTTGGAACGAAGCTGCAGCCGGACTTGTAAAAATAGCTGACGGTAAGGTCAAGCTGGCCGCTTCCGCTGAGAGCTGGGATAATATCGTTGAGAGACGGGGATTTTTGGTAGATTTCAAATATACGGTTGAACCTGGCCTCCTTGGCTGGTTTTTGGGAATTGGTGATCCGGTCAATGATATGCCTGAGTTCAGGAAGCTTATGATAAAAAGGGATATAATCAATGATGATATTGGGACTTTCTATTTATACGGGAGCGACGGGATCGTATACGCTTCTGATCCAATAAGGTATGAAAAGGCAGTTAATCTAAACAGTGCTGTAAATAAACTGTATGAGAATGTCGACCAGCTAAATCGGAGATATTATTCTTTTGCCGGAAGCAATATACAAAAGAAACAGGATGAACCGGACGTTCTTTACGCAGCGGTTTCTCCAAGATACTGGCCATACCCGGTGATATCGGCTGTTCCACCTGATATGATGGTAATAAACGACAGTTTTGAAGCTATTATCCTTGGGAGTGATGCAGGTCGTTATAATAAATACATATATAATGAAAACATTACTCAGTTCACATATGGCAGTAATATTTACAGGTATTACTCTGATGGATATCTCACATACCGTTATTTGGGCAGTGCAGAACAGAATTCAAAATCCAGAGCCCACGAAGCGCTGATGAATGTTTACCAGTTTGTCGTGAGAAAGATGGAGCTTTATGATACGCAAGCTGATATTACACTGACATCTGTTGAGAAGAAGGCTGCAGGTATATATAAATTTGGATTTGACTATAGGATTGATGGTATGCCCGTTAGGATCGACTATGATATGAAAGATGGTAATGGCGATAAACTACAGCATGCAATAAGTATTATGGCAGACAGCAAAAGGGTACTGGAATGTGACTGGCTATTTCGGAACTTCAGGCAGGTAGGGTACGGTAAGTATAATGATAGACTGCTTGAATTGATGGGAAAATATGAAATCTTATTTAGCGGCATAAATATTCAGCAGATAGACACCGGGTTTTATATTGATAATAAGCAAAAAGTCGTACTCGAACCGGCTTTGATTATTGACACAAAGGAAGATGATACGGTTTTATTGAATTTGCTGCCTGAAGAGGGAGAGTAGATATGGATGTTTCCAAAGCAAAAACTGTAATAATAGTATTGCTTGTTGCATTTAATATTTTTATGCTTGTCAGCAATTTGACATTTAACGATGCTCAGAGTGTCAGCAAAGAGACTTTGAGGAATGTGGAAATGATACTTGAGCAAAGAGGCATAACACTGGAGTGTGATATACCTGCAAAATCGGGCGACAGTCATCGCCTGGAGTATGACAGGGGAGGGCTGGATCAGGAAAGCATCGCAGTCAGGCTATTGGGTGGGAACTATGAAGCGAAGGAAAATTCAATCTATTTTAACTCTTCAAAAAATATCATTTTCTTAGCAGACATGAAGTTCGTCTATACCGACAGCATGGTTGAATCATCTTTGTCAAATGATTTCGACAGAAATAAAGCATCTGAGGCAGCATATAGGTTTATTGAGGCCTGTGGACTGTTAGACGGGAAATATGTTCTGGATAAGTTTGAAAAGAAAGATGACGGTTGTTCAGTGCTGTATTACATAGAGCAATATGAAGGTCAGTTGTTATTCGACAATTATTTCTCAATCGAATTGAATTCTAACGGAGTTGTACGGCTTGAATATCAGAAATATAAAATAAAGGGTTACTCAGCGGAGAATATAGAGCAGCCGGAGGTGTATCAGACCCTGCTTTCTTATTTCAATAGGAGTACAGACATAGTGATCACAAGCATCGACAGCGGTTACAAGCTAATAGATGAAGCCTCTGAGGATGTATCCATATCAATCGAGCCCCTTCCTGTATGGCGGGTCATCGTCAAGGGTGAAGCAGAGCCCATATATATCAGCCCCCATGATATATCATTGTAGTATTATAGAAAAAACGGTGGTATAATGAAGTGGGATGCCAATCGACAAAGATACTCCTATATACAAAGGACAAGAAGGCAGGTGCACAGATTGGGAAGGATCGTTATTCATGGCCGTAAGGCACTGCAGGGTGATGTATATATCAGTGGCGCAAAAAATGCAGCGGTGGCAGTATTGCCGGCAGCGCTGCTGATCGATGGGAAGTGCAGGATAGAGAATCTTCCGGATATAAGGGATACGAAGATTTTAGAGGATACACTCACACAGCTTGGAGCAACAGTCACATTTGAAGACAGAAATACTGTTCAGATAGATTCCAGTGCGGTCAATTCTTACATAGCTCCCTATGAGATGATAAAAAGCATGAGAGCATCCTATTATCTGCTGGGTGCGTTGCTTGGCCGATTCGGCAAAGCTGAAGTTGCACTGCCCGGAGGCTGTGACTTTGGTTACAGGCCGATGGACCAGCACATAAAGGGATTTGAGGCAATGGGGGCCAATGTGGTCGTTGAGCATGGAATGATAAAGCTTTCTGCTGAAAAATTGGTGGGGAGCCAGATATACCTTGATGTAGTCAGTGTAGGAGCTACCATTAACCTTATGCTGGCTGCCGTCAAAGCAGAAGGCATCACTACTATCGAAAATGCTGCAAAAGAGCCGCACATAGTTGACACTGCCAACTTCCTGAACGCTGCCGGTGCCAACATAAAAGGCGCGGGTACCGATGTGATAAAGATAAAGGGAGTCAGCCATCTGAAGGGCGGTCAGACACATTCGATAATACCTGACATGGTCGAGGCAGGCACATATATGATAGCAGCCGCAGCAACAGAGGGTGATGTGATAGTAAGGAATGTGATACCAAAACATATGGAGTCGATGTCTGCAAAGCTTCAGGAGATGAATATAGATGTGATCGAGGGTGAGGATTGGATACGGGTAAAAAGAGATAACCCAATACAGAAAGCCAATATCAAGACGTTACCATACCCAGGCTTCCCCACTGACCTGCATCCCATGACTACAGTGCTGCTTTGCCTGGCAACCGGCAGCAGTACAGTGACAGAAAGCATCTGGCCAACCCGTTTTCAATATGCGGATGAGCTAAAAAGAATGGGAGCGAAAATACGCGTTGAGGGTAACCTCGCTGTCGTAGATGGACCTGTATCCCTCACTGGCTCAGAGGTAAACGCAATAGATCTGAGGGCTGGAGCGGCGGTGGTTATAGCAGGACTTACCGCAGCAGGAACTACAGTTGTTCATAATATCAAGTATATTGACCGTGGCTACGAGGATTTTGTCGGTAAGCTGCAGCAGCTGGGCGCAGATATAACCCGTATGGAGGATTAAGTCCGGTCGGCTTTAAAAATTCTTGGGAAAATAGATGTTTCGGAGACAAATAAATGAAATTTTGCAGTTTATACAGCGGCAGTAGCGGCAATTCAATATTTGTGTCGTCAGGTGAGACCAAACTGTTGGTAGAAGCAGGCCTGAGCGGCAAAAAGATAATAGAAGCGTTGTGTTCCATTGACGAAAAGCCTTCGGAAATCAGCGCTATTTTAGTTTCACATGAGCACAGTGACCATATCAGGGGAGCCGGCATACTCTCGCGCAAATTCAACCTGCCCGTATATGCCAGCGAGGGCACATGGAAGGGCATGGAGCATATGATAGGGCCGGTCCTTGAGTGTAATAAAAAAGTGTTTTCGTCATATGCACCGTTTGATATTGGCGATATAACCGTTATACCTTTCCCAATACCTCATGATGCTAATGAACCGGTGGGATACAGTTTTTCATCATCCGGCAAGAAGGTGACGATTGCTACGGATATAGGTCATATCAGCATGGAGCTTTTAAACAACTTTATGGACAGTGATCTATTGCTGCTGGAGTCGAATCACGACAGTGAGATGCTGAAGGTGGGACCGTACCCATGGCCGTTAAAGAAGCGTATTGCAGGGGCTCATGGGCACCTCTCCAATGATGCAGCCAGCGAAGTCATTGCATATATGGCGGAGAAGGGGACAAAGCAGTTTCTGCTCGGGCATCTCAGTAAGGAGAATAATTTCCCGGAGCTCGCCTATCAGACCGTATGCAATGCTCTGTGTGAGAAGAAGCTAAAGGCGGGTACTGATTATACACTTGATGTTGCTCTGCGGGACCGAGTCGGCAGAGTTATTGAGATTTAGGAGATTGGCTTTATTCATGAAGGTAACGATCATTGCAGTTGGCAAGCTTAAGGAGCGCTACTTAAAAGAGGGAATGGCAGAGTATACAAAACGTCTTTCGCGTTTTTGCGGCCTGCAGCTCATTGAAGTAGAAGATGAACAGGCTCCTGCATCTTTAAGCCCGGCGCAGGAGGAACAGATCAAGAAAAAGGAAGCTTCCAGGATATTAGGCAAGATCAGGGATGGAGCCTACCTTATAGTTCTTGATGTTAAAGGAGTAAAAAAGAGTTCTGAAGAATTTGCATCAACTCTCCAAAACTGTCTGACAAGCGGCAAATCCAACATTATCTTTGTTATTGGAGGATCACTGGGCATAGATGCCGAGCTGGTCAATAAAGCTGATCTAAGGTTGTCCCTGTCTGACATGACCTTTCCACACCAGTTGACCCGCTTGATATTACTGGAACAGATATTCCGTGCATTTAAGATCAATCATGGCGAGACTTACCATAAATGACAGAGGTAATAATATGTACACTAGGATCCTGTATAAAAAAGCTTACAGACTGCTGAAAGACTCAACACCTTTGAAATTTGACTGCGGCCTTATATGCAGCAGCAAATGCTGCTCAGGTGACAGTGACATGGGTATGTATATCTATCCGGGTGAAGAAGTGATGTTTGAAGGCCATGAAGATTTTCTATTCATAAGGCAGGATAAGCTTCGGGATACTGATGTTCTTTTTGCGGTCTGCAACGGCAAATGCAACCGGAGGTACAGGCCTTTGGCCTGCAGGATCTTTCCCTTCACACCTTATATCGATGAAAAAGGACGGCTTACCGTGATCGAAGATCCAAGAGCGAAGTATATTTGCCCTCTTTTATCAGGATCGATTGACCTGGGAATAGATACTGCCTTCAAAAGGAATGTACTCAATGCATTCCGGGCCCTTATCCGGGATGATGAAATCAGACGATTTATCTGCTTGCTTTCAAGCGCTCTGGATGAGTATAGAAAGCTGACAGGGTGAAAAATCAGAGCAATTTGCAGATCGAGCAGGATGGGTTGATGAATTCCCTTGTCATCGAGTGGCTTGAAAGAGTAAACGAATTTTGATAATATCTAACAAGAAGCTACATATTATTTATGAACGTGGGAATGGGGGTAGGCGGTATCATGAAGAATCTGCTTGCGGGGATAGCCTTTTTTGTGCTGGGTGTCTTTCTCATAACACAGAATACTGTTGTTAGGAGCGGTTTCAACCTGCGGGGGATAACAGGCGGGTACAATCCTCCTTTCGGAATACTGCTTCTCCCGGTCCTGATCGGAATTATCCTGCTGTTTGCCATGAAAAAGCAGATATGGGGCTGGATACTGATAGGATTTGGTCTGGCTACGATACTGCTGGGCTTGCTGATGGGGCTGGAGATCTATTTCAAGCCCACGAGCCTGTATGTTGCGATACTTATGTTCGGATGTACGGCAGTCGGCGTGGGACTGATGATCCGAGGAGTGTTGCAGTCAAACAGCAAGAGCGGGGAAGAGACAGAAGATGAAAAAGCATAGAAGTAAGCGGTGAGCTACGCAGATCGGATCATGTCCTGTGCCATTTTGTCAGAGAGACGGATCTTCAGTGAGCTTGCATATAGTTTTAGCATAATTGGCTTGATATTGCCGGGGATATCCTCGGCATTCATTTTTTTAATAAATCTGTCAATAAGCAAGCATTTGTGTTTGAGTTCATTTAAACTCATACTTAACCTCCACAGTGAATGATCAATATTAATATATTCGCGTGTCCATGTATCTATGAGCATCTGAGACCTACAAGGTATTATTGCCTTTATCTTATATAGCAATACGCATTGGCTTAATAATCAGTTCTATGTGTATAGCGGCGAACATAGTTTTCGCCTCAATGAAATGCACAAAGGTATGAATAATGCGTTATAATAGTAGCAGCGGAAATATTCAAGACCTCACCGGGCTTTATGATATTAGAGGGGGATCGACATGCTGATAGGTTCAATTATTACGATTTTGCTGCTTTTATTTATCGTTGCCTCTTACTACTTCTTTCACAAGGCTGTCGTCAGAAGCAGGAAGGATATCTTTAAAAAAAGTCCAGATATGGATCCTGATGAGTACAAGATAATGGGTTCACCTGATAACTGGATGCAAAAGCATGGATTTGATGACATAGTCATCGATTCCGATGACGGACTAAAGCTTCATGGATATTTCATCAAGGCCGGAGGGGGTTCCGGCAGAACTGTGATACTGGCGCACGGCTACAGCAGCAAAGCGTTTCATATGCATAGCTTTGCCAGATTCTATCATGATGATCTGGGCTTCAATGTTCTGGTGCCGGATGCACGCGCTCATGGCAGGAGCGAAGGAAAATATATAGGTTTTGGCTGGCTCGATCGGAAGGATTATTTGAAATGGATCGATAAAGCGATAGAACTGACAGGGGAGAAATCAAGCATTGTGCTGCATGGCATCTCTATGGGCGGTGCAACTGTGCTGATGACCGTGGGAGAGGATCTTCCGGCACAGGTCAAGGCTGTTGTTTCCGACTGTGCATATACATCGGCATATGATGAGTTATCCTGGCAGCTCAAGCGATTGTATCACCTGCCTGCATTCCCGTTTCTTTACACAACGAGCTTTTTATCAAAGCTCATAGCCGGATATTTTTTCAAGGAGGCATCTGCGCTGGAGCAGGTGAAAAAAACCGGATTGCCGATACTATTTATACATGGGGGAAGCGACAGCTTTGTGCCGCATGAAATGGTGAACCAGCTTTATGATGCGGCGGTAGGTGAAAAGGAGTTGCTGATCATACCGGATGCCGGACACGGTCTGGCAAGCGAAGTCGACTACAAGACGTATGTTACACGAGTAGCTGAATTTCTAGGCAAGTATATTGTTCTTTGAGAATACGTGCTAACAGGATACATCCTTCCAGGCGATTTTAAAGCTGCTCTTCCACAGTAATACGACAATTAGGATCGAGATAGCCAGATTCACTGTCACCCCAAAGGGAACCAGAGTCACGAGGTAATGTACCCCGCCAAGCAAGCCCGTTATAAGAAAGCACAGCAGCATGTTCGCTGTTGTATTTCCATCCTGGGTATATTGGAAATCTTTATAAAACGGCAGTTCCTTCGTTGACAATTTGTATATCAGCAATATTAATGCCATCATATTGAAAAAAATCAAAAGAACATCCGGAATGATCCTTATTCCGCAAATAATAACGAAAATCAAAGAGGTAAACAGGTATATCGGAATAATGAAATTAAACAGGAAGCCCTTGAAAGCTCCTTTGAAAATGGGCACAGGGGATTCGAGGGGCAATGCCCTGTATATCCAGGCTCCTCTGTAATTTTCACTGTTTTTCAGCAACTGCATGGAGCTGCCAAGCATTATGGCAGTAAAATAAAGTCCTAGGTAATAGACTCCATTTGATATGTCATCAAAAAAACCAGCCGTTGTTTTGCCACGACCCAGGGAATTCAGCATAAAAACAAAGGGCATGAAAACTGAGAAGGCTAAGGTCGGGTACAGACGCAGTTTGAGCTTCCTCTCATTTCCCGACAGCTGTTGCGTGAATTTGAAGAAAAGCCTTTCATGGGCGGTGGAACAGAGCAATTTAGCGATTTTTTCGTTAATTGCTGCTTTGACACTTTTAGTTTCCGTATTTCTGCTGCTTTGGGAATTAAGCTTCTGCAGATTCTTCTCAAAATGCGGCATTACTGCCTTGATATATAGAATCAGAGATGATAATGGCACGACAAATGCTGCAACACTCAGATATATGTTATAAACGGACCAGTCATGTTCCAAAAGCAGGCTGAAAGGAGCCGCAAACCAGGCGGTGGGCATGATATAATGCCACCAGGCGGGGGATGTGGTGATCACCACCTTTGAAATGTCAAATATACGTCCTATGAGCTGGTAGGAAATGAGCAGCACCACAGAAAGGATTATCTGGAAATAATTTATGATATCCTTAAGTTTTTCCCCATCAAAGAATCTTAGGATCAACGTATAGAGTATCGAAGTAAAAAATACGACAAAGGTACAGATGAGGATGATCTCTATCAAAAATACTATGAGAAAGACCGGACCATAACTGATAGTTCCCAGTACCATTGACGGCCCTGCCAGGGCAAGAGTGATGTAAAAAAGATAATATATGATATGTATGGCTTTTGCCGTGCTCAGTGTTTTTGGAGATATAGGCCTTGGAGTAAGTATGTTCTTTTCTCTGACATCCAGCAATACGGATGAAAAGTCGGAGATCATAGTAGACATCAGCAAGAAGATTATCATCCCAAATGAAAAGTTCATTTTATAAAACATTGGAAAGGGCAGCAACATCAGCAATGCGGTGAAAAGTCCCATAAAGCTGTAAATGAAAAGGCTCGACTTGAAGTAGTTTTTCCCTTCCTTTACCTTGCCGCTGTTTGCAATGACTGTCGGGACCCTCCGGCTGTCCATAACAAGCTTAAGATGCAGTATCCGCCGCAGCACACCGTAGTCCGCCCCTGCCCGTGTGAACAAATCGCTGAATCTGTCAAGAAGCTTTAAAAGACCGAATTCCTTCAAGAGCTACACCCCTTTTACCAAAGAAATGAATTCATCGGCTATCTCCCTGTGCATGTTGAAGCCGGTGAGCTGGTTGAATATCTCCTCAAGGGAGCCCTCCCGGCTCTTTTGCTTTAATTCTTTAAAGCTGCCGTCGGCAACTATTTGCCCGTCGTTTATCAATATGATCCTGCTGCTTATTTTTTCGACCACATCCATGATGTGGGACGAATAGAATATCGTCTTGCCCTGTTCCGCCAGCAGGGACATGATCTCCTTGAACACCATGACGCTGTTTGCGTCCAGGCCGCTCATCGGCTCGTCGAAAAAGAGGATATCCGGATCGTGCAGCAGGCTTGATATGATGAGCAGCTTCTGCTTCATTCCCTTGGAATATGAGGATATCCTCGAATGGTATACATCCCCGATCCCGAAAAGTGACATCAGCCTTGAGGCCAGGGTGTCTGCCGCATCATGCTCAAGACCGTATATCCCGCCTATGAATGTGAGGTATTCACTGGCTGTTAGGCTGTCGTAGACATCGGCCGACTCCGGCACATATCCGATCCTTCGTTTATACTCGACGCTCCCGTTTCTGATATCCTCGCCAAAGATCCTTATTTCACCTTCAAAATCTTCGAGTATACCGAGCATCAGCTTTACTGTCGTACTTTTGCCGGCTCCGTTCGGCCCGATATAGCCGATGATCTGTCCTTTGAATATTTCCAGGTCGATGCCCCTGAGGACTTCTTTATCACCAAAGCTCTTTTTCAGACCTCTGATGCTCACGACTGCTTCTTCCGGCTGCCTTACCATCTTCAATGACCCCACATCCTTTGCGTTTTCGTACAAAGGATATTATACCATAAGCTAGAAAATAGTGTTTAAAAATCTCAATATTTTCCTTTGATTCCAAGCAGGTACCGCCTATTGTTCTTCTGTCAGTTCCGATATAAAAACCTCCCTGCGCATTCCGGGCATATCGAGGGGATGAATATAAGCTGTCCCCGTTATGTCGTTGATCCTTTCGATATAAACAGGTGTACCTTCGTAGGTGACATTGGCCATGATCGGTGATGATGCTATTTGCTTTGCACGTCTTTTGTTCAAATTGTTCCGCTCCTTATAACAAATTGTAGGTATGCCAGGATTTAGTTTTCTCCACAGAGCGGTAAAGTATTCCCGAGACGATTCTTCACTCTAACGAACATATAAATGATTACAATATTTATGTTAAATTGACGGACATGGGAGCACACGGAGTTTATACGGATTTTTTCCAGCCGTCGGACTGGGTCGAATAGGCCCGTGCTGTGGAAAATTATACAATAATGATAAGCAGGCATTCTTGGGCATCATATAAATGACCTTATCCAATGATTGCGAGGTGTTTATATGAGAAGATTATCATCATTGCTCATAGTCCCTGTTTTTTTATTGTTCATATCCGGTTGCGCAGCTGAGCTTGATGACAATATACCCCAAGGACAGAATTATGGAGACAATGCTGCAGGAGCGGGAAATGCTGTACTGCCCAGAGCTGGAGCTGTCGGAACCGGAGAAGCAGACCTTCAATACGAGAGAGGCAGGGAGGATTATCCGGGACAGAACTACGCAGCCCTGATCGGAGCCGGTGATAATACAGCAGACGGGGGAGCGGCAGGGAACACCGGGACCAGACTGTCTACAGGCGACGGGAATCAGTCGGACGTGGGAGGTCTCGTATTAAGGAGCATCAAATCACCTGTCAGGCAGGGCGAAACAGGTGCACTGTCTGTAAGGGGGAAACCTGATACCGAGTACACTATAACAGGTGTTTACAGAATTTCTGACAATATGCTCACATCCACTGTCGTAAAGCGTTCGGGAAATAATGGAATAGTCGAGCTTGAGTGGAATGTTAGCAGACAGACAGCGCCGGGAACATACGCAATAATGGTTTCAGGCGGCGGAGAACAGATGACGGCATCATATACAGTAATAGAATGAAGCTGATCCCGTCAATTTTAAAAGTACACTTGGTCATACAATAATTTCCTGTTATAATGTAAGAGTACTTTGATAAAGTACTCTATATTTATCAGATAGGGGATATTTTTATGGATGGGTTCAAGAAGCCCTATGAGTATGATGATGAGAAAGGTGTGAGCGGCCTCCTGCTGCTTTATTTTATTATGCTTCTGGCAGAGGAATCCCTGCTGGGTATAATTTCTCTGTCTTTTGGATACAATCTGCTGTCGGAAAGCAGAATCCTTGGTATGATAATTATGGGAATTTCATTGTTTTATGTGTTATTCTCAGTATACTCGGCAATTGTACTGAAGCTGCTCAAAAAATATGCATTAAAAGTCTCAAAGGTATTCCTTGTATTCAGAATCATCTACATGGTCCCTTATCTCATTATGAATACGATCAGACAAATCGAGGAAATTCCATATGAAAAGGACTTTGAACTGTATGCGGCAATGCACAGAAGCATTATTGTATCATTCATTATCAGTTTATTATTTATAATAGTTTTCAGTGTCGGATGGTACATATTCCTGGAGAAGTCCAAAAAGGTCAGAGAACTGTTCCCTGCTGGGGCAGAAAGTGCGAAAACACCGACGCGTGAGACCGTCGGGAGCTCATGACCGGGCTGACATATAGTCAATGAATATTAGGCGAATTGCAGCAGCACTTGTTTGTCCGGCGGTAAAACAGCCACAGTGGTAAGACAGGTCAATGGGAGCAGGCTTCCAGCCGGGCTGCGGTCAGACTGAAGACTTTTTTACCTTTGACGGAGAAACATTGTTATACTTTTTGTACAGTTTACTGAAATAGTAGGCGTCCTCATATCCTACAGCCGGCTGTTGCTCCGTGTCAACGATTCGTGCATTTTGCCGCCAATATAAGATTATACATCAGGAGTTAAGAATTGTACATTTCATTAGGATTTTAAATGCCCGATAATAATTATGGGTCTTATCACTTATGTCAAAGGCGTTGATACATGTGACGGAATTCAAATGGATATGGGGATTCATTAAAAAGTACAAATATATGTTTTTAACGGCGATGGTACTCGTAGTGGTGGTGAATGTGCTCAATATGGCCAATCCTCTGATACAGGGACAGATCGTCGACAGGGTCATTACAGACGGCCAGACAGAAATACTGCCAAAGCTGGTCATGACAATGATAGCCATCACTGTTATAAAGTCGGTCATAAGGTATATATATCTTATGATGTTTGAGAACGTGTCCCAAAATGTGGTGTTCAATGCCAGGAAGTCCATATTCAAGAGGATCCAGGAGCTTGACTTTGAATTTTTCGACTGTACCAGGACGGGTGACATAATGGCGAGGCTGACGGGCGACCTGGAAGCAGTCAGACATTTTACCGCATATGTCATATACCAGTTCTTCATGCATGCCATTACGCTGCTGTTCGTTATCATAATACTATTTACGATAAATCCTTTGTTCACACTCATATTACTGGCCGTAACCCCCTTTACGGGTTATTTTGCCATTAAGCTGTCGGGAAAGGTCAAGCCGGCATTCTCAGCGATAAGGGAGCAATTTTCACGACTGAATTCCACAGTGCAGGAAAGCATCAGCGGAAACAGGGTAATCAAGGCCTTCGCGAAGGAGGACTATGAAATATACAAGTTCTCAAGGGAGAATGCGGGCTTCAGAGACCGTAACGTAGAGGCGGCAAGGATATGGGAGCGGTACCTTCCGGTGCTGGACTCACTGGCAGGACTGCTGTCGGTGATCATCATCCTTGTGGGAGGGATAATGGTAATAACCGGGGACATAACACTCGGAGAGCTTGTCACCTTCAACAGCTTCATCTGGGCTCTGAACAATCCTATGAGAATGGTGGGCTGGCTGATAAACGATGCCCAGAGATTTGCTGCTTCTGCAGAGAAAATCATGCTATTGCTGATCAGAGAGCCGAAGATAAAGGACAGCGAGGCGGCCGCGGGCATCAGCAGGCTGAAGGGGCGTGTGGAGTTCAGGAACGTGGACTTCGGATACGGAAAGGAACTTGTGCTCAAGGATATAAGCTTCGAGGCGTATCCCGGGCAGACAGTGGCTGTCATAGGGCCCACCGGCTCGGGAAAGTCGTCGCTTGTCAGTCTCATTTCCAGGTTCTACGACTGCAGGAAGGGACAGATACTCATCGATGGCAGGGATGTAAGGGAGCACAGCCTGAAAACCCTGAGGGAGAGCGTCGCGGTGGCAATGCAGGAGATATTCCTGTTTTCCGACACCATTGAGGGGAATATAGCCTACGGAGTGACGGGAGCATCGGCCGAAAGGATCAAATGGGCTGCCGGAATGGCGGAGGCCGACGGGTTTATCGCGGATTTCCCTGAAGGGTATGACACGATCATAGGAGAAAGGGGCGTTGGCCTGTCCGGCGGACAGAAGCAGAGGATAGCGCTGGCCCGTGCGCTGGTAAAGGATCCCGCGGTAATTATACTGGACGATACTACATCAAGCGTGGACATTGAGACGGAGCATGTGATCCACAGGTCGCTGAGTGAATTCTGCAAAAACAGAACGACATTCATCATAGCCCATAGGATCTCCGCCGTAAGAAACGCGGATCTGATCCTGGTGCTCGATCAGGGCAGGATCGTTGAAAGAGGTACTCATGAAGAGCTGCTGGCGCTGAAGGGTCATTATTACAGTGTGTTTGTGAACCAGTACGGTGATTTCGATAAGCAGGAAGCTTTTGCGGCAGGAGGTGAGGCATATGGCAAGGAATAAATTCGATATTGATGAGGAATTGGACACTAAATTTGATTTCAATCAATTCAGAAGACTGACAGGATATCTGAAGCCTTATACCGGGAAGGTCATCACCACCGTACTGCTGATGCTGGTCTCCAGTGCACTTGCGCTGCTGGGGCCTTATCTGGTAAAGACAGCGATAGATGAAAAGATCCCTGAAAAGGATATGACCGGACTTGCGCTCCTGGCTGCCATATATCTTGCTATTCTGATTATCAACACCGTCTGCATGAAATTCAGGATAAGGACAATGACGAGCATCGGGCAGAGTACTTTGTATAATATCAGAAAGGATCTTTTTGTCCATCTGCAGAAGCTGCCGTTTGCCTATTATGACAGCAGGCCCCATGGCAAGATACTCGTAAGGGTGGTCAATTATGTGAATTCACTCAGTGATCTGCTCTCAAACGGTATTATAAATGTTATAACAGACATGTTCACCCTTATCGCTATAATCGGGTTTATGCTGTTTTTGAATGTCAGGCTGGCACTGGTATGCCTGGCCGGCCTTCCGGTGCTGATCACGGTGACCATGCTTGTGAAGAATGCCCAGCGCAAGGCATGGCAGAAGCTCAGCAGGAAACAGGCTAACATGAATGCATATATCCACGAAAGCATATGCGGCATGAAAGTCACACAGTCCTTTGCAAGAGAAGAGGAAAATATGCGGATTTTTCTCGAGCAGAGCAGTGAGTATAAAAAGTCCTGGATCGATGCCATAAAGGTACAGTTCCTGATTTGGCCTTTCATCGATATCATATCTGTGAGCAGCGTCGCTGCCGTTTTCACAGCGGGAGTCAGCTGGCTTGGGACAAGCGGCATCACCGTCGGTATCATCGTTGCGTTTATGAGCTATATATGGCGGTTCTGGGAACCTGTCAGCAACCTGGGAAATTTCTATAACTCCATCATCAATGCGGTGGCATATCTTGAAAGGATATTTGAGACTATAGATGAGAAGCCGACGGTAGCTGATCTTCCGGGAGCGGTGGACATACCGGCGATACAGGGTGCAGTCGAATTCAGGGATGTTGTTTTCAGTTACGAGAAGGATGAGATCATACTTGATCATGTGAGCTTTGATGTCAAGCCGGGTGAAACTGTAGCGCTGGTCGGACCTACGGGAGCAGGCAAGTCGACCATTGTAAATCTGGTCAGCCAGTTTTACGATATCGAACACGGCAGCGTCATGATAGACGGCAGGGATTTGAGGAGCGTGACTCTTGCTTCGCTGAGAAACCAGATGGGGATAATGCTGCAGGACACCTTCATCTTTTCAGGCACTATCATGGACAATATCAAGTACAGCAGGCTGGATGCGACGGATGAAGAGGCAATAGCTGCAGCTAAGGCTGTAAAGGCCCATGATTTTATCGCTGCGATGCCGGACGGGTATAATACCGAAGTCAATGAGAGGGGTTCGAGGCTTTCCGTCGGACAGAGACAGCTCATATCCTTTGCAAGGGCGCTGCTGGCAGACCCAAGGATACTGATACTGGATGAGGCTACATCGAGCATCGACACCAAGACGGAGCTGGCGCTTCAGGAAGGACTGCAGAGGCTGCTTAAAGGACGGACTTCATTTATAATAGCCCATAGACTCTCCACCATAAAAAATGCCGATAAGATAATGTATATAAACGACGGTAAAATAATGGAGCAAGGCACCCATGACGAGCTGATGGCCAATGGCGGCGCATATTACCACCTTTATACAGCACAATATCGTTTGCTGGAGGCTATGTGACCGCTGTGACAGGCTGTGTTGAATATCACAGTGCCGGGATGACAAAGGGCAGACTCTTGTGGAATATTTCAAAGACCGCTTTGTCTGTCAGTATGATCTCACCGTCACGATTCAGCGGTACCGGTGTTTCTGTCCTGATCTCAACTTTTTTGCTTCTCAGCAGACGGACACCTTCGATACTCTTGTGGAGCCCCTTCATGTATTGAGGGAAAAGGCGCAGTATACTAAACCTTGACTTGGCATCCACATGACAAATATCGAAGAGGCCGTCGTCGATTTCGGCATCTGGCAAGGCAAAGACACCTCCACCGTAATACCTGCCTATACCTGCCGCGATGAGCAGGGATCTGCCGGATATGACCTCATCGTCAAGTATAAGCTCCATATGGTGATTCTTGCATATTGCAATGGTGCTGAGTATGCCGAGTATGTAGGCTATCTTGCCGGAAATCAGCGGCAGCTTCTTAAAATGGCCGGTCTGGTACGCTACCTCCGCATCAAAGCCCACAGAGGATATATTGATAAAATACTTGTCGTTTACTCTGGCATAATCGATAAGCCTTTCTGTGCCTTCAATGGTAGCTGTGAGGATGTTGTCAGGGATCCTGCTTCCTATGATGCTCTTTATGAAATCATTTCCCGAACCTCCGGGAATGACGGCAAGGCTGCTGCTGCTGCCGGCCATGCCGTTCAGCACCTCGTTTAGTGTTCCGTCCCCCCCGACCGAATATATCCGGCAGGGCTCCTCGTCGCTCTTTTGCTTTGCTATTTCGGTTGCATGGCCCGGATAATCGGTAGTCACGATTTCGTACCTGTAATCCCGCGATCCGCAGTATTCGGTGATTCCTGGGATCAGTCTGACAGTCTTGCCCTTGCCGGCAACGGGATTTATTATAAAAAGATGCTTCATGTATTCCCTGCCTGTTTTTTTGACATAAAATTTATATTAGATAAATTATAACACAATTATGCATAAGTGAAATGCTTTCTTTGACCTGTTAGCCGGACAATATGCCTGTTCTGATTCTCACGCCCTTCAGCTACCGGTATTTTTGCCATGTACAGTATGATATATGCGTTTTGAGGTAAAGCAGGATTTTTTTTATATATGGCGAATATATTTAATTGAGGTGGGTAAAATGCTGATAGATACAAGTATCACCATCGCATATAAGTGTACTTCCTGCGGGAGCTTTGAATTTTTCAATGTATCGATGTTCACAATAATATACAAAAAGAACTGCGATCTTGCGTGTCGCTGCAGGAAATCATACGTATCAATAAAGCAGGAGGGTGAAAGCAATTTTTTGATCAATATACCCTGTATCGGATGCGATAATGAGCATACCTACCTCATTACAAAAAGGTCAATGCTGCTGGGCGAAACGATAGTATTGAACTGCCCGGAGACAGGGATGCAGACATGCTTTATCGGACGGGATGAAGCAGTCCGCAAAAAGGTAGACAGTCTGGAAAAAGAATTTGATGAGCTTATGGACACCTATGGTTACGAGAATTATTTCCGCAACACCCAGGTAATGTTTGACACATTGAACCACATACATGACATAGCATTGAGAGGAAATCTTTATTGCGAATGCGGAGTTGCAGATATAGAGCTGGTGCTGCTGTCTGACTGTATATTGCTCAGATGTGAGAAATGCGGCGGCAATCAAAAGCTCCCGGCGGCAAAAAATGAGGACCTCAGGGAAGTGTTGAGAACAAGCCAGCTCTTCATTACCAGGGATGATTTCGCCTACAGACACGATTTTTTATCCAGACGCTCAGGTGATAAGTCAGGGAAATAAATCAGACTGCATTATTCGTAAAATATTGCAGAAACGCTTATTACCGGGTTGTTATGATTGACAATTTCATTTTTGTAGTGCTATAATTATCTGGAATTATGTAAGAATCATTCTATTTGTTTGGATTTCCCTGTTAAACCAAGGAATTTTCATATGTTACATGTAGTTACTATCGGTCGATATCTACGGAAATTTTTCTGACATTGCTGGCGAGTGGTTCCGGCACCGCATATATGGTCATATGAATTTCTTATAATAAATCAAATAATAATTTTACAAGGTAGGTGGATTATGGAAGAGGTGAACCTTTCTGCAAAATCGTTGGAGGATTTGCAGTACATAGCAAAAATGATGGGACTCAGAGGCGTTAAAAAATATGAGAAGGATGAGCTCATAGAAAAGATCCTCAATGCAGGTGTGCCTAAAGGAGCTAATAAGAGCAAGAGCACAGAGAGTGCACAGGAGGGAGAAAAAACCGATGAGGACGTGAAACCCAAACGAGGCAGAAAAGCAAAAAAGGTTGACATAGATGACAGCGCGGAGAGCAAAGAAACCGCAAAGGCTGACAATAAAAGCAAGGCTGTAAAGGATAAGGATACTGCCGGTGAAGATACGGCATCCGCGGCTGCAGCAGATGATGAGAAAAAAGAGCCGGCGGAGGAACCCGTCGTTTTGAGAAAGTCCAGAAGGGGCAGACCGAGCAAAGCTGCCAAGGAGGCTGCAATGGCAGCTGCAGCCGGATCAAGTGAGGCTCAGCCCAATGCTGCTGAGGAAACTGAGGCTGATAAAAATGCTGCCGCCCCACATACCTCCAAGGATGAGGGCAAGAATGACAAGGCCTCTGCAGAAGCGACTCCTGAAACAGTAAAAGAATTGCCGGCGGGAGATGCCACTGCACAGAAGACTGCTAAAGCAGGCCGTAAAGGAAGCGAGGCTGAAAAGGCTGACGATACACATGCCGCAGCTCAGGAAGATGCAGCAGAGAGCATAGGGAAAAAAGTGACACAGAAGGCTGTAAGAAGGCCTGAGTCTGAAAGTCGAACAACCGATCCTGCCGCTGCGGAGAAGGTCGAAGGACAGGATACAGCCAAGGCAGAGGCCGGAAAGTCCGAGGAGGTCAAAACGGAGGAAAGGCCTGCTTACAAGAGCTACGACCAGCAGCAAAAGAGAGAATGGAACAATCAGCAGGACAGACACCAGTCACAGCAGAACGGAACAGAGAAGATCGAAAGTGACGATCCGGTGGAAGGAGTTCTGGAGGTGCTGCCGGATGGATACGGCTTCCTTCGGAGTGATAATTTCCTGTCGGGCACAAAGGATGTGTATGTGTCCCCCTCCCAGATCAGAAGGTTCGGACTTAAGACCGGAGACAAGATAAAGGGCAAGGGAAGGATACCCAAGGAGGGTGAAAAATTCCAGGCGCTGCTTTATGTGTCCACTGTCAACGGCGACACTCCCGATGTGGCAGCAAAGAGGAGACCTTTCGAATATCTGACGCCTATATTCCCCAATCAGCGGATCACACTTGAAACCGGCCCGAGAGAATTGTCCACCAGGCTCATCGATCTGATAGCTCCGATAGGCAGAGGGCAGAGGGGAATGATCGTTTCTCCACCGAAGGCAGGAAAGACCATACTGCTCAAGAAAATTGCCAATGCGATAACGACGAATTTTCCTGAAATAGAGCTTATAGTGCTGCTTATCGATGAAAGACCTGAAGAGGTCACCGATATGCAGAGATCAATAAACGGAGAGATAATCTACTCAACCTTCGACAAGGTCCCGGAGCACCATATAAAGGTCGCGGAAATGGTACTGGAAAGAGCCCAGAGACTTGTTGAGCACAAAAAGGATGTGGTGATACTGCTCGACAGTATAACCAGGCTTGCCAGAGCATACAATCTGACCATACCTCCAACAGGAAGGACACTTTCGGGAGGTCTTGACCCAGGCGCCCTCCACAGCCCAAAGAGATTCTTCGGTTCAGCACGTAATATTGAGTTCGGCGGCAGCCTTACGATCATTGCGACTGCATTGATAGAAACCGGCAGCCGTATGGATGATGTAATATTCGAAGAGTTTAAGGGGACCGGAAACATGGAGATCCACCTGGACAGGAAGATGTCGGAAAAGCGTATTTTCCCTGCCATCGACATTAATAAGTCGGGGACCAGGAGAGAGGACCTGCTGCTCAACCAAAGAGAGATGGAGAGCATATGGGCTATCCGGAAGGCCATGAGCAACCTGGGAACTTCGGATGTCACGGAGATGATCCTTAACAAGCTTACTCAGACCAAAACCAATGAAGAATTTGTGAACAGTATCAATAAATCTTTCATTGATAAATAGGACTTGATTAAGGTAATGATATATGTTACAATGTTTTTTGCTTGTTGCGTGAGCAGAATGGCAGAATCTATTTTGCAGCAAAGCGGAGGAAGGTGAATCGACGATGAAGGAAAATATTCAGCCCAAATATGGAGAGGCAGTTGTAAAGTGCGCTTGCGGTGAGACCTTTACTACAGGTTCCGTCAAAAAGGAACTGCATGTTGAAATATGCTCAAAATGTCATCCGTTCTTTACCGGCAAACAGAAGCTTGTTGATACCGGCGGACGAGTTGAGAAATTCAAGAAGAGATACGGTATCGTAGACAGTGAATAAAATACTTGCTATGACAACGCATACGAATTGAAAAGCGTGTATAAAAGTGGTACACTAAAGGCTGAACAATATATGATTCGGCCTTTATTTTTTTACCGGTCTATGTGCCGGTGTTTATTATATGTTCAATGCGATGGGATCAGAGGAGAGATAAGAGATATATGAAGAAAACGACCATAGGAGGACAGGCGCTTCTGGAAGGATTGCTGATGATGGGGCCTGAAAACACGGCTATTGCCGTACGCAAGCCTGACGGCGAGATCGTTCTGGACAAGAAGCCGCTGCCGAAGAAATCATTGTTTTCAAAAATACCTGTCGTACGCGGATCAGTGAATCTTTTCAGGCAAATGATAGTTGGAGTGAAAGCACTGATGTACTCCGCAGATTTTGTTGAGCTTGAGGATGATTCAGACAAAGAGCCTTCAAAGTTCGATGCTTTTATAGAGAAGCTGTTCAAGGATAAGGGCAAGGATGCTGTGGTATATGTGTCAGTTGTAATATCACTGGCATTTAGCATCGGGCTGTTCATACTGCTGCCCAACCTTCTTGCAAGCCTCATCAATCTTAAGAGAGAAGGGCCAAACGTTGTATTATACAACCTTTTTGAAGGTGTGATCAGAATAACCATATTCTTTTTATATATTTATCTGGCAACCCTGCTGGATGATATCAAAAGAGTCTGGCAGTATCACGGAGCAGAGCACAAAACCATACACTGCTATGAGAACGAAGAAGAGCTGACAGTGGAAAACATCAGGAAATATTCAACAAAGCATCCCCGCTGCGGCACCTCCTTCTTATTTCTGGTTATGATAATAAGTATAATAATGTTTTCGTTTCTTGGCGTTCACAACATATTGATGAATCTGCTGTTGAGGCTTCTGATGATACCGGTGGTGGCCGGAGTGGCGTATGAGATCCAGAGGTTTGCCGGAAGGCACACGGACTGGCCCTTGATGAAGATAGTCAGCGCGCCTGGCATGCTGTTTCAGAAGCTGACTACCAGAGAGCCGGATGATTCCCAGATAGAAGTGGCGATTGTCGCTATGAAAAATGTAATGGTAGAGAATGATTCGGATAAATGGTGAGTATTGATGACCTATGGTGAGGCGTACAAAGAAGGTATACGGATATTGAGAGGTGCTGGAATCGAAGCCCCGGCCAACGATGCCGGGGTTCTGCTTTGCCATGCCGCAAAGTGCGATAGGACATTCATATATGCACATGGAGATGAGCTGCTGGAGGACGTGACTGATCGCGTATACCACCAAATGCTGGAGAAGCGCGCTGGGGGATGGCCTCTTCAATATCTGACAGGTATACAGGAGTTCATGTCTCTTACATTTGAAGTACAGCCGGGTGTTTTGATACCCCGCCAGGATACCGAACTGCTTGTAGAGATTGTTTTGGAGCACTGTACTAAAAGCAAAGGAACAGTGAACACAGTGGACATACTCGATTTGTGTACCGGTTCGGGCTGCATAGCCGTAAGTCTTGCGTACCATTATCCCGCCTGCATGGTGACAGCCTCTGATATAATGCCTGCCACGTTGAAGGCTGCATCAGGGAATGCAAAAAGAAATGGTGTCGCTGACCGTATATCTTTTATACAAAGCGATTTATTCAACAGCATACCTGAGGATGAATACGATGTAATAGTATCAAATCCCCCATATATCCGGACGGACGATTTATCCGCACTCCAGAGAGAGGTAAAGGATCATGAGCCGGTTGAGGCACTTGATGGAGGTCCGGATGGACTTCACTTCTACAGGTCGATCATCGCGTCTTCCACCGGGTATCTGAGGATCGGGGGCATGCTTGCCTTTGAGACCGGGTATGATCAGGCAGCGGAGGTTGCCGCTCTGATGGCCCGGGACGAAAGATATGAAGCTGTCAGGGTATTCAAGGATATGAACGGAATCGACAGAGTTGTCGCAGGTTTGAGGCGATGAGGCGTATTGCTTCGAGCAGCTGTAGTATCATGGTGTACTGCTGTGGCAAATAAACACTACTTTATTTCAAGGAGTGCAAGTGTCACATCATCCGAAAGCTCATCGGCTGATCGTATCCCTGCAAAGGAGAAGGCGGAGTTTTTTATCTTAAGCAGCATTTTTCTGGGGTCTAGCTGACCCTTCAGAAGTATTTCCAGTAACCGTTCTTCACCAAATTGCTCATTATTGATATCTCTCATTTCAAGGATACCGTCGGTATATAAAAAGAACTTGTCACCGGGCAGGAGGTCCAGAGCCCCATCCCTGTAGCCGGGCTTTTTCATCCAGTTGCTGACCGGTATCCCTGGCATTCGAAGCAGTTCGAATCTGTTCTCGCTGTAAACGACAGGTGCTACGTTGAGCCCTGCGTTGGAGTAAAGCATGGTTTTATTGTCCAGGTCGATTATAGAATAAAAAATCGATATATAAAGTTCTTCGTCCAGCCTGCTTTGGTTGAATTCACGGTACAGCTCTTCCAGAGCCATTGACGGCGACAGCAGCTTTTTATTCAGCGTCGAGCGCAAAAAGACAGTCAGCAGTGACGCCTGAACACCATGGCCTGAAACGTCTGCAATATATATGCCCATATGGGAGCTGTCTATGTAAAACACATCAATAAAGTCCCCGCCAAGTTCCTCACAGGGCATATAAATAAGTGACAGATCTGCTCTCGGGTCACTGATCGGACCGGGGAGCAGGCTTGACTGAAGCTTTCTGGCCATTTCCACATCTTTTTTCAAAATGAGGTTTTGCTCCTGGGTTTTTTCATACAGCATTTTCAACTGGGTAGTTTCACGCAGCACTTCAACGATGGCTATCACTCTGCCTTCGGCATTTCTTAAGGGGGATGACATCACAGAGAAGGTCCTGTCATTTATTTTTTCTTCTTTTTCCTCCGATACCCCCTCCAGCATCGCTTTTCTGGAAACACAGTTTTCACAAGGCTCGCTTCGTCCGATCAATTCAAAGCACTTCTTTCCCGGGGTCAGTTCTCCGAGGTCTTCGGTCATAGCCCTGTTCATATATAGTATATTATTGTCGAAATCTACGACTCTTACCCAGTCGTACATACCATCGAGGATATCCTCTATCAATGGATTTCTTTTTTCTATCGAATCCGTAATGACCACCCCTCTATATCATGATATCAGATAAAAAAAACTGTGTAAATCCAATGGCCTGAACCATATATAGTAATAAATGCATGCATTCTGGAAATAATATATTATACAAAAGAATTCAGGAGCCAGAATGTTAACAAGGACAACTGCAAAACAGCAATATATAAATTCCGGCAGCATTTCAGCTTTCAAGCATCTGACAGATGAGCTGTATTTGCGCATCAGCGGCGGCCTCGACAAGGGTGCCAAATCACTGGTGTTTCTGTGCATAGGCACCGACCGCTCTACCGGAGACAGTCTTGGACCTCTTATAGGATACAAGCTTTCCGGTCTGAAGAGCCAGGGGATACATGTATACGGGAGCCTTGAAAGCCCTGTCCATGCAAAAAACATCGATGACGTCATGAAACAGGTCATAAAGGATTGTGACAGCCCTTTTGTGGTTGCTATAGATGCATGTCTTGGGACTATGGATCATGTAGGTTATATCGGGATCGGAGAGGGGCCGATAAAGCCCGGGTCCGGTGTCAATAAGGAACTGGCTCCGGTAGGGGACATGTTTGTGACGGGTATTGTCAATTTCGGCGGCTTCATGGATTTTCTGGTACTGCAGAATACCAGGCTTTTTGTTGTGATGAAGATAGCAGATCTTATATCCTCCGGGATCCGATATGTCATTTGGAAGCTTAAAAGGGACAGAGAGCTGGCAGCAAACAAATCAGCGGCAGAGTATAGATCCTGACAATAAATAAAGAGCCCAAATATATTCAGACTTTTTTTGATTATGTCGTTATAATAATATAGAATGACTTTTTGAAACAAGTAATCTTTGAATATAACCGGGAGGCTTTTTATGAAAAACTCAGGAAAGGTATTAGGCGGAATTTTGATATGCCTTGGCATACTGTTTCTACTAAACAATTTCAAACTCATCAATTTCTGGGGCATCTTTGGATTCGTTGTATCAAGGCTCTGGGCGACGCTTTTCATCATAGTGCCCGGATTGATGTTCCACTGGAAATTTTTCTCGGGATCCAGAAGAAATCCGGGGATCCTTGTGCCGGGCGGCATACTGTTGATAATCGGTATGACATTACAGTTCAATATGCTTTTCGGCGGCTGGGGAGTAACATGGCCCCTTTTTATATTCTCGGTGGCTTTCGGCCTGTTTGAGCTGTATTGTTTCGGAAACCGGGAAAAGGGTCTGCTCATACCCATTGGTATACTAGGCGGGCTGTCAGCAATATTCTTCTTCTCATTTTCGCTGAGTAAGATGCTGAACTTTAATACCGGGCCATATGCGATACCGATAGTGCTGATCGTAATAGGACTGATCGTGCTGTCAGGCGGTAAAAAAGGCAAAAGCTATTAATATTTAAAAAAATTCGTTTACGACCATGTTTCATGGGTAATATAGATAAAGAATGAGTCTGATAGAAGGAGATGATTTAGTGGATAAGTACTTGTGTACTGCTTGCGGTTATGTCTACGAGCCTGAGCTGGGTGATCCCGATGCGGGTATTGCACCCGGTACACCCTTTGAGGATCTTCCGGACGACTGGGTCTGCCCCCTTTGCGGAGTAGGAAAGGATATGTTTGAAAAGGAAGAATAGAGAAGATGAAGAGAAAGAGACTGCAGCAAAAAGATGACATGCCGCAGTCTCTTTCATTTATTTCAAATCTGGTATTGTAATATATCAAATTAATGTTAAAATATAAATACGGTACACCTCGATGGTTAGGGATACCGTATAAGGTCAGAATAATAGAAGTTGCAGGAACAATGGCGTTCTTAAACAACATTCAGCTTGTTTAAGTACGCTTTTTTATTAAAATGGGGGTGCATAATAATGCCGGAATACACGAAGGAAGATATAATCAGGATCGTACAGGATGAGGGTGTGGAGTTCATAAGGCTGCAGTTTACTGATATTTTCGGTATGCTGAAAAATGTGGCAATAACTGCAAAACAACTGGAGAAGGCACTGGACAACAAATGCATGTTTGACGGTTCATCTATTGAAGGCTTTGTCAGGATAGAGGAATCGGACATGTATCTGAGGCCGGACATCAATACATTTGTGATTTTCCCATGGAGGCCGCAGACAGGCAAGGTCGCAAGGATGATATGTGATGTGTATACCGCCGACGACAAGCCGTTTGAAGGTGATCCCAGGTATGTTCTCAAGAGAGCGCTGGCAAAAGCATCGGAGATGGGATATGATACATTCAATGTGGGACCGGAATGTGAATTTTTTCTGTTCCTGACAGACAGCGAGGGAAATCCCACTACCATCACCCATGATAAAGCCGGCTATTTCGATCTGGGGCCGGTGGATCTGGGGGAAAATGCAAGAAGGGATATGTGCCTTGTGCTGGAGGAGATGGGCTTTGAAGTAGAAGCCTCGCATCACGAGGTGGCACCGGGTCAGCACGAGATAGATTTTAAGTATACAGACGCACTTGCAGCAGCGGATGCAATACTTACATTCAAGCTTGTGGTCAAGACTATTGCACAGAGGCATGGCCTCCATGCCACGTTTATGCCAAAGCCTGTCTTTGGTATAGCCGGCTCAGGCATGCACATAAACACATCGCTCTTCAAAAACGGCAGGAACATGTTCTATAATGAGAAGGATCCGTATCAACTGAGTCAGGAGGCATACTGGTTCATCGGAGGACTGATGAAACACATGAGAGCTGTCACAGCACTGACAAACCCCCTTGTCAATTCCTACAAAAGACTCATCCCGGGATATGAAGCTCCGATATATATAGCATGGTCAGCCAGAAACAGAAGCCCGCTGGTCAGAGTACCTGCAGCCCGCGGTACTGCTACCAGGCTCGAGCTGAGGAATCCCGACCCTAGCTGCAATCCATACCTTGCACTGGCTGCAATACTTATGGCAGGGCTTGATGGGATCGAAAACAGGATCATGCCGCCTGAACCGGTCAACAAAAATCTGTTTGACCTTTGTGACCAGGACAGACTGACAGCGGGGATAGATTCGCTGCCAAGCAGCCTGGAAGAAGCGATAGCTGAGATGTCTGAAAGCAGCTTTACCAGAGAGGTCCTTGGAGATCATATATTCGGCAAGTATATAGAGGCAAAGATGGAAGAGTGTAATGAATACAAAACAAGGGTCAGCAGATGGGAGATAGATACTTATCTGAAAAATTACTGAGTATCTGCCCATACCGTAACGGCTGGCATTATCAAAAATCCACAAGGAGTGAAGCAAAATGGCTGACAGGTTCTGCCTGGGAGACATTGTTGAGTTAAGGAAGGAACATCCCTGCGGAAGCAGACAGTGGGAGGTAATGAGGACCGGTGCCGACTTCAGGATAAAATGCCTTGGATGCGGGCACCAGGTCATGTTGCCCAGACCCAAATTTGAGAAAAGTGTAAAAAAAATCATTAAATCAAATCTTCCAACAGACCCGGCGGGCAACTAACGCCGGTCTTTTTTTGTATTCTTTAGGGCATTATTGAAATAATAAGCCTAAAAGGATTCGAAAATGAGGATGATATGATGTTCAGAGATAATAGAAAACGTGTGGGATTTGCGGGGATGCTGATAATTTCAATCGTGACATCGATGGCTATATGTATGCTTGTATTATTCGCAGCGCCCAGGTATATTTCACTAAATGATCCTACAGCAGACGGAGGAGCCCGAAATAATGCCGAGCAAATAGGTGCAAAGCAGGGAAGGGATGGTATCGGTGACGAGCTGCTTCGAATCGCCGGACAATCACCTTCCGACAAACCGGTCCAAATAGGACAGAATGATGGGGACCGGCAGGGAACTGCATTGTCTGAAGGTCCAGCGTCAGCTGCCGGACCCGGCAGCATACCTGTTACACAGATCGTAGCAAAAAAGGCAACTGCAGGCGTAGTCGGGATCACCGTAGAAAGAGCTGTAAGGGAAAACCTGTTTGACAGAAACAGAGAGACTGAGGTTGGATTTGGATCCGGTGTTGTGGTAAGCTCCGATGGATATATATTGACAAACAACCATGTGGCAGGCGGCAAAAGCAACAGGATAATAGTTTCGTTTGCCGATGGGAGAAATGTCGATGGAGTAGTCGTATGGTCAGACCCCGTACTGGATCTGGCAGCAGTGAAGGTGAATCTTAACGGGCTAACGCCGCTGCCACTTGGGGACGCCTCGACGCTGGAGGTGGGAGAACATGCCATTGCAATAGGGAACCCGCTGGGGCTTGATTTTCAAAGATCCGTAACCTCCGGTATCATTAGTGCTCTTAATAGGACCATCAGTATAGAAACCGAGAACGGTACAAACTACATGGAGGATCTTATTCAGACCGATGCAAGCATAAACCCGGGAAACAGCGGTGGTCCGCTGCTCAATGCAAAGGGAGAGGTCATTGGCATCAATACGGTGAAGGTCACCAGTGCCGAAGGAATGGGATTTGCTATTCCAATCAACATCACCAAGCCTGTGGTGGATAAGCTTGTCAGGACAGGCACATTCGAGGAGCCCTATATGGGGATGTTTGCATATGACGGAAATGTTATCCCATATATCGACGGTGAGGCCAAGCTGAAGGAGGGCATCTATGTGGCGCATGTGGACAGCAGGGGGCCTGCACAAAAGGCGGGTATCCGCGAGGGCTGCATTATCAGACAGGTGGACGGCCGGCAGATCGATACGATGATGCAGCTGCGGACGTATATCTATTCCAAGTCTCCCGGAGATCCTATACAGATAAATCATAAAATGCACGGCTCAAACGAATGGGTCACAACGACCCTGGTCCTTGCCAAGAAGTATAAGGATGGACTTATAACAAGGTAACGTATATTTTGCGCTATAAATTGGCAACACTTACTCCTGAATACATGCAGGAGGTGGCTCAAATGGCAGGCACGACCGGGAACAGGCTGGACTTTGAAAAAATGCTGAAGCTATATTTGAAGCAGGCAAGAGAAAAGCTCAATGGAGACCTTTCGGGTACCAGAGAGGCAATCAAGCTGATTGCGGCAGAGAAAACAAAGAATTTTATAGAGATGATGGACAGAGGGCTGAACAAGGAGGAAAGAGAGTACCTGAAGGCACTGATCGTGGTAAGCATGAGGCAGTCATTTTGCTATGGGTACAGTATAGGTAAATTCGAAGGAAATACCAACGAGAGGATATACCTGTAGAACATTATTGCAAAAAAGCATAAAAAAGCGCGTGTAAAATGGGCAATAAAGGATAAAAATTTAGTTGACACTGCTCTGTTGTGCTGATACAATATTATACAATCATTTTGAACAGGGCAGTGCGATGAAGGAAAGAAGACAGGACCAAAGTGGCAGAGAGAGCCGGCGGGTGGTGCAAGCCGGTGCACAGGAACTGTGTATAGCTCATTCCGGAGCTTCATCATTGAAGATTTATCCCAGATGATGACGCAGACTGCGTTACAGTCAAGTACACCAGTACTTACCGAGGGTAGGCTTATGCCTGCCGAATCAGGGTGGTACCACGTTGGATCATACCCTTCGTCCCTGCAGCAATGCAGTTGACGAGGGTTTTTTTAATAATTTGGGTCTGATGGAGTATCACAGGAAACGGAGGGATGATATGAAGATAACAGGAGCGGAAGCTATTATAAAAGCCCTTGAGCTTGAGGGTACCGATACCATATTCGGATATCCCGGCGCTGCGATCTCGCCGTTTTATGATGCATTGCTGAACAGCCGCATAAGACATATACTCACACGCCATGAGCAGGGTGCTGCTCATGCAGCCAACGGATATGCGCGAGTTACAGGAAAGCCGGGTGTTTGCGTATCCACTTCCGGACCCGGGGCAACAAATCTGATCACCGGGATCGCAAATGCATATATGGACAGCATCCCCATCATAGCGATCACAGGCCAGGTCAGAAGTGACATGATAGGCACCGATGCGTTCCAGGAAGCGGATATAACAGGTTCTGCGGCACCATTCACCAAGCACAGCTACCTTGTAAAAGCAGCCGGTGAGCTTCCCAGGATCATAAAGGAGGCCTTCCATATCGCCGCTACGGGAAGACCGGGTCCTGTGGTGATCGATATACCCATCGATGTACAAAACAGCGTATTTGAATTTCAGTCCCCTAAGGCAGTTGAGATCAAGGGATACAAGCCCACCGTAAAGGGACATCCGATGCAGATAAAGAAGGCTGCAGCCGCACTTGAGGAGGCAAAGAAGCCGGTCATATGTGCAGGAGGCGGAGTGATCGCGGCAAATGCTGCAGGGGAGATGCTGGAGCTTGCTGAAAAAAGAAACATACCGGTTGTCACGACGTTGATGGGGATCGGAGCAATACCGTCAGCCCACCCGCTCCATTTCGGAATGGTGGGTACCCATGGCAGCCAGGCAGCCAACAGTGCGCTGCATCATGCAGACCTTGTACTGATACTGGGTGCCAGGGTCGGGGACAGGGCTATCGGCGCAGCGAGCACACTAGCGAAGAGGGCCAGGATAATACACATCGATGTGGACCCGGCTGAGATCGGGAAAAATATCGACGTATCCATCCCGCTGGTGGGAGATCTTAAACTGACGTTAAAAGATTTGCTTGGATATGTCAAAGCTTCTGAGGATAAGGAATGGCTGTGTGAAGCAGCTGAAAAGAGACTGAAAGTCCAACAGAAGGCTGCTGCAGAAAGAGGTAAGCACAAAGACACAGGATATATCGACCCCAAGTATCTGCTGTCCATGCTGGCAGACTTCCTGCCGGAAGAAGCTGTTGTGACGACAGAGGTCGGACAGAATCAAATATGGGCTGCAAACAATCTTCAGGTGCGCATGCCCAAAACGTTCATCACCTCCGGCGGCCTTGGAACAATGGGATACGGGCTGCCCGCAGCCATAGGAGCCAAGATCGGCAGGCCCGATGTGCCGGTAGTAGTGATTAGTGGTGACGGAAGCTTCCAGATGTCCATGCAGGAGCTCGGTACGATGAAGCAGCACGATATAGATGTCAAGATAGTGCTGTTTAACAACTGCCGTCTGGGCATGGTCCGGGAACTACAGCTGACAAAGCATTCAGGCAGATATTCTCAGGTATGCCTTGACAGCAATCCTGATTTTACGGCACTGGCTGCGGCATATGGCTTCAGAGGTGAGAAGATATGCTCCAATGATGAGATCAGACCGGCACTTGAACGCATGACGGGTACAAAAGGGCCCTATTTGCTGGAGTGCATGGTGGACCCGATGGAACCCACATTATGAGCAGTCAGATAATACAGATCATTTATAGAATGATTTTATTATATGAAAGAAATATGTGCAGTGTATGCGCAGTTTAAGACTTGAAAGGAGTAAAGCAATATGTCGAAACATACATTATCGGTACTGGTGGAAAACCATGCCGGCGTACTTTCAAGAGTAGCAGGCCTATTTAGCAGGAGGGGCTTCAACATTGACAGTCTGGCGGTGGGAGTCACGGAGAATCCGGATGTCTCAAGGATGACCATTGTGGTGGAAGGAGACGAATATATCGTAGAGCAGGTCAGCAAACAGCTGAACAAGCTGGTGGACGTCATCAAGATAAAAAGACTTGACAAGCATGAGTCAATAACCCGGGAGCTTTCTCTGATAAAGGTTTCTGCAAATGCTGCCACCAGAAGTGAGATAGTACAGCTGGTAGAGATATTCAGGGCAAAGATAGTGGACGTGTCCAAGACGACGCTCACCATCGAGGCATCCGGCAGCGGTGATAAGGTAGCTGCTTTGGAAGATATGCTCAAGCAGTTCGGAATAAAGGAGATCGTGAGAACAGGTACAATTGCTATCGAAAGAGGCAATAGGATCATAAAGGTCACAAATAACGAGGAGGGCGAAATAAATGGCTAAAATGTTTTATGACAGTGACTGCAGTCTTGGTTTACTGAAAGGAAAGACAGTTGCAGTGATCGGATATGGAAGTCAGGGACATGCACATGCGCAGAACCTGAAGGATAGCGGAGTCAATGTAGTGGTAGGGCTTACGCCAGGGTCGGCGAGAAGAAAACAGGCAGAGGCAGACGGACTGACGGTGATGGATACCGCACAAGCAGCAGAGGCAGGGGATCTGATCATGATCCTCACTCCTGACCAGACTCAGGCCGACATGTACTACAGGGACATTGCTCCCGGTCTGAAGGAAGGGGATATACTTGCTTTTGCCCATGGCTTCAATATTCATTTCAACCAGATCAAGCCTCCGGAATATATCGATGTTATCATGATAGCGCCAAAAGGCCCGGGCCATACCGTAAGAAGCCAGTATAACGAAGGCAGGGGAGTACCTTCACTGATCGCTGTATATCAGGATGCATCAGGCAAGGCAAGGGATTACGCTCTGGCATATGCATCAGGGATAGGTGCCGGAAGAGCCGGTATTTTGGAGACTACCTTCAGGGAAGAAACAGAAACTGACCTTTTCGGTGAACAGGCGGTGCTTTGCGGAGGTGTCACCGAGCTGATGAAGGCAGGCTTCGAGACCCTGGTCCAGGCAGGCTACCAGCCGGAGATAGCTTATTTCGAGTGCATCCATGAGATGAAGCTGATTGTTGACCTGATAAATCAGGGCGGCTATGCATACATGAGATATTCTATCAGCGACACGGCCGAGTATGGTGACTACATGACGGGGAAAAGGATAGTAACTGACGAGACCAGAAAGGAAATGAAGAAGGTACTCTCAGAAATACAAAACGGGACCTTCGCATCAAAATGGATCATGGAGAACAAAGCCGGCGGAAGGGCGGAGTTCCTTGCAACAAGGCAGCGCGAAGCGGAACACCAGCTTGAGAAGGTGGGCACGGAGCTCAGGAAGATGATGAGCTGGCTCAAAAAGTAACAAGGCATAAGCGGTATAAAAGAGAAAAGGCGGGAGAGTACCGCCGGATATTTATGAATATGAGATTTATATGGTATCTAAGGAGGTTTTTATATGTCTGCACGGATAAAAATATTCGACACAACATTGAGAGACGGGGAGCAAACTCCCGGGGTCAGCCTGAACATACAGGAAAAGCTTGAAATAGCTCGCCAGCTGGTCAAGCTTGGAGTTGATGTCATCGAAGCGGGTTTTGCTATTGCTTCACCCGGAGATTTCATGGCGGTAAAGACCATTGCCGAAAATGTAAAGGGTGCATCTATTGCCAGCCTCAGCCGGGCTGTTGAAAAGGATATCGACAGGGCATGGGAGGCTTTGTGTCATGCCGAAAGTCCACGGATACACACATTTATTGCAACCTCTGATATACACATAAAATATAAACTGAAGATGTCGGAGGAACAGGTGCTTGAGCGTGCTGTGGCAATGGTGAAGTACGCGAAAAAATATTGCGGTGATGTAGAATTTTCAGCGGAAGATGCCAGCAGGACCAGGACTGAGTTTCTGTACAAGGTACTTGAGGAAGTGATAAAGGCAGGGGCGACTGTGGTAAATATCCCGGATACCGTAGGCTATGCATCTCCCGAGGAATTCGGCCTTGTTATTAAAGGTATAAAGGAAAATGTAAGTGGTATCGATAAAACTGATATAAGTGTTCATTGCCACAATGACCTTGGTCTGGCTGTTGCAAATTCACTGGCAGCTGTGAGGAATGGGGCGACACAGGTGGAATGCACCATAAATGGACTTGGTGAGAGAGCCGGAAATGCATCGATGGAAGAGCTGATAATGGGTCTGCAGACCAGAAAAGACTATTATGGCGAGATGGCACACAATATTAAAACAAAGCAGATATACAGGACCAGCAAGCTCGTCAGCAATCTGACCGGAGTAGCGCTGCCTCCAAACAAGGCAATTGTGGGAGCTAATGCGTTTGCACATGAATCGGGGATACACCAGCATGGAGTATTGGCCGAAAAAAGCACCTATGAGATCATGACGCCGGAATCCATCGGACTTTCTCAAAACAGGATGATACTGGGCAAGCTCTCCGGAAGGCATGCATTTGAGGAGAGGCTCAAGGAAATGGGATATAATCTGACGGCAGAAGAGATCACCAGGGCTTTTGAGAAGTTCAAGGAGCTTGCCGATAAGAAAAAGACTGTCACTGATAGGGATATAGAGGCTCTTGCCGGAGAAAAGGTATCGGAGGTCGATGAGGTCTACAAGCTTGACAGCTTCCAGATCAACAGCGGAAACAAGGTTATTGCCACTGCCACTGTGAGCATGTTTAAAAATGGAGAACCGGTGATGGAAGCTGCCACCGGTGACGGACCTGTAAATGCGGCATTCAAGGCCGTCGAGAGAACTGTGGGCTTCGAGATGGAGCTGCAGGATTACAGCCTCAAGGGAGTGACGGAGGGTACTGATGCCCTTGGTGAAGCTACAGTGAGAGTTATGAAGGACAACAAGATATACGTTGGAAGGGGAGTTAGTACCGACGTTATTGAAGCCAGCGTAAAGGCATATATAAATGCCATCAACAGGGTAGTAAACGATCATGGCAAGGGTGCCGCGGATGGAAGGGAGACAATATGAAAAAAATCGTAGTACTGGATTCCACGCTGAGAGACGGAGCACAGGCGCTGGGGATTTCATATACGGTGGAGGATAAACTGAAAATAGTTAAAAGGCTGGATTCACTTGGCGTTGCCTATATCGAGGCAGGCAATCCCGGATCAAATCCAAAGGATCTGGAATTCTTCGAGAGGGCAGGGAAGATAAAGTTTCAGCATGCCAAGCTCATCGCCTTTGGCAGTACCAGAAGAGTCGGGATCCCTGTAGAGGAGGATGCCAATGTCAGATCTTTGCTCAGGGCAGGTACTGATGCGGTGGTCATATTCGGCAAGTCATGGGATTTCCAGGTCACCGATATCCTCAAGACGACTCTCGAGGAAAATATCAGGATGATATTTGATACAGTCAAGTATTTCAAGGATCAGGGCAAGGAAGTAGTATACGATGCCGAACACTTTTTCGACGGCTATTTTTCCGACCCCGTATATGCCATGGAGACATTGGAGGCTGCGGCGGAGGCCGGTGCGGACAGTCTTTGTCTGTGCGACACCAAGGGCGGATGTCTGCCAATGGATATTTATGATATCACCGGGAAGGTCGTCGCCAAGTTCGATATCCCGATCGGTATCCATACACATAATGATATCGGCATGGCGGTGGCAGGGACCATTATGGCTGTCCAGGCAGGAGCGACACAGGTACAGGGCACTATAAATGGTTTTGGAGAAAGGTGCGGAAACGCCAACCTTTGCTCTATCATACCGACATTACAGCTGAAAATGGAATGCAGCTGTATACCAGAGGAGAATATGACAGAAATGACTACTGTAGCCCGCGCAGTAAGTGAAATAGCCAATGTGATCCATGACGAGAGAGCGCCGTATGTCGGCAAATCAGCGTTTGCCCACAAGGCAGGCATGCATGCCGATGCAGTCGTAAAGAATTCGGCGGCATATGAACTGATGGATCCCGGACTTGTCGGGAACGAAAGAACATTCCTCATGTCAGAGGTAGCGGGCAGAAGTGCTGTGTTGAGCATGGTCAGGAATGTTGCTCCTCATATAACAAAGGATTCGCCTGAAACCAGGCTCATACTTGAAAAGCTTAAGGAAATGGAACATGAGGGATACCAGTATGAAGGCGCTGAAAGCTCCTTTGAGCTGATCGTGAGAAGAATACTCGGTAAATACAAGCCATCCTTTGAACTCAAGGACTTCAAGGTTATCGTCAACGAGCCCGCTAAAGCCAATGAGCGCAATTCATCCGCAATGATAAAGGTCAAGGTGGGAGATCAGGAAGAAATAACGGCAGCAGAGGGCGACGGTCCTGTAAATGCACTGGATAACGCTGTAAGAAAGGCGTTGTCAAGATTCTATCCGGAAATACATGAGATGAAATTGACGGACTACAAGGTAAGAGTGCTCGATTCAACTGCAGCTACGGCAGCAAGGGTAAGGGTACTGATAGAGTCCACTGACGGCAGCGAAGTATGGACGACCATCGGCGTATCAACAGATATAATCGAAGCCAGCTGGAAGGCATTGGTCGATTCTATAGAATATAAGCTGGGCAGCATATAGCCATGCGCTTTGGCTAGAAAATGTGAAAGGCGGAATATAATTGACACTCAACGGTAAGCTTCTGGTCGAAGGAAGGATAGTGAGGGAAAGCACCTCAGAAGATAATGACAGCGAGCACAGCTTCAGGGACAAGCTGGAGGCTTGTCTTTTGGAGCTTTGTGCTGCTCTTGAGATACCGGTCCCTCTTTGGCTGAAAAAAAACACCAAGGAGCTCGCCAATTTTAGAAAAACATTTTTTACATCTGAGCAGTTCATGGAGAAGGTCTGGTTCGATAAATTCGAGATACTGCTAAGCGGCAGTGAAATGAGGAAGTGATGCAGTATGCGCATAACCGTTTATGAAGGCATTATTGCATTATGTAAATAAATATTGGTATAATGTAAATGTAAGCGGTTGGAGTGCAAAATCATATAAAGCGAGAGGTATTGGATGCATATAAGCAGAAATACTGATGTTCAGCCGACTGACATAAGCATGACCGAAAAAAGTCCGGCAAGCGAATGGATCATGATCGCCGTTTGTTCGGCTTTCTACATAGCCCTGTCATTTTTTCTTAGAGATATTTCAACACACAGCACAGAGCAGATGAAGCTTTTTGGAATGGTCTTGAGCAATCATGATTTTAGTGGTATCGTATCTCAGGCACAGATACTTTTTTCTGCCTACCTGACGATCAGTACCAGAAAAAAGGGGATGATAGCGGCTATTCTGCTGAATCTGACAGGAATCGTCTTTGCCCTGTTTGGTATCATTTATACAGGTGAGCTTTACGCTTTGTCTGGAATCATTTCATATTTTGGCTCTATCATTATTTGCATTGTCATCTACTATTATAAGAAGGGCTTGCTCAGTTATTTTAAGAGGCTGTCGGAGCAAAAGGAGGAGATAACCTCTTTGTATGAAGAGATATCAGCTTCCCAGGATAAAATGAGCAAGCAGAATGAGCAGCTTGTAAAATACAACCGATTGATGAACGAAAACAAGAAGCAGCTTGAGTACATGGCCTTTTATGATACTCTGACAGGACTGCCCAACAGGAAGATGATAATAAAAAAGCTGGACATGCTCATCCACTATTCCGGCATCAACAACACCGGATTTTCATTTATTTATATAGACATCGATAATTTTAAAGAGGTCAATGACCTGATGGGTCATCAGATCGGCGACAAGATATTGCAGATAGTAGCGGAGCGTTTGAAAAAAGGTGTAGATGAAAGAGATGTGGTTGGGCGCCTGGGTGGTGATGAGTTTGCTCTGATCGTCCGGCGCGAGCTGAGCCGTGATGAGATACTCAAATATGCCGATAGCTTCAAATCAGCCATAGCTGAAGTATGTACATGTGATAACAAGGAGTTTTATATCAATGCCAGCTTTGGGATATCCATCTTCCCGGTGGATGGTGAGACTACGGAGGACCTGTTGAAAAATGCAGACATAGCCATGCATTCCATAAAGAGGTCCGGCAAGAACGGTATCAGCTTTTTCTGCAGTGAGATGCAAATAAGTCTGCTGAAGAGATCCAGGATCGAGAACGGGCTCAAATCCGCAGTTAACAATGAGGAGCTCTACCTTGTTTTCCAGCCGCAATACTATTGTGATACAGGACGCATCAGAGGATTTGAAGCTCTTTGCAGATGGAATTCCGAGAGCCTTGGGCATGTAAGTCCGGCGCAGTTTATTCCGATAGCAGAGGAGACAGGCCTGATCATTGAAATCGGAGAATGGATACTCAGAACGGTCATGCACAGGTTTAGAGAGATGCAGGAAGCAAGCAGGATGGATTTCAAGCTGACAATAAATATATCGGTGGTACAAATTGTACAGCCATCCTTTCTAAGAATGGTCAAAAAAGTTCTGCAGGATACACAGTTCGACAGCAAATATCTTGAGTTTGAGATAACGGAATCTGTACTGATCTCATATCCCGAGAAGGTCGTAGATACTCTGAATCAACTCAGGGAAATGGGAATAAGCATAGCCCTCGATGATTTCGGCACCGGGTACGCTTCATTGAAATACCTTCAGATGCTGCCTATCGACACACTAAAAATCGACAGGACTTTCGTAAGCAGGATCGGTGAGACGGACCATGGAAATCAAATAATAGGCTCAATAATCTGGCTGGCCCACAGCCTTGGCATAACAGTCATAGCAGAAGGTGTGGAAAACGCCGAACAGCTTGAGTATCTAAAGAAGCAAAATTGCGATTGCCTTCAGGGATACCTGCTCAGCAGGCCCCTGGAAGAGGAACAGTTCAGCAAACTCATCGGATAGAGGAGAAGATACCCATTTAATTTTTTTTACTTCCTCCGCATATAGATAAATTGCGGGGGTGCTAATGTTGAACAAGCACAGTATTTGTTTGATGTATTTTCTGGCTGTTGTTTTGGTTTTGTCGATTACGCAGGTATTCATTGATGTAAAAAAGGAAATTTTGTCTGATGCTTCTATATTAAATGAAAAAGTAGAATATACTATTTTTATAGAAATAGAGGATAAGACATTGTACCTTCTTGAGGGCAATGAGTGTGTGAAGGAGTACAGGATAGCCTCGGGAAAGTCCGGGCTGCCCTCACCTCTCGGCCGCTGGACGATAGTGGAGAAGGGCGACTGGGGTGAAGGCTTTGGCGGCAGGTGGCTGGGACTGGATGTACCCTGGGGGAAATACGGAATACATGGCACAAAGCAAAGCGGGACTATCGGATCCGCAGCCAGCCATGGCTGTATACGCATGTTCAATGAGGATGTAGCAGAGCTGTACAGTCTTGTATCCGTCGGCACCGAGGTGGTAATCGTGAATGGCCAGTTCGGACCATTCGGAAGGCATTTCGATGAAATCAATCCCGGTGACAGGGGAGCTGATGTTCTTGCCATACAACGCAGGCTTAAGCAGCTGGGTTACTATAACGGTCCTTTGGACGGTATATACGAGGACGGCTTGAAAAAGGCTGTTCACCGTTTCCAACGTGACAGCGGTCTCAAGGCCCACAACACGATAGATCTCCAGACCTGGCTTAAGATGGGTTTCCGGGAGTTCGAGTGACAATTAAATAATAATGTTGAAATATTTTATCGAATAATGTAAAATTAT
>JAAYPO010000138.1 GCA_012519745.1 Clostridiaceae bacterium | reverse complement strand
GCTTACTCTGTAATGGAGACGGAGCTGATCGCTTACTCTGTAATGGAGGTGGGAGCTGATCGCTTACTCTGTGATGGAGACGGAGCTGATCGCTTACTCTGTAATGGAGACGGAGCTGATCGCTTACTCTGTAATGGAGGTGGGAGCTGATCGCTTACTCTGTAATGGAGACGGGGATGATCGCTTACTCTGTAATGGAGGTGGGAGTTGATCCACTTTCCTTGCGCCGTCTGAAAGGCTTGCAGATATGCCGCTTCAACCGACCGATCACATCCCGGTCGATGAACATGAGGGCCGGACCGATGATTACCGAACGATAACGGTATATGGTATCCGACACGTTCTCGACCACCAATATATTAATAACGATGTAACATGCGAGGAAAGCCAGTATCCCCAACAGGAAGCTTTCCTTCCTTTTTGCACTGAAGAATATGCCTGCGGCAATAAGAAGCATGCAACCATACCAGAAAAGCATATCCACACTGACGATTATATTAAGGATAGTACTTTTGCTTATCTCTTCGATACCAGTACTGCCGGGGTAAGGCAGAAGAAAGTAATTCGCTGCTGAAATGATGATGTTTCTGTTTGATGCCAGCAGCTTGATCTGGTTTACCTTATTGGCAAAATCGACCCCGAAATCACCGATATCATCCGGAAACGCGATGGCATGATAGCTCTCCAGCAAAGGATTTACAGTGAAGAAGAAAATCAATAATGAGCATACAATAACTATCAGACCAAACCCAAGATATCTCTTTAACCTTCTTTTTCTGTACATGAGCAAAAGGCTGGTCAAAACACCTGCTGCCATTGGAACAAACATATATATCCGGATCAAAGTACCCAGCCACATTAGAATACACACCGCACAAATACTCATTAGAGAGCCGGCATAGGCTTTGGCTGACAGATGTGAATGCTCTGTGAATGACGTTTCCTTCATAATATACTTTTGTACGCAATACATACACAGAACACATAGAAAAATTGTAAAAGCCTCTTTCCTGGAGTCGGCGGTCCATAACATGAGATTTGGGAAGAAGAAAAATGCCAGGCTGATGAATGAAGCGTTGGTGAATTTGTATTTGTGTGCTAATGCGCTTCTGAGGAGAAGAATAGCAGAGAAAAATGTGAGTGCTATATTTATATAGGAAACAAAATATCGGTTGATGCCAAATATATGGTAAACCAGTCCCACTACAACAGTGTACAAGGTGTATACATACTGGACTTTAAAAAGGGGAACTCCCTGGTCAAGCTGATTGCTTATCCAGATACCTGCCATATGGTACGAAAGACCGTCTGTCCCGACTGTATCCACACCCTGTGCGTACAGGTACATAACCACAGCTATTCGAAACAGCAGACCAATAAAGGTAAGGATCAAATAAGTTTTCTTATGTTTATCCGCAGGTACCAGCACATGACCTGCAGCCAGGAGCAGCAGACACATAATAGCTGACACCGTAATGTTCTGTATCATATGTATCGTTCTTTCTGTGTTTTAGTCATTTCATTTCATTCACAAGTGAATAGTATATCAATAGCAATATAAAAAGCAATACATTTTTCAAAGCCGGGAAATCCCGGGCTTTTGGCCGGTCAGGCATATTCACGCCGAGCTGTCTGCCCGAAGAACATTATCTCATCTGTTTGCCGGGATCTCAAGCCCGCAGGATTGAAGAGAAATGCAGGCGAATGAGGTCAGTAATGTGCCAGTAAATGGCGAATATTTTATCTTGACATACGTCCATGGATGGTGCTATAATACAAAAGCTGTCGCTGACAGGCCGCAAACTGTTGAATACAGTGCGATCTGCAGACTACCGGAAGAACTGATTGGTAAAAAGAGTTATGAAAAAGGTAGTTGACAAAAGCGAGACAGCGTGGTAGTATATAAAAGTCGCTCCGATGCGAGCGGCACTCTGAACAATGCCCTTTTAAAGGGTGACGGTGAAGAGGAATGGACCTTGAAAAGTAAACAGTGAGAGACAATACGTACTTGCAGAGT
>JAAYPO010000068.1 GCA_012519745.1 Clostridiaceae bacterium | reverse complement strand
AGACAGGACTTCATAGTACGACATATTTATTTGTGAGTGCGAGTTACTGCAGTAAGTGCTTTAAAAACATGATCTGAATAAGCAACCCTGTCGATTTTCCGTCACCGGTCAGATAGATCGGCTGGGCCCTTTGTTATAAATAGGCAAGCCTGTCGATCTGCTAGACATCCGTCATGGATTGAGGAGGGGTTTCTCGGGCTTCAGCTCCGAGCTGCGGGCATCGGCAGCCTTCAATCCGAAATATTCATCAATTATATCCCTGGCCACAGGCGCAACATTAGATCCCCAAACACCTCTTTCAACCACCACGGCAATAGCGATCCTGGGATTCTCGGCAGGCGCATAGCACACGAACAAGCCGTTAGGCGAACGCCCTCCACCGCTTTGGGTCTGAGCCGAACCTGTCTTGCCGGCAACCTCGAAGGGAAGTCCCTCAAAAGCCTTTTTAGCAGTACCATCTATCGATGAAGTAACAGCAACCATACCCTTTTTCACCGCATCAATCGTGGTATCCTTCAAAGGAAGCTCCATGTACGAAGGTTCATTCCTGTTCACGATGGAACCGTCATACCTGACGACCTCCTTTATCACATGCGGCCTGTAGAGCTTCCCGCCGTTTGCGATGGTAGCGATATAATTGGCAAGCTGCAGCGGAGTAAATGAATTATCAAACTGTCCGATAGAAACCTGGGCAGTATCTGCCGGTCTCCATATATCATTCCTCAGCTGCTTTTTCAATTCGATGGAGGACATAGTTCCCGACACCTCATTGGGCAGGTCTATACCCGTCTTTTTGCCCAGTCCGAAATGATTGCCCCAATAGGTTAATGCTTCAATGCCGGCCTCTGTCCCAATCTGATAAAAATATACATTACACGATGTCTCGAGAGCCTTCTGCAGATTGAGCACACCATGTCCGTATGTCGGCCTCTCAAGGCAGAACAGATTTCTTCCGCCGATATACAGGGTCCCTTTGTCTACCCTGTTGTTCGAAGTCGGCGTTATCACACCTTTTTCCAGCGCAGCCACAGCGGTCAGAGGCTTAAAAGTCGAACCGGGGGCATAGTTTTCCTGGATCGCCCTGTTAAGCAGCGCCTTCAGCTTTTGCTCATCCTTATTGAGATCTATGATAGTCTGCTGAGCAGCCTTGTCTTCCGAACCTGCCAGAAAAACCTCCGCCGGATAGCTGGGGTAACTGACCATTGTAAGCACTTCGCCGGTATTGACATCCAACGCCACTGCCGAGCCTGAAAATGCGTCTCCGTAATTGGGCCCGTTTTTGTCGTTCCTGATCCTTTCGATGTTTCTGGCAAGGGACTCCATTGCCACCTTCTGAAGATTCCTGTCAATGGTCAGGACCACATCGCTGCCGGGCAGCGGCTCCACAGTTACATTCTTGTGGGTGAGTCTGCCGCTGTCATCCAGCTCGATGCTCATTTTTCCATTCCTGCCGCGAAGATACCTCTCAGCCGTCTTTTCGACACCGGTCTGTCCTATAAGGTCATTGTTGTCGTAGCCCTCATCCTTCAGACTGTCATACTGCGTCGAATTTATTCTCCTGATATAGCCCAGCACATGAGCCACATCATAAGCGTCGATATATTCCCTTACCGGCTCAATGGTCGTAAATATTCCTGGAAACTCATGGCGTCTCTCCTCTATCTCAGATACCGTATCCATCCCCACATCCCAGGCAAGGGCTACCGTTCCTCCCGTGGAAAAATTCCAGTTGTTTATCAGTATCTCGTATCTTAACGTGATCACGGCATACGCCTGCTCGTCTGTAAGAGAAGGATCGATCTTGAATTTTTCATCTCTGAGGTATTTGAAAAGCTCCCGGGCATCATATTTGACATCCTCCTTTTTCATGTTGAGTCTGTCGGTATTGATCTGCCAGGAATATATCTCTTTTTCCGTCATATCATTGAAGGTCATGGGATTGATAGTCAGATATTTCCCGAAGCTGTCGGCATGGTTCTCCTTATTTTTTTTGAGTACCGACCAAAGCTTGAGCAGCATATCATTCATTTCTGAAGTAGATATCTCAGTTTTAGCGGCATATATGGCGTACCCCTGTCTGTTGACAGCTATAGGCACTCCATACCGATCCAGTATCTTCCCTCTCGGGGCTTCTACATCCACTTCCTTGAGTATCTTTCTTTGAGACTCTGCTATATATTTCTCTCCTTCGACTATCTGAAGGTTAAACAGGCGAAAAACAATTATGAAGAAGAATGCTGCAAATCCCACGGATAAAATGATATATCTTTTTTTTAGTTTAGCATCCATATCATAAACCTCCGGCTGACATCGCCGCTCAATACTTTCTTGCCGCTGCTCCCGGTGTATCGAATTTCCTTCCTGCCTTTAATACCAGCGGAAACAACAGGATCGATATCACACAGTTGTATAATGCTTCAGGCAGTATGACGTTGGTAAAAGCATATACTATCTGAATGTCTGCATTCATCAAATTGTATATCAGGTATACCGCCGCCTCATATGCAATAGAATACACAAATGTCAGGAATACAACAATCATCAGATTTTCCCTGTAGACCCTCTTGCTTATGGTGCCGGCAGCCATGCCCAGATAAAGCCCCAGCAGTGCGTAAAATCCCAGCACACTTCCAAATTGCATATCGATGCAAAGTCCTGTGAAAAAACCCACCGCAGAACCTTCCGTACTGTTCCTGAGAACAGCGGTAACAATGGTGAACACTATCAGCAAATTAGGTATCACACCATAGATACTGACAAACCGAACCAGGGTCGTCTGCAGAACAAGAAACAATATTATGAAGAAAAAATAGAAAAGTATTTTTCTTTTCATTTACCGACACTGCCTGTATCATTATTTTTCAAAATAAAAATCACTTCAAGACGTTTCAAATCGGCGGCCGGCTTGATGACAGCATATCTGTCCATCTCGCTGCTGGTTTTCCTCACTTCGACGACCTCACCGATAATTATGCCCTTGGGGTATATCCCCCCCACTCCCGAGGTCTCGATGACATCTCCTACCTCTACATCCACCTCGATAGGTATGTATACCATCTTGCAAAGACCATCCTCCCTGAGCTTCATATCGCCCTTGATGATGGCATGCCCGCCTCCGGCCTTTGCTATCCAGCCTGATATGGCGCTGTCCTCATCGATGATGGTCTGGATATTGGCCGTATTGGAATCCGTGTCAAGAACACGCCCTACAAGACCCTTTGATCCGGTAATGACCGGAAGATCCTCAGATATCCCGTCGTCCTCACCTATATCCACCTTGAAAACACTGTACCAGTTGCCGGGCTCCATAGCTATGATATTGGCTCCCACCAAAGTATAATCATCAAACTCGCCTTTGATCCCAAATGCCCGCTTCAACTCATCATTTTCCGATTTCAATTCGGCATATTCCCTGTTTTCAGTTTTAAGCAGCGAAATTTCCTCTTTTAATGCTTTGTTTTCTTCTCTCAGGGCGTCGATACCGTCGAAGTATGAAATTAGGTCATCTATCTTTTGTCCTGCTGTTGTGAAAAAACCCTGTACAGGTTTCAGGGGAACACTTAAAATATTGCTCAGCCAGTTCAGCTTACTGTTCTTGTTGACCGAGACCCCCATCACGACAAGCAGCGCTATCGTTATCAATGAAATAATGAACCATTTGCTTTTTAAAAGACGCCGCAAAGAAATGTCTCCTCTCTATTTCAACTTCCTGGGCGTTATCAGCACTCTCTTGAGGGTCTCGATCTCATCGAGGACCTTGCCTGTTCCAATGGCCACACAGTCAAGAGGTGTCTCTGCGATCATCACCGGCATTCCCGTCTCTTCCTTTATGAGCTTATCAAGCCCGCTTAGAAGCGCGCCTCCGCCTGCAAGCATGATGCCCTTGTCCATAATGTCGGCGGCCAGCTCCGGCGGCGTCTTCTCAAGAGTGTATTTTATGGAATCCACTATCGCGTTTATCGGCTCCTTGAGAGCTTCGTTTATCTCACTTGATGACAGTGTTATGTTTTTGGGAAGACCGGTTATGAGATCTCTGCCCCTTACTTCCATGTATTCCTCCTTGGGCTTGAGATAAGCATTTCCTATAGTCACTTTGATCTGTTCTGCCGAACGCTCACCGATCATGAGATTGTATTCCTTCTTTACAAAAAGCACTATGGAATCGTCAAACTCGTCCCCCGCAACTCTGAGGGATTTGCTTGTAACGATGCCGCCAAGGGATATGACCGCCACCTCGCTTGTTCCTCCGCCTATATCGACGATCATGCTGCCCGAAGGCTCTTCGACAGGCAGATTGGCTCCAATGGCAGCTGCCATCGGCTCTTCGATCAGGTAAGCCTCCTTCGCACCGGCAGACAAGGTAGCCTCTTCCACTGCTCTCTTCTCTACCTCTGTTACGCCTGAGGGCACACAGATGACGACTCTGGGCTTGGAAATAAACCCTGTACCGATCGCACGTTTGATAAAGTGCTTGAGCATGCTCTGGGTTATATCGAAATCGGCTATCACTCCATCCTTCATAGGTCTTATTGCCACAATGTCGCCAGGGGTCCTTCCTATCATGCTTTTGGCATCATCACCGACAGCCAGTATTGATTTGGTATTCTTATTTATAGCCACCACCGATGGCTCCCTGATTATTATTCCCTTACCCTTCACATGGACCAGTGTATTGGCCGTTCCCAGGTCTATCCCTATGTCCTTGGCGAAAAATCCCATATATATATTCCTCCCGTTCTTTATGAAAGAGCAGCGGCTTTTTCATATATGACTACATCATACCCTGCTCTTTTAAGCTTATGTACCTTCCATCACCGATGACTACATGATCAAGGACTTTGATCCCCAGTATGTTGCCTGCATTGACAAGCCTGTGCGTAGTCTCGATATCTTCCCTGCTTGGTTCAGGATCGCCGCTGGGATGGTTGTGAACCAACAGCATACCTGAACATCCCGCTTTTACTGCCTCGCTGAACACCTCTCGCGGGTGTACTATCGATGCATTGAGGCTCCCCATCGATACGTCCATATACTTGATGATATGATTTTTCGTATTGAGCAGTATTACTTTGAATACTTCCTTCTTCAGGTGCCTCATCTCTTCCATCAGTAATGCACTGACTTCCGAAGGTGACTTTATGGTCACCCTGTTGCTGTTTATCAATGAAGCCGAAACCCTTTTTGAAAGCTCCATCACCGCTTTTATCTGCAGCGACTTTACCCTTCCTATTCCCTTCATCCTCCTCAGCTCCTCCACCGACAGGTCATGGAGATGGGCAATGCCTCCTCTGTCCCCGCCAAGTGCTACAAGGCGCTGCGCCAGTGTTACCGATGTCTCCTGCGAACTGCCGGTCCTGATGACTATTGCCAGCAACTCAGCATTTGACAAGGTTTCCGGTCCATATTTCTCAAGCTTCTCATAAGGTCTCTCACTAGCTGGTATATCCTTCATTCTAAGTCTGTATTCCATTTTGGTCAACCCCACAATTCTTAAAAAATTATAAAACATCACTCCTTTAATAATACTATTTTTTAACATATAATACAAGTTTCTGTAAATTTCCCCATTAATTAATAATTTACTTCCACGCCAAAATCCTGCAGAAGACAATATAATCTTCTCAAGGGAAGGCCTACTACATTGAAATAGCAGCCATCCAGGCTCTCTACAAACAGTGCTGCCCTTCCCTGTATCGCATAGGCTCCGGCCTTTCCAAAGGGCTCTCCTGATACTATATAAGCCTCGATCTCTTTATCAGACATTACAGAGAACCTGACCTTTGTCGTCTCATATCCGGTACTCGCTCTTCCCGTCGATGTATCGATCAAAGCTATACCGGTTATTACAAGATGCTCCCTTCCCGACAGCGCTCTTAGCATTCTGCGGGCACTTTCAGCATCAGCAGGCTTTCCGAAGATCTCATCGTCACACACTACTATTGTATCTGCACCGAGTATGATGCCTGATTTGCTGCGGGCAACATCCAAAGCCTTCATATATGCAAGCTGTTCGGCCTTTCGGCCGGGAGTACCCGAAATATCTGCTTTTTCCTCATCCACATCTCCAGGCGCGACTATAAATGGTATCCCGGCCTGGGTCAGCAGCTCCCTCCGCCTCGGCGAAGAAGAAGCCAGTACGATCGCATCCATACCCAAACTGTCACCTCTTCCTCCTTATTCTACCCAAGTTTGTAGCGAATAGGAATAGTGTTTGTTAAATTATAGAGAAAATTAAGAAAAACTACTTGAATATAGCGATATCGATCCTTCTGTTTTTCTGTCTGTTATACTCGCTGTCGTTTGGCACTATCGGCCTGAACTCGGCATTTCCCGTTGCGGTCAGGTTTTCCTGACTGATATCGCATTCATCGATCAGAAATTTGACAACATTTGTCGCTCTTTTTGTTGAAAGCTCCCAGTTGGACGGGAACTCTCTGGTATTGATAGGCCTGTCATCGGCATGGCCCTGCACCTGTATGTCGTTATCAAGTGTCTTGAGTATCTCGCCGATTTTCTTTATCACAGGCTTTGCTGATGTCTTGAGGTCAGCGCTGCCGGTATCGAACAATATGACCGAATCCATCCTGAGGATTATCTTGGTACCTTCATCTATGACCTTAATGTTTTCATTAAGACCCATTTTATCTATAAGGCCCTGAATATCCACCTTGAACGCATTTATGCTTCCCTCTCCCAGATCCTCTCCGACATCGGTTTCGTCGCCCTCATCACCTGGGTTCCCGTCATCCTCGTCCACACCTTGGTCTCCCGGATCGTCCTCTTGCCCAGGGCCTGTGTCCTGCTCATCAAATATGTCCTCTCCGTTATCAAAAGGAGTGAGGCTGATCATGGTATCGCCGGATTTCTGGTCAAAGGTCTCCATCCCGGCTCCGGAAAAGGCTGCACGCACTGACAATGCAACTTTATCGAATTTATGTTTATCAACTATTGCCATAGAGAAAAGCAGTATAAAAAAACAAAGCAGCAACGTCACGAGGTCGCTGTATGTTGTCAGCCACGAGCCGCCGCCAGAACTCTCTTCAACTTTCTTCTTCCTCCTGCCCATCTTTCTCACTCCTGTCAAGCCGAAGCAGCATTATCTGTTTCCTCGGCATCCTTCTTGGCATCAGCTTTTCTCTGTTCAGGTGTCAGGAATATCTTAAGCTTCTGCTCCAGCATTTTCGGATTCTCTCCTGCCTGTATCGAGATGACCGCCTCTGCGATCATCTCCTTCTGATGCACTTCCTCATCGCTCTTGATTTTAAGCTTTCCGGCCATTGGAATACAGATAAAATTCGCAATTATACTGCCATAAAATGTCGTGACCAATGCTACTGACATAGAAGGACCGATCTGCGCAGGATCGTCCAGCTTGAGAAGCAGGTTGATCAGTCCGAGCAGCGTACCTATCATGCCCCAGGCAGGAAATATGGCACCCATCATATTAAATATCGCCTGGCCTTTGCTGTGTCTGGACTGCATGTTTTCTATCTCGGTATCCATAAAATCCTTGATGGTCTCAGACTCTATTCCATCGACAACGAGCTGAAGGGATTGCTTTATAAAAGGATCCTCCATTTGTTCAAGCTCGGGCTCTATAGACAGCAGACCTTCCCTTCTGGTCTTTTCAGACAGCTTGACAAGCATTTCTATGGTTTCATTTGCGGAGGTTGCCTTATCTCTGAAAATATGAGTGGCTAACTTGAATACACTCAAAACGTCCTTGAGTCTGAAATTTATCAGTGTCGAGCATAAGCCCCCGCCGATGGTGATAAATACTGATGGCGCATCCCAATATGAACGCAGTTCGCCATCTCCGATGAAAATTGAAATTACAATACATGCGATACCTAAAACAAGACCTAAAATCGAACCTAAATCCATAACATTCATCCTTTGCTTATTGCAAGGTAATCAATTGTACTATCAAATATCATATCGGATAAAGCTTGAATTTTCATTATATCGATTTTGAAACTCATGAAAGGTTTCCGCTGGCGAAGGCTTCTGACATAGGGATCTCCAGTGATTTTACGGAAAACTTCAGCTTAAGCCTTCCATATTCCCTTCCGATCCTCTTATAGCTGTTCTTGAAGCACCTGAAGCTGATAGGGGAGTTCCCCTGCAGCGCGGCAAGGTATTTTTTCTCATATATCCTGTCGTTACCGGCAACTGCACCCATGATAAGTAAAATAATGCTGTCTTTCATAAGCTTCTTTATCTGTTTTGCTCCTGCACCGGTAAATGAACCGTCAGTATCCATCACATTGGCGGTAAAATTGATCAGTCTGTTGGTAAGTCTTTGCAATTCATCTCTTCCTCCGTTTGTCGAAAACATAGTCCTGTGTCTATTGATTTTATCTGTCATGATATCCTGAAGGTCATCCAGGAACTGCAATAAAATACCGAAACAAAAGATGAACCTTGACTCATCCTCAGAAAGGCTCCCCTTTATCAGACAGCCGTCGGCCAGCACGGAGCTTCCGCCCTTCTCAACGCTGATATCCAGTATTTCCTCCCTGGCCAGTCTGACAGAGTTGTCCTGCTGCATACTCCTGACCTGTGCATCATGTATCCCTCTCAAGCTTTGATAAACCATAGGGTATCTGCTGCGTTCATACTGGCCCTCGATCATACCTACAAGCCTGAACAGCTTCTCTTCCAAGGGAGTCTCAGCCGCTGCAGGCTCACCTGACAGTCTCTTTCCCAGTTTGCTGTTGGTGTCGTGCTTTTTTCTGACAGAAATACTATTGGCATCAATAAAATTGTCGGTGTACGGATACAGCATGCTGTACGACTGGATAGACGGGGTCAGCTCGATCTCCATGTCCATCAGTTTCTGGATGCAGTTCATTATCCATACATTCCTGAGAGACTGAAGTATATCATCAAGGCTAAACACCGGATCGAACCTGCGGGCTTCAGAAATAAACCCGGAGGTCACATCACAAAAGCCGCCGTCCAGAAGGACCCTCATGCTGTCACCGCTAAGTCCCACTACATTGACTCCGCAGTCATATATCAGATGCTTGAAGGCGGTGCCCCATTGTACAGGATCCTCACCGTCGCCTCTAAATCCCTTTACCAGCCTTACTGAATCATCTATGAAGGCTTTCAGCCTCTTATCATTGACAGCATGCTCATATGCAGTATAGCTTTTATGTAAAACAGGGAAAGTATCAGGTGTACTTTCCCAGATTTTTACGCACTCGGTCTTTAATTTTTCGATTGTGATCCCACTGACCTTATTAGTATCCATAGATCCCCGCGCTTACTTTTTGCCCTGATACAGTATGATGCCGCCTATGATGACTAAAAATACCGGCAGCAGGAACTTGAGCTGAAAGAGAGACGGCAGGAACTGCTTAAACAGCACCATAACTCCGATCCCTACAAGTATTGCCCCCAACACGAATCTGTTTTTTTCAGAGTTGTATTTGGCCGGTCGATCCCAATTGTCAGCATCATTATAGAAATCTCTTACAAAATCATCATTATTGTCAGTCCTTGCGCCCGGGTCCGAATACGTGCTGCCATAGGCTCCGCTGCTGTGTTCCTTGCCCCACTGGCTGCTGTCCGGTGTATAGCCCTTGTCCTCAGGCATGATCAATGCCGCAACAAGATACACTATCAGCCCCCAGCCCATCAACAGCGCCAATATGCTGACTATCCTGATTATCACTACATCTATATGGAGATACTCCGACAATCCTCCGCAAACTCCCAGCAACACCTTATTTCTTCTTGAGCGATGCAATCTTTCCATAATCATTACTCCTTTATCTATGATTGTGCTTTCAATAGATAATACGAATATATTCAAACAATGTCTAATTATTTTTTTCCATTATCCTGTCGTTATCATACACAGGCTTGATTTCACTTCCGGGAGGCATGACAAGGAACTCCTCGTCATCCCACTCCCCGCTGACCAGTGCATCGATCAGCCTTGTGCTTCCCTTGAGAAAACGCGCCTGCTTCCCGGAATCCTTGGCATACCTGCGGAAGGATTCCTGCAGCTCCGGATGATCAAAGCCGTCGAGTTCAATGTACGTGAGATGATCCACCTCATTTTTCACTTTCATCATTTCTATTATATAATCGGCATTTTCCCGGCCATATTTTTCTGCAAGCTCTTTATAGTACGCCTCCTGGTCACCATACAGCATGCCTGCGGCTCCGCCCTCGTACCATCCGCCGAGTCGTTCATGATAGCAGGCAGACGACCACTGAGCGCTGGGGGTCTGTCCAAAATGCTCTAAAAAAGCTGCCCTGCTTCCGAGAAATACAGTACAGCAATCATGTGCCCGGGGAATGACAAGGGGAACGGAACCTGCTCTCAGCCCCGCCGTACTGTTGCCGCAAAGGCCGTATCCAAGCAGTATGGCATCGTATTTATCCGGCGTCCTGTCAATGATGCTCTGTATTTCCCGTCTCAGCCCGTCGGGGCTGACATGGGAGCGAAGCTCGGTAAACTCAACATCCAGAACATTGGGCGAATGAGCGGCGGCTGAATAGATCAGCCTTGAGAAAACTTCACATGAAATCACTTTATAACGCGCCGGTCCATTGACTGCAGCTTCATTGCATCTCACGTACGATCCCCCTGACAGCGTCTTACTTTAATAAATCTTTGCTTCCTGACATATTGGAGCCTGTATCTGGAACCGCTGCCAAGCCTCGAACTCTCCCGCTCTTCCGATACAGGACCGGCCACATTTCCCGAAGCATGCTCAAGAGGCTTCTCCGGCGCAAACAATGCAAAAAGGCCGCCAACGATCACAGAAGGATAATAGCTGAGCAGTCTGTAGATCAAAATTACCGGTATGATAAAGCCTTTTGTAAAGAACATCCCATAGAACATATAGCTGAGTCCTTCGACCCCGCCCGTGCCGCCGGGGGTCGGAACTATCAGGGACAGCAGTACTACCATGGACTGGGATGCTATTACTTCCACTGGTGACACCCTGAAGGATTCGACTGCAAGATGAATAAAATATGTTATGAGAAACAGGAAGGTGAACTGTAATGCCTGCAAAACAGTCAGGCCGACCAGCAGTCTCCTGTCCTTCTTTATAATAAGAGCTCCTCCCCGGAAGCTCTCGATCTCGGACTCGACTCTTCTTTCCAGCTTCGAAGCATTTTTTATAAACTTGATCTTTGAGATAAGTCTTGTAAAAAACATCAATATCCTTTTGGCCAGGTGCCCTTTGTACAGCAGCAGTATGACAAAAACCATAAAGGCGGTGTTCAATGCAAGGCCGGAAATAAAGAAATAATTGAACTCAGGTATCCGCGAAGCAAAAATGCCGCCGTAGAAAATATACGCAACGATCCCATATACGACTATTATAGTCTGATGGATAAATGATTTTACTACAAATATTGACGCGGCAACACCTGGCTTTACTCCGTCCTTTACCATGACATAGGCCTGTATGGGCTCTCCTCCTCCGGCAAAAGGAGTGATGGTATGAAAAAACTGACCTATCATGGTGACCCTGACAGAGTCCTTCCATCGATGGCCCTTTTCCATCGTTACTGTTATCCTGTGAAGGACTGCAGCATCCAATATCCAGTACATGACCATGCACCCAAGACCGGCCGCAAGCCAGTATATCTTTGCATTCCTGAATATGTGCCCAAGCTCGTCAAAGCTGTCCGTAAAAAAAGTCAGCACGATAAGCAGTATTGCCGAGGATAATACTATAAGTAATTTGTATATTTTTTTCTTCATGTTTTTTCTTTAGGATCGCATTATCTGGAAATCATGCCTGAGTCGGTACCTCGTCGACAACTTCGACTTTATTTTCTTCCTTGTTTATACTGACGCCAAGAACGCTCACGTTGACATTCAGGACCTCAAGGCCTGTCATGTCCTCAACCGCATTGCGCACCCTGCTCTGCATATCGCGGGCTGCCTCATGGATCTTACATCCATATTGCATCACCACGGCAAGATCCACACTGACCTGGTTTTCCTTCATCTCGACCTTGATCCCCTTGCTTGGCGCCTTTCTTCCAAGCATGCCGGCAATACCGTCAACAAAGCTTCCGCCCATTGACGCCACATTTTCATTGCCTGATGCAGCTATACCGGCAATAGTTGCTATGACTTCCTCTGAAATCCGAATTTTGTCCTCCCTGTTTTGTTGATCCCTCACCAATTCACTCATAATATACGTCTCCTTTACAGATTTGTTTAATAAAATCAGAATTCAGCAGATCCGGTTGTCCTTGGGAATGGTACAACATCTCTTATATTCGACATACCGGTCAGATACATCACCGCTCTTTCAAAGCCCAGTCCAAATCCGGCATGCTTTGTCCCTCCGTATTTGCGCAGGTCCATGTACCATTTGTAATCCTCCTGCTTCAATCCCATCTCGTCCATACGCTGTGCCAGCAGCTCGTACCGCTCTTCTCTCTGGCTGCCGCCTATGATCTCGCCTACCCCCGGCACCAGCAGATCCATAGCTGCAACGGTTTTGCCGTCATCGTTCAGGCGCATGTAGAATGCCTTTATGTCCTTCGGGTAATCTGTCAGGAATACGGGCTTTTTAAATATTTTCTCCGTCAGGAACCTTTCATGCTCTGTCTGCAGATCGACCCCCCATTTTACAGGATACTCAAACTCGTCATTATTCTTTTCCAGTATCTCCACTGCCTCAGTGTAGGTCATGTGACCGAATTCCGATCCAACTATATTATTAAGTCTCTCAAGAAGTGTATTATCCACAAATTTGTTGAAGAACTCCAGCTCCTCAGGTACATTTTCCAGACAGTAGCCGATCAGATACTTCATCATATCCTCAGCCAGAGCCATGTCGTCCTTTAGGTCGGCAAAGGCTATTTCCGGCTCTATCATCCAGAACTCAGCGGCATGTCTTGCCGTATTTGAATTCTCTGCCCTGAATGTGGGTCCAAACGTGTATATCTTGCCAAATGCCATGCAATAAGCCTCTCCGTTAAGCTGACCGCTTACGGTCAGGCTTGTCTGTTTGCCGAAAAAGTCCTGGGAAAAATCCACACATCCCTCTTCGTTCCTTGGAGGATCGTCAAAGTCCAGAGTCGTGACTTTGAACATTTCTCCGGCACCCTCGCAATCACTGCCTGTGATTATAGGAGTCTGTACATACACGAAGCCCCTTTCCTGGAAAAAGCGGTGTATCGCATATGATGCTGCGCTTCTGAGCCTGAATACTGCGGAGAATGTGTTGGTCCTGGGTCTCAGGTGTGCTATCGTCCGCAAAAACTCAAAGGAATGGCGCTTCTTCTGAAGCGGATAATCCGGAGTGCAGGATCCTTCAACAGTGATCACCTCCGCCTTGAGCTCAAAGGGCTGTTTTGCCTCCGGTGTTTCCGTAAGCTGTCCGCGGACCTTAATGGATGAGCCCTGGGGCAGCCTGGCAATTTCTTTGAAATTGTCTATGACATTTTCTTCGAATACTATTTGAAGGTTCCTGAAAAAAGACCCGTCGTTGAGCTCGATAAAACCAAAGGTTTTTGAATCCCTGATCGTTCTTACCCAGCCGGCAACCTCGATCTCTTTCCCATAATGCTGACCGGCCTCCCTGTATAACTGCTTTATGCTGTATTTCACCTGGCATCCTCCCTTTGCCTATAAGTATATATTCCCATAATATTATTTGTGAACACTCAATAAATCAAAATCTCTCAAACCATTATACCACGATACACCACGATACACCATTCCGATTTTGTTGTTTTAAATGCTCGAATAACGTATAATACTTAGATGGTACAAAAAATCAAGTCGAAACAGGTGTGTCATGAAAATTTTACTGGTGTCAGACCGTGAGGAGCCATATATTTGGGACTATTTCGATAAAGAGCGCTTTAAGGATGTTGAGCTGGTATTGTCCTGCGGCGATGTCAAGGCAGAATATCTGTCCTTCCTTGTAACGATGATAAAGGCGCCTCTCATTTATGTGCCGGGAAACCACAACAGAAACTACCTCCGGCAGCCTCCGGAAGGATGTGAATCCGCAGATGACAACCTTCTGGTGGTCAATGGCGTCAGGATACTGGGCCTGGGCGGCAGCATCAATTACAGCAACAAGGAATTCCAGTATACTGAAGAGCAGATGGAAAAAAGGATCCGCAAGCTCAGACGTACTATAAAAAAGCATAAGGGCTTTGACATCCTTCTTACACACTCTCCTGCCTTCGGCCTGGGCGACGGCGAAGACCGCGCTCATATCGGTTTCAAAAGCTTTGTTGGATTGCTTGACACCTACTCCCCCAAATACTTTTTTCACGGGCATCAGCATCTTAACTATGGACGTCACGCAAGAACAATACAGTATAAGGACACCACGATAGTAAATGCCTACGGATACTATCTGATAGACTGTACCTTTTGATCAGCCGCAGGCCGCCGGACGCTCCGGCAGCCTGAACGCTTCCAAAATTCATACCTGACTGATGTCTATGACAGGAAGCTCACCGTCTACTATATTGACATACCAATCCATGCCTATTATCTGTTCCCTTGTAGCGATCTCATCCTTCTTTACACGCAATGCTCCGTCCCGGCTGTAGATCGGACCTGTGAACGGATGATACAGTCCGTTTATGATCATTTTTTTCATGAAGTCCAGCAGCTTCTGCGTCTCCGGAGGCACCAGCCGCCGCGAGTAAAAGAAGTCCACTATGCCGGAATCCATGCCCCACCAGAAATTAATGACCTTCTGGTCGGCACCGAGGGATCTTCTTGAGCCCTTCATCAGGTTATACAGCATTTTTTCATAGAATATCCCCCAGTTCCAAACAGGTGCGGCAATATGTTCGTTTGTTCGCCCCTCCGGACCTTCCATCACCGCATATACCCCATATTCGTCAGTCACCTTGCGGTTGGATAAAGTGTCATGGTGAGCGATGACATCAGCACCCTGCAGTATCAGAGCCTCACTTGTCGCCCCTGCCTGCTGTGTGTCATCCCAGCTGTTTATGAATTCGACCTTGACTACGGCATTGGGATTTACCAGCCTGGCTCCCAGAGCAAATGAGTTTATCCCGTTCACCACGTCCGGTATAGGCCGGGAAGCCACATACCCAAGGGTATTTGTACGGGTCACTGCACCTGAGGCGATCCCAGCAAGGAACCTTGGTTCGTATATCCTTCCGAAGTATGTGTTCACATGCTTGAAGGAATGTGTCTCTGAGCAGTTCAGATATTTGGTCCCCGGGAACTCAAGAGCCGCCTTTAGTGTAGCATTGATAAAGGCCGGGCTCGTAACGAAAACAACATCATTTCCGTCCTTGGCCAGCTGCTTCAATGTACCGTATGCCTCAGAAGTCTCCGGCACATTGTCCACGAAGGATGTGCTGACCGCATCACCGAAAACCTTGCTGACATGGATCCTGCCCATTTCCTGGGCATATGTCCAGCTTGAGGTCTTGGTGTCTTTCGCATATACAAAGGAGACCTTCAGCGTTTTCCTGGGCATCACAAATGTGGTGAGAGTCGATATCAGGCTCTCTCCGCTGTCTGCCGTCGGTACGGTCTGAATATCGGCGGATTTGTTGCTGCTCATCTGGTCCAGCTCGATCAAAAAGCTTCTGAGCCTGGACTTCACCTTTTGTTCTTCGATCTGGTACGGCATTCCATACACTGTGATATACTCAAGGAACGCATCCCCGGTAGTGATGGGAAGCTCCTGACCTCCAAGCTCCAGATATATCCTTCTGAAAGGCATATATATGGAGTTGGCGAAATATTTATACTTGTTGAAATCTGTGAAATCGGGAGTGGGCTCGAAATTGTCCAGATATCCCATCAGCCTGTTGAAGGAATTTCTTTTTGTAAACCAAATCAGATTGATATTGGTTTTCTTATAGAATTCCATGAACTCATAATATATAGAGATATCCGTATCGTTCTCGTCCCGCTTGGGCACCAGCCTTGAGACCCTGCCCTGTATGGAATAGGCATCGAAATACTTCAGCACACTGACCCTTTTGTTTCCCTCGACGACATAAAACCAGTTCAGGTATTCATAAACCTTTATCGGATCTCTTATGCCCTCATTTATATGAGCCTGGCACAGATTTGACCATTTGGATGCAAACTCGGTCCTCTGCTTGAGAAGCGGCATGAAGTTAACGGCAAAAGACCTGCTGCGGCCGTATGTATAGGTCCCTACGATCTTTTTCATTGGTATGTCAACGATACCCAGATCAAGCTCATATACTATCTCGATATTCTTCAGAACTCCTTCAAGGAACGGCAGATACCCTGTCATTCCTTTCGATATGCTCTTTGAGTATTCCCTTACTCCAAGCTTTCGCGCTGTCAAATAGTGGCTATCAGCTTCTGCTCTGTCCATATGCATCCACCCTTTCCCTGTTTGTCTGATATTCTGCCTGCCAACTACACCTTTTCATCGACACCTTTGAAACGGTTGACTATATTCCTCAGTATGCTGATCCGTTCAAAATAGCTCGTCGTGTACGTAACTTCCGTTTCCCTTGGCACTGTTATGATCCCAAGGGTATCATAGCCTCCCGGGTAGCATCTGTACTCAAGTGTTTTTTCGGTACTGTCCCAGCATCTCACCTGTATCCACGTATATGTCGGAAACTCCCTCAGCGCTTCGATTATGCCCTCTTCGCTCTGGACATCATTCTTGTTTATGCTGAGGATGACATCTCCGCGCTGCAGTCCCATTGCAGCAGCATGGCTGCCGGGCAGTACATCCAGCACCCTTATTCCCCTTCTGACCGCACTATATAATGGCTTTCGCTTTTGCTCATAGAGTGTTGACATAAGATACAAGCCTTCCTTGCCTCCGATACAGAAAACTGCTCCAACGGCTCCCACCCATTCCGCTCTTCTTGAAATAAAGGCCAGAAGCATCAAAACCGTACTATACCCCAACAGCAGGATGGAGCTTCTGGCGGACCTCTTTTCCGGCTGGGTCGCTATAGCGATATCTGTATGACACAGTACAGCCACAAGTGAGTCAAGCCCCAGAGCATAGACTGCCCCGGACAATGGCGGCACATTGAATATCAATGGCCAGCTTGCCGAAAAATCCAGTGATATGGAGCTCTGCTGGGCCATATACGTAAAGAATACAATGGGGACCATCCAGTACCTGCGTATCAGAAAGGCTCCCGTGATTTCATTTTTGTGCCGCAGGAATACCGGGATGTAATCCTTCTTCCTGTAAAGGAAAACAAGGATGCTTTCCGCAAGCTGCAGTACCGCAACAAGGAACAGAAGAGACGGCAGGTATATCTGGGGCGTACCCGGGATCAGGCTTACAGCAGCCAAAAGGCCTGCGGCATACGGTATGCTTACAAATCTCAGATCGATGAGAAGCAGAAGGCACATAACATAAAACAGATACCTGATCGTATCTGTTTCAATAGTCACACCGGCTGCCACAGTGAGAAAGCTGGATGCAAACCCGGCAGCCAGCCCTGCAAGAAATATCTTCTCGATTATATCCCTTGTGCTGTATGCAGGCCTGCCATATATTTCGGATTGCAGTTCGTTATATTTCCTGTATTGTACCTTGATGAAAAAAATCACAAGTACATACAATACTACAAAAGAGTAGCTTCTCAAAATCGAATAAAGCATCTCTGCTGCTATAGCGCCTGCCATCTTCAGCATACAGTCCAACTCCTACTATTTTCCGCTGAGCATCGAGTCAAGTCGCACACGGACCTCCTTGAGGAAATCTGCGGTATTCACTATCTTCTTTTCACTTAGTTCAGAGAGCTGTGACAGATCCTTTGTCATAACTCCCTCTTCTATCGTCTTTATAGAAGCTGCCTCGAGGGTATCGGCAAAATCAGTCAGAGCGGTATTGCCATCCAGCTCCCCTCTCTTTCTGAGTGCCCCGGTCCAGGCAAACAGTGTAGCCATGGAATTTGTCGAAGTCTCCTCTCCCTTGAGGTGTCTGTAGTAGTGTCTTGTGACCGTCCCATGGGCGGCCTCGTATTCATAAATACCCTCCGGAGAAACAAGCACCGACGTCATCATCGCCAGGGAGCCGAAGGCTGTTGCCACCATATCGGACATAACATCGCCGTCGTAGTTTTTACATGCCCAGACCATGCCTCCTTCAGATCTGATGATCCTTGCCACGGCATCGTCGATCAGCGTGTAGAAATACTCCAGGCCTGCTTCAGTGAATTTTTCCCTGTATTCATTGTCATATACCTCCTGGAAAATATCCTTGAAGGTATGATCATATATCTTTGAGATAGTATCCTTTGTAGCAAACCACAGGTCCTGCTTCACATCAAGGGCATAATTGAAGCAGGCTCTGGCAAAGCTCACGATGGATGCATCTATATTGTGCATGCCCATTATGACACCCGGCCCCTTGAATTCAAAGACTGTCTCTCTTCGCTCTTTGCCGTCCTGTCCTCTGAATACGAGCTCCGCAGTCCCGGGACCCTCAGCACGGTACTCCACATTCCGGTATATATCGCCGTACGCGTGACGCGCGATAGTTATGGGCTTCTTCCATGTCCTTACCGATGGTTTTATACTGTCCACCAATATGGGAGCTCTGAATACTGTGCCGTCAAGTATGGCTCTGATGGTACCGTTGGGGCTCTTCCACATCTGCTTCAGTCCATATTCCCCGACTCTTTGGGCATTGGGTGTGATGGTAGCACATTTTACAGCCACGCCATATTTCTTAGCCGCCATAGCAGCCTCAACCGTGATCTGGTCATCTGTCTCGTCCCGATGCCTGAGCCCCAGGTCGTAATACTCGGTGTTCAATTCTATGTATGGAAGGAGAAGTTCGTCCTTTATGAGCTGCCAGATGATCCTGGTCATCTCATCTCCGTCCATCTCAACTAACGGCACCTGCATTTTGATCTTTTCATTCATAAAGCTGATCTCATCCTTTCTATACCCTTCAAAAGGGGGCATACCCCACATTCCTGCTTCAGCGCCTATACTAAAGAAGTGTCACCTCACTGCAAACAGCACTTTTTATATTTTTTACCGCTTCCGCAGGGACAGGGATCGTTTCTGCCCACCTTGCTGCTTACAGCTATCTTTGACTGCCTGAACTCTCTTGTGAGCTCCTTGCGCCTTTCCTCTGAGAGCACGCCTTCCCACTGTTCCAGATTATAAAGCCAGTCCGCCTTTGCTTCGTGCATATTCCAATACAGCTTTTCAAAATCTATTTCAGCTGACAGTACTGTATCCTCTGTAAGAGCATCTATGTCCAATTCTTTCACCAGGCTCGTGTTGATACCATCAAGAAACCCGGCAAACACCACCGGATCCATACCAAAGGTCTGGGCCACATCCGCCAGTCTTCCCTCGAGCTTATCCATACGGTTCTCCAATATATGACTGTAGTTGTCCTTCTCCTTTTCCAGATAGTCCTTCCAGAACGCATTGTTCTGTGCCTGGCTCATATCGGCTTCAGTCATCTTTGTCCATTGCTCATATAGTCCCATTTTCCTGCTCCTTCTTCAATACGAAAAAATGTAAATCAATCATCAAAATGTATTATAACACGTATTTATACAATGTCAAAACAGATTAGGAATGTGATGGATATCCCATGAATAAAATAATAAATACTTAGGATTTTGAAATACTATAAACCATATGAATCATCATGGGAGGTAGAATTATGTCAGGCTTAGGTCTCATTATTGCTTTTGTGATCGCGATAATCCTCATGATTTTTGCGATATCAAAGCTGAAAATCCATCCTTTCCTTTCAATAATGGGGGTCTCACTGCTGCTTGGACTTGTAGCGGGAATCCCTTTGGTCAATGTAACACAAGCTGACGGAACTGTCGTCATGGGTCTTCCGAATGTTATCGGCTCCGGTTTCAGCGGCACCTTCACAAGCATCGGTATAGTTATCATCCTCGGCGCACTGATAGGTACCATACTTGAAAAATCAGGAGCAGCATTCAAGCTTGCAGATATGGTCATAAAGCTTGTAGGATCAAAACGTCCCGATCTGGCTCTTTTGATAATGGGATGGGTCATTTCCATACCCGTATTCTGCGACAGCGGGTTTGTTATATTGAACCCTATCCGCAGAGCGCTGGTTCGCCGAACCGGAACCAGCAGTGTGGCAATGACGGTTTGCCTCTCTGCCGGCCTGTATGCATCCCATGTATTCATACCGCCTACTCCCGGCCCGATAGCAGCAGCAAACACTCTTGGAATAGGAAACAATCTTCTGCTTGTCATTGGACTTGGCGTATTGGTTTCGATACCTGCTCTCATTGCATCATACCTCTATGCAAAATTCATAAGCAAACGAGTCAGAGCAGAAGACGAAGCCGATAAAGCTGCGAAAGAGGGTGAAATAGTCAAAACCTATGAGCAGATAGTTGCAGAACATGGCAGACTGCCAAGCGGTCTTCTCTCACTCAGTCCGATTATAGTACCAATACTGCTGATGGCTTTGGGTTCAATAGCATCAATGGCCAAATGGACCGGTATGGCATATGATATTAGCGTATTTCTCGGAACTCCTATCATAGCTCTTGCCGTCGGCACCCTGTTCGGTGTCTGGCTGCTTGCTGACACAAGAAGCATGAAGGATTTCTACAAAATCACTGATGAGACTCTGAGAACAGTCGGACCCATACTGTTTGTAACAGCAGCAGGCGGAGTACTCGGCAGAGTGATAGCCGTATCCGGCATGGTCCAGTATATTACATCAAACGCTGAATTGCTGCAAACTGTAGGTATATTCTTCCCGTTCATACTGGCTGCTATTCTAAAGACCGCACAGGGATCCTCAACGGTAGCCATCACAACAACAGCAGGTATCATGGCTCCGCTTCTCGGACTTCTTGGTCTTGATACAGCCGCCTTGAGTGCACTCACCGTAATGGCCATCGGCGCCGGTGCAATGACCGTCTCCCACGCAAACGACTCATATTTCTGGGTCGTGACCAATTTCGGCTCAATGACCCCTGAACAGGGCTATAAGACTCAGACCCTCGTAACGCTGGTGGAGGGTATAGCCGCAATGGTCGGTGTCTTTTTGCTCTGGCTTGTTTTATGATATGGTTGTCTGGTAAACTTATATATTATTATGTAACGTACTAGGCAAAGGAGAAGCAAATGCAGAAAATATTACTGATACCCGACTCATTCAAGGGCACCATGTCATCAAGCGAAATATGCGCCATTATGAAGAAAGCGATCCACTCATACTATCCAAAGGCCGATGTTGTCAGTATACCGGTGGCGGACGGCGGCGAGGGCAGCGTCGACTCTTTTCTTGCAGCCCTGGGCGGTGAAAGGATCGCTGTCAAAGTCAAGGGCCCGTACCTCGAAGATATGGAGAGTTTTTACGGCATACTGCCTGACAATACAGCTGTCATAGAAATGGCGGCAGCTGCCGGTCTGCCTCTCGTCGGCGAGAACAGGCAGGCCGGAAAGACAAGTACCTATGGAGTCGGCCAGCTTATTCTGCATGCCGCAAGATCCGGCTGTAAAAAAATAATCGTCGGGCTTGGGGGAAGCTCCACCAATGACGGCGGCTGCGGTGCAGCTGCCGCCGCGGGCATCGTGTTCAGGGACGCTTCGGGCGATCCCTTCGTCCCTGTCGGTGAAACTCTGAGCAACATCTCCTCTATAGACATCAGCGGCCTGGATCCTGAAGTCGCACAGGCTGAGATAATAACGATGTGCGATATAGACAACCCACTATGCGGCCCCAACGGTGCGGCATATGTCTTCGGTCCCCAGAAGGGCGCCGACGAAGCATTGGTGAAAATACTGGATGAGAACCTGCTGCATATGGCTGTCGTCATCAAGAGGGATCTCGGCAAGGAAATAGCTGAAATGCCCGGAGCAGGCGCTGCCGGCGGAATGGGCGGCGGTATGGCTGCATTTTTCGACAGCAGATTGCAGATGGGTATAGAAACAGTTCTTGATACGGTAGGTTTTGACTCCCTGCTGGAGGGGGCCGACCTTGTCTTCAGCGGTGAAGGGAAAATCGATTTCCAGTCCCTCCGCGGCAAAGTGGTGATCGGTGTGGCACGACGTACAAAAAAGGCTGGAGTACCCCTCATAGCTATCGTCGGCGACATAGGCGACAATGTAGAAAACGCATATAATGAAGGTGTCACTGCCATATTCAGCATAAACCGGGTCGCGGTCCCATTCCGTGAAGCGAAGCTCAGATGCAGGGACGACCTGTTTTTGACAATGGACAATCTGATGAGATTTATGAAGGATCTCCAGATGCCTCAGAGCTGAGCCTGATATGAAAACATCAAAAAACAGCGGGGAATATTTATTTCCCACGCTGTTTTATTTTTTGGTGAGTCCTATTTCTTTATCAGCTTTTTAACAGCCACCACTATAGGTATCGTTAATGCTACAGACACCAGGATCTCAGGCAGACCGTTGGTCAATGCGATCCCAAAGATGGCCGTCGCGGCAGTCTGCGGCTCTATCCCTCTTGCCTGTGCATACTCAGCCGCATAGAGCAGGTATATCATGCCAAGTACGCCCACGGTATTGGTCAGTGTCCCCGCAACTGCACTAACAGCCGACTTCAGCACATCATTTTTTATAAAGGGTATCTTATAGGAGTAATATGTGGTTATTCCGATAAGCATTCTTGGAAGCACCGATACCAGCGGATTCAAAAACGCAAATGAAAGAATCGAGGGATTTGTGAGATTTTGGATTATGCTGAAAACTCCGAAGATGAGACCCGCGACCAGGCCAACTACAGGACCCTCAAGGATCGCTCCGATGATGACGGGTATGTGCATGATGGTTGCCTTTGCCATTGGAAGCGGAATAAATCCGAATCCTGTAGACCCAAGTACGATGGATATTGCCGAGAGCATACCGACTACTGCGATCTGTCTTGTGTTGAACCTTCTCTTACCGATTTCTTTTTTCATTATCATCGACCTCCCGCTCTTATTCCCGAAGGATATAAGTCGCAAATTGATTTTTACAAAGTACGGTTTCATACGAATACCGCCTTATAATATGCTAACACACTTATTCGAAAAATACCATTTATTTATTCTGCAATAACGGATCAATAAAACCCGGCCGCTGATAGATGTCATTTTGTGGACACAGCTATATGGAAAATGATACAATATTTTAAACAAACCCTCGGAGGATGCTGTGAAGGAACTGATCAGTATGTGGAAATATGGCATGATGGTCGCTCTCACTGTATTGTGCGCAGGCATATACATGCTTTTTCTGCTGCCCACAAAATCCATCGTAATCATACCCGGCATCACAGAGATCAGGCCCGCCTCGCTGCTTCCCATTATTTTCGGACTGCTGTTCGGTCCCGCAGGCGCGTGGGGCTCCGCCATAGGAAACCTGGGAGGCGACCTTTTTGGCACATTTTCGGCCGGATCTATATTCGGTTTCATCGGCAATTTCCTCCATGCCTTCATACCATACAAGCTATGGTATCATATAAAGCAGAGGCATGGCGAGGACAGGGCTCCGACCATCAACTCCCCCTGGAAGCTTGCCCGTTTCGGCATAACGAGCTTTATTGCAAGCACTGCCTGCGCCGTTACCATTGCCTGGGGTCTTGATGTTTTGAATTTGGCAAGTTTTTCGGCCCTCGCGATAATAATCACATTGAACAATACAGTGACCTCACTGGTATTGGGACCTGTTTTGCTTCCTCTCGTCTACTCCTTTGCAAAGAAAAACAATCTGCTCTGGACGGATATCATGCACCCCACGGACATCAGCCGACCTTCTGCCGACAAGGTCCATCCTATGATGATCAGCTCCGGCGCGTTGGGAGGCCTTGTATCAGGTCTGGCTGCAAGCTGTCTCATTGCAGGACAAACCATATTCGGCCATCAGATCCCCACCGCAGGCACCGGAAATCTGGCTGTCGCATTGATAGTATTGCCATTCCTGGTAGTATTGGTTTATGGTTCATTCAATTCGTGATCCTGTTTTGTGTAATATTGCAATATAAGGGAATCAAGCTCGCGGCTGTGCCTTAACACATTGCTGCTGGTAAAGTGCTCGGTTTCGAGTAATCGATATAGTTTTTGTCTTAATTTGTTGATTCTCCTGATGCGATATGAGAATTTTCTGTCTTTCAAGGCCATCCACCTCCCAGAACACAATAACGCCACCCTGCTTACCTAAGATTCCTGTGCTGATGCTAACCGGGAAACCTCCATACTTCTGATACCTGGAATAAAGCCGTGAAACAACATAATAACAGAATATTTGAGTAGCTACTATATATGTATATTATATTACATTATCGTCACATGTTCAACATAATTTCCCCTAATATCCCATCTTTTGTATGTAAAAAAATATTGTCATAATGCCATGACATAATTATAATAAGTGTTGGAAATAGTGGTTCACAGTGACTTGAGCAACAGTTGAAAAGTGCTTAAAATACAGATATGTCAGGGGGCGATTTATGGGAAATATTTTTGTTTTTTTTGATATGGGGGTACCTCAGATCGGCTGTACCGATTGCAGCCATTGCAAAAGTATAATGGGAAAAAGCTTATGCAGCATTATAAACAGAGGCTGCTGTCATTACTTTCCGGAATTCACACTGGTCGATATCCAGAGGATGGCTGCTCTGGAGGGAGGCCGCAGGGCGCTGGATATGATACTGTCATATCCGGGCACAAAGGTAAACAGATTCAATCTTTATTCTACCGGTCATTTCGACAAGGATGCATATGAAAAATACATGGCGTCAGGAGCACTGATTGAGACAGGCGGCATAAAGGATCATACCATTTTTTTCAGGACCTGTCCCTTTGTAGTGCCTGAAAAGGGCTGTATGCTGCCGGCAAGGTTCAGAACAACGGTATGCAACTTTTTCATCTGCTCGGAAATAATCGATGATATAGATGATCCCAAGATACTGGAGGAATATATGAAGGAGCGTTCCAGATATGCCCGGTGGGTTTATCGTGAAAGCGGCATCCTCCAGCATCTCCTTGAAGAAAGGGGTCTTGACCTGATCAGTGATTTTACGGGAGCTGTCCGTATGCTGGCCGAAATGTACGAGGATGGCTACGATTTCCCGATCCTTGAGCCGGCAGCATTTGGCTCCGCAACAGGTACAAAGTGATACGGCGCGCCCATGACGACCTGGATATTATGGCGGCCGGGTATCGTCAGGTCTATATAACCTGTGTTGCATATACTGCCGTCAGCAATGATGTGTGATACTCCGCAGCTCACACCGTCAGGATTGCTTACTTCTATGAAGAAGGTCGAATCTCTGTATTTGTAAACTATCTCGTATTTTTTCCATGTGGATGGAATACATGGATTTATATATAGTCTTTCACCCTTTTTCACAAAGCCCGCTATATTCTCAAGTCCTACCTTGTAGAGCCAGCCTGCCGCGCCGGTGTACCAGGTCCATCCTCCCCTGCCGGCGTGGGGGCTCACTGCATATACATCCGCGGCCATAACATAGGGCTCTGTTTTGTACCTTGAATATTCAAAATCGGTCCTGGTATGATTGATGGGATTTAGCATATGGAATATCTCACAGGCCTTGTCACCCATGCCAAGCTTGGTGAAGGCAAGCACCACCCATGTCGCGGCGTGGGTATACTGTCCGCCGTTTTCCCGGACTCCCGGTACATATCCCTTGATATAGCCGGGCTTAAGCTCCCCATCATCAAACGGAGGGGCAAGCAGCTTGACTATGCCCTCACCCGTATCCACAAGATGCTTTAGCACAGCTGCCATGGCTTCCCGGGCGCGCTTGGGTCTTGCAGCCCCTGATATTACCGACCACGACTGGGATATGGAATCTATCATGCACTCTGAATTGTTTACCGAACCAAGGGGCGTGCCGTCATCAAAATATGCCCTCCTGTACCAGCTTCCGTCCCACGCCTCCCTTTCGATACTCTCAATAAGCTCCCCGCTCTTTTCACGATAAAGTTCGGCTCTTCCGGGATCATCCATAAGCCTGCATATCGGAATAAACCTGTTGAGTATCGATATGAGGAACCAGCCAAGCCAAACACTCTCACCGGAGCCCTTATTGCCTACCGTATTCATTCCGTCATTCCAGTCACCGCTTCCAATCAGCGGTATGCCATGCGGTCCTGTGGCCAGCGACCTGTCTATGGCCAACACGCAGTGTTCATACAAACTCGCCGCTGCATCTGACTCTCTTGGCTCTTCATACTTCTCATCCACACCTTGCTCAAGCAGATTTCCCTCCAAAAACGGTACTGTCTCTCTCAGTATTGATTCATCACCGGACTTCTCCAAATACTCTGCCGTGACATAGGCAAGCCACAGCAAATCATCCGAGTACCTTGTCCTTATGCCTTTGCCCGTCTCCGCATGCCACCAGTGCTGCACATCGCCTTCCTTGAATTGTCTTGAAGCATGCAGCAGTATCTGATCTCTTGAAAGCCCGGGATCAGTGTTCAGCAAGGCCATACAGTCCTGCAGCTGATCCCTGAAGCCATAGGCTCCCCCGGCCTGATAATATCCTGACCTGGCCCACATCCGGCAGGCTGTAGACTGATAGACGAGCCAGCCGTTCATCAGAACATCGAAGGAATCATCAGGGGTACTCAGACGTATTGCATCAAGTCTTTCACTCCAGAATGATTTTACACGCTCCAGCTCATTTACAGCCCCTTCAACAGCCGCGAATCTTTTTACGATACCCTGTACCGGCTCTGTACCGTCAGTACAGCCCAGGAGAAAAACGACAGCCGTCTCCTCCTCAGGTGCCGGTTCCGCAATACAGCTGACAGCCGCACATGGATCCAGACCTGCGCCTGCCTCACCGGAGAGTTTGCCTCCATGCAGACCTGCCGGCTCTGCCGGATTGCCATTATGACCGATGAATGCTGTCCTGTCGCATGTAAATGATACTTCTCCGGGGCTGGCAGCCACAAAAGCTGTTTTGCCTCTGAACTCACCGGTAAATTTGTTCTCAATGAACAGTACCCCGTTTTTATCCATTCCGGTAACAATGAACCGGGATGTCTGACTCTCATCGACACCAAGCACAGGCCTGATATACCAGGTTATCTTCAGCTTCCGCTGCCTGCCTGTCAGATTTTTCAGTCTGACGATGCATATCTTGACAGGATGATCCAAAGACACAAACATTGTCAGCGTCTGCGCTATCCCATTGCTTTCATGCCGGAAAACACTGCAGCCCGGACCATGGCGCACAGTGTATGCCCCATTGCCCGGTGCCGGCATTGGAGTGAGGCTCCAATGACACTTCTCGTCGATATCGCTCAGGTAAAACACTTCTCCCTGTCGGTCCGTCACAGGGTCATTGTCCCATGGCGTGAGCTTGAACTCGCGGCTGTTCTGACACCAGGTGTATCCCCCTCCGCTCTCGGTGACGATAAAGCCAAAGGACCTGTTGGCGATGACGTTGGACCAGGGCAGCGGAGTTGTACGCCCGCCTTCAAGCCTGATTACATATTCCCTTGCATCCTCGGAAAATCCTCCGATGCCGTTGAAGAACAAAAGTCTTTCATTCACGGACCTGTTATGTACCGTTATCCTGCGCGGTCTTTCCTCGTCATTGCATGTATTGGCGGGATGTTCAGCTTCACGGGCAGATACGGCGCTCTTTATACTGCTTCTGAAGGCCTCGATGCTGTCCTCCACTATCAAAGAGGCAGCGGTATAAAGGAGGGATACCTGTTTTTCATCTATATCTCCTCTGCTGATAACGAAAACTCCCCCATGCTTATTGGTCATTTCTCTGGCATGACTTGCAGCGATGGCATCTCTGATCCTCTCATTCAGCGGCTGGTCGTATCCCTCCACTTTATTCACCAGGACGGCCAGATCGACTGTGAGGCCCTTCATCCGCCAGTATTCATGTCCTTTCAGTGCCCATTCCAACAGTTCCGTGTCAGCAGGCTCATTTATCCCAACAAGCATCAGCGGCAGATCCCCCGATATCCCAAAGGTCCACAGATCCTGCTGATAACCGGTATTTTCCATGATATGCTTCGAAAAACTCCTTTTGAAGGAGCTGTTATACATAAAGAAAGGTACAAGCTCAAGGTAAAATATCATGTCCTCGGGCTTGATTCCGAGATACCTGTTCTCCACCTGGCTTCTCGTCCATGAAAGCTCAAATATCCTGTCGGATATCCTGAAGTCATTATATTTATCAGCCAACTCAAGGGCATGGCTGCGCGAATCAGCTACAGCCGCTGTAAACAAGGCCCTGACAGTCTGTCCGGCTTCAACTTTGATACGTCTGCGCAGACTCATGACAGGATCGAGCACCGAACCGGTACTGCCGCTGAGGGGCTGATCAGGCTCCATTGCTGCCGGATCGGCAATATTCCGGTTCCTGCCTATGAATTTCATCCTGTCGGTCTCATACTGTACCTCACCCACGGCATTCCCATCTTCAAGGGACATGGTGTGTACAAGCCAGGATGTCCGCTGCCCGGCCTTTCGCTGCCTTCTTGCTGCCAGCAGACACATGTGGTCCCTGACAAATTCCGTCCTGATAAACAGCTTGCTGAAGGCCGGGTGTGCAGCATCCTCACGGGGCGGAGCAGCCACAGCCTCAAAAAAGCTGGTAAGCTCCACATATCTGACATGCCCGCTGTGATTCGTTATCGATATGCGTCTGATTTCCGCATTGTCCTCAGGCGATACTGTTATTTCAAGGTATGACTCTATATTTCCATTTTTTCTTGTAAACTCGGCCTTATCAGGCGAAAACACCACCCTGTACTTTTCCGGCTCATGGCCGAAGGGATCGTAAGTGGCCGACCATGCCGTATTTGAGTTGATATTCTGAATAAATATATAGAAGCCTTTTTTGTTGACATGATCAGCCTCCCACCTGTTGACCGCCATATCGCCGCAGAGACTGCGTCCCGAACCACCGTCTGTGATCAATACTGAATATTCACCATTTGACAGCATATGGATGTTCGGGGGGATGGTCCCGGGAGATCCGTATGTCCTTGCAGCTGCGTTGTCCGTATGCTCGATCCTGTGGTTCCGGCTCACCCATTCCTCCTTGTGCCCCTTTGAATAAATGACCCGGGCAGGCATTTTTTCCTGAAGCAGCAATTCAGCCGAACGTATAACAGGGTCATTATGAAAACGTTTTTGCAGTATATCACCGTTGAAGAAATTATTCAGCGCAGCAAGACTCATACCCTGATGGTGCGCCATAAAGCTCTTTACTATACGAAAGCTGCTGCCGCTGTCCAGTCTGGACGGGGTAAAATCCACAGCCTCATAGAAGCCGCAGGTGCCTTCCATGCCTATACGCCTCAGTTCTCTCAGGTTCTCCACAACAGGAGCCGGATCTATACCGACGGCCAGCAGCGACGCATATGGAGCTGTGACCATATCGTTGGCAAGGCCTCTCTTGAGTCCAAGCTCGGGGACTCCAAATGCCTTGTACTGATAATTGAGGCCAAAGTCCAGGGCACTGTAGCCCGATTCTGATATGCCCCAGGGTATGCCTCTGTGCCTGCAGTATTTTCTTTGCCTTTTGACAACAAAGGAGTAGGTCTCATCCAGGATGGTATTTTCATAGCTTTTCATGATAATCGGCGGCATCAGGTATTCGAACATTGTTCCCGTCCATGACACAAGACCCTTGCCTCCCTCCGATCCCGTCAGCTTTCTGCCAAGCCTCATCCAGTGCCTGCGGTCCACCTCTCCTCTGGCAATGGCAATATAGCTTGTCTGTCTGGCTTCGGAGGCCAACAGATCATAATAGGATTTGCTCAGATGTCCGTCCTCAGCATTATAGCCAATGGAAAACAGCAGTCTTTTGCTGTCAAAAAGCGGAGAGAACTCAGTGGCGTCAACAAGCTGTGCTATCCTGCGGATCAAATCTTCATAGCGTCCGAGCATATCAGTAATATGATCAGCTCCCCTTCCGAAGGTCAATATAGCATCCCTGTCACTTCCTGCAGCCTCCAATATTTCTGCAGCTTTGCCATAGAGAGACAGCAGCTCCTGCGGAGAAGCCGGGACGTGCAGCTCACCTGCCAGTTCCGCATCATATCGCTGCAATACGCCAATTGCGTCAGGCCGTTCCAAAAACGGATAATATGAGTATAGCTCCCGGGTAAACTGCTCTGCCATTTCACTCAGCCTTTCGCCCCAGCCGTCGTTCCCCTGTCGTTTTTCTTCCGGCAGGGCATCCAGCCAGGCTGCAACACCCTTCAGTGTGCTCTCCCACTGCCTGATATCAGTGATCTTCGCCGCAGCTCCCATTTCCGACAGCATATTCTGAAGCTTTTTATCAATACCGGAGCTGTCATTTTCCAGCATAAGCTCCATCGTATCGGAAAGACCCGATGCAAATGCAGGACGTATCAGCCTGCCGGTCCTGTATTCCTTCAGCCCTTCCTTCAATACCATCATGTACCCGACAAGATTGCCGCTGTCCACAGAGGATATGTAAAGCGGCCGCAGCTTCTTCATCGTGATGGTGTCATACCAGTTATACAGGTGGCCTCTCCACTTCTCAAGTTTCTCCATGGTGCTTATTGTCCTGTCCAGTCTCTCCGCCATACTGTCCGGACCTATATATCCAAGGTCATGGGCGGAGAGCATCGATAGCAGAAGAAGTCCGATATTGGTGGGAGAAGTCCTGCGGGCTGAACCCTTCGGCGGATCCAGCTGGATATTGTCCGGCGGCAGATAATTCTCGGCCTCTGTTGTGTGATCCTCAAAATACCTCCAGGTTTTCCTCGATATCCTCTTCAGAAAGGCAACATCATTATCTGACAATCTGCTCTGTTTTCTGACAGCAGGTCTGCTGATATAGTATGCCGCAAGTGGAGCAGCAGTCCAGGCTGCGGCTGCGGCTGCGGCAGGCACGAGAGCCTTGTTTGAAGCAGTAAAAGCAGCAATCAGCACCATCACAGCACCCGTGACTGAAAACCACATTTTTTTGTAATAACCGGCCAGGCTGTTATCCGCACCGGCCTCCGCATCAGCGGCAGTCACCCATTCCAGCATATTCCTGCGGGAGTACATGACTCTGTATACCGTTCGGATGACGGCATCCAGCATAAGGCTTGTCTGAAACGGAATAAACATGAACAGCAGAAGTGATTGGTACAAAGCAGCCTTCATCCCCGAAATGGCTACAGAGTCGGTTTTACCTGATTTGAACTGGATGGTTCCTGCCAGCAGTGAGTTCAAAAAGCCGGCTGTCAGCGGCGATATGGAAACAAACGCCACAAACCCCGTCCAAACCAGGACATCACCAGGAAGGAAAAGTATCCCTGCCAGGAACAAAAAGAAAAGGGACGGATAAAGCAGGCTCCTTCTCAAATTGTCAAAAATCTTCCATTTTGACAATCCAGAGAGGTCATTGATCACTTTTTCACCTGACCTTTTCCTTACATACCGCCCCAGCCAGGGCAGCAGCTGCCAGTCACCCCTTGTCCATCTATGCTGACGGGCAGTAAAGGATCTGTAGCTGCCGGGATAACCGTCCACAAGCTCTATGTCGCTGACAAGACCGACCCTCAGATGGCAGCCCTCCAGAAGGTCATGGCTCAGTACGGTATTGTCGGGGATCCTGTCATGCAGTACCCGGGCAAATATGTCAACATCATATATGCCTTTACCGGTAAAAATACCCTCTCCCCATATGTCCTGATATATATCCGAAACTGCAGTGGTGTATGGATCTATTCCTCCCTGGCCGGCAAATATCTTTGTGAAAAAGGATCTGTTTGCTCCCGGTATGCTTACACCGATCCGTGGCTGCAGTATTCCATGGCCATCCTTCACAATGCCGGTGGTTTCATCGACCACAGCCCTGTTCAAGGGATGGGCTATCGTTCCTATAAGCTTTTTTGCGGCCCCCATCGGAAGCCATGTATCTGCATCCAGAGTAATGACATACTTTATTTGAGGCTGTGCCGGCAGTTCCGGTGTTATGATACGAAACCCCGTATCGCGGCTCCCTCTGAGCAGCCTGTTGAATTCAACGATGGCTCCTCTTTTCCTTTCCCAACCCATCCATCTTTCCTGAGAACTGTTATAGATCCTGCCGCGGTGCAGATAATGGAAAATCGCGGCTCCTTGTGCACAATATCTGGCATTCAGCTCTTCTATCCCGCTTATGGCAGAGCGGGTTATTTCATCATCACCATCCATATTTTCAGACCCGGCATCCTTGAAATCTCCAACCAGCGCAAAGAAAAGGTTTGCTTCCCTGTTGGCCAGATAGCATACCTCCATCTGGCTTACAAGCTCCCTTGCCCTTGCAGGACTGGTCAACAGCGCCGGCACTATGACAAAGGATGCCTTATCTTCAGGTATTCCGCTCCTGAACTCCAGCTTCGGAAGCATGGATGGACTGCAAATATAGCCTGCTATCGTGTTGGTCAGACATAATGCCAGCTCACTTGAGGGCATAATGACCAGCAGGGCCGTGATAATAGGCCATAAGACAGACTGTGTGCCATCATGAGTACCTGTATAATACATAAAATATGCTGTGAGAAAAACAAAAAGAAAAAGAACGATCCCGATATATAGGCCCTTCGGCTTTGACGAGGAGGTCATGGATAACCTCCATTTTCTGCCTGAAATGTTACTGATGCGTGCAAGTAGCAGTTTACGGCCCATGCCTGCTATATAGAATCCGACATGATCCTGCGGGCTGAGCCCTTCACCTGCCCCCGATTCCGCACACTCCACAGCCTGGTCGGCTACATGTGTTTCCATGATACCCAGAGCTCTCGATATTTTTTCGATCTCATGCCTGTAGTAATCCCGGGATTCAAAATCCATCAAAGGGTAGATGCCGGCGGGGTCACCCCTTAGGATCTGTTCGACCCTGCTGAGAGCTTCAAACAGCTCCGACCAGTCCAATTCCGATATCAGCCGAAGTCCGGTGATCGAATTTCCGATAGCGACCTGCATTTCTGCCTGGGCCTGATGCTCGCCGGCTGTCATTTCCCTTGTAGATGTGCCCTCAAGTCCAAGGCGCTGATCGAGAAGGGAGATCACTGTCGACAATGTTTTCCCCTGCTTTCGCAGCCTTCGGATGAGATATTCGACAAAAGCCGGTGTGACAGTTTCTTTATCCAGCCTGCTGCTCAGTACAGCGCCGATCATGTGCTCATCTGCTCCTTCAGTGCCCAGCGACTGCGCAAGGGCTTCGGCTCTATGCCATTCACGTCGTGATGAGCTTATACCTTCACAGATATTGCGCATTGCTTCCACAAGCGAGATCCGCAGCATAAGCGGGACCGCCCAAAGCTCGCCCATTGAAAGCAGTGTCTGTGACTGGTACGACTGTATGAAGGATGTGATGCTTTTTTCATCAAGGTTGCCATTGGTATGTGCCACTATTTCAAGCGCTATGGCATATACCCTGGGATATCCTTTCAGAAAGCCCTTGGTCAGGACAGGCAGTTTTGAATATCTGCCTCTGGACAAGCTCCTCCTAATGATCTTTACCTGTTCCTCTATGATATAAAAGTTATCAAGGAGCCATTCGGCTGCGGGAGCCGTCGGGAATGAGTCTCCGGCATCATTGCCGAGCATGCCGTGGACCTCTGAGATCAGACCGAAGTTGTCATTCAGCCGGCGTATCAGCCAGCTCAGGCTTCTGGACCTGCCTACCGGATGGTTCCTTGCCAGCTGGACGGCATGCTTCTGCAATTCTTCATCAGTAAGTGCTGTGTCCCTTACCTCCACGTTGACCTTTGACCTTTGTGAAAGAAGTGCTGTCAGCAGGTAAACGATCAAACCTGCCAAAACAGCATATGTCGCTATAATAAAAATCATAAAAAATATCACCGTTCCATGTTTTTTACGTTCATATAGCATACCCTGAAACGATGACATTAATGTTTGATGCCAAATCTTACCGTGATATTTTACGCCCCTTGCCGGAAGTGATTTTCCAACACTCTGCAGGCATCCTCGTACCCAAGCTTCAGGTTTTTCCTTGCGGACCTGTTGCTGAAGTCCAGGGTAGAGCTCAGACTTTCCGAGGGCAATATGCTTATAATGTTCAGCCCTCTCGTATCTACACGCCTCTTTATACCCATGCCGTAAGTGCGCAGAACGATGATGTCCTTCAGTCCCCTGTCACTTACCATGTTTATGGGAAGATTATTATACAGTGCACCATCTATGAATGCCCTGCCGTCTATGATGGCTCTTTTGAAGGCAGGAAAGCTCGCACTGGCTATGACATAATCGACAAGCTGCCCCTTTGGAATATCCTCCTTGTAGATTTCCACAGCCTTTCTTTCAGTCAGGTCAACAGTCACCACTCCAAAACCTGTCGATGACCTGCGTATCCTCTCCTCATCCAGCACGCCCTTCACCATTTTCTCCAGAGGCTCTACATCCAGACCTCCCTCTGCTATCACCTTTTTTACCCTGCGGATAAAGCTCTTCATTGCATCGGGCCTGAAGCCATGGTCCACATAGCCCTCCAGATAAAAATCTGCCATCTTTATTACATTGTTCGGCTCCAGATCGTACCATATATCATAGGCCTTTTCTACATCCCCCTGCACGATCATAGCTCCATTGAGGGCTCCCACCGATGTACCCGCCACCATTGAGATCTCCAGCCCCATTTCGCTTATGGCCCTGCAGGCACCTATCTGGTACGCTCCCCTGCCGCCTCCGCCTTCCAGCACCAATCCATACATATATCTTATCAACCTCATTCGGTAAGGGGACACTCCTGTGCAAGGGAAGCTGCTTCAAAAGCAAAGGAATGTCTCCTGAAAATCATTATCTCTTTCTCCATTATACTACCACTTCTGCCAGAAATGTATCATGGAAAAGCATAAGCTCCTCTGTTAGAATACATGTTGACATAAGACCGGCGCTTCATTAATTATCACAGTTAGCAGTGAAAGAGGAAGAGGCGCTGCCAAAAATAAAAAGCCGAATCTCGAAGAGAGTACGGGGGACAAGCAATACCGGGACCGGTAAGCATGGGAATGTCCTCATGCACCGATAAGTCCAGTGGGTGAATCTCATTTTGAGCAGGGTTACCTCGACCCGAACCCGAAAACTAACCTCGGAGGCGAAAAGGGGGAAAAATGAAATTATTCAAAAAAGCAGCGGCATTGACTGCCGGTGTCGTTTTATCTGTTGTACTGACAGCCCAGGCTGCCTTTGGTGCAAGCTACACGGTACAGCGCAACGACTCGCTGTACATCATCGGACAGATGTTCAACACATCTTACACGGTGATAAAATCGGACAACAAGCTGTCCGGCGATACGATCTATCCCGGTCAGAAGCTTTATGTAAGGGCCCGGAGCCATACGGTAAAAAGCGGAGAAACACTGAGCATCATAGCAGGCAAGTATGGTATTTCTTTAGCTCAGCTGAGAAAGGCAAACAACAAATGGGATGACATGATATATCCCGGACAGCAGCTGAATATTCCAGGTATGGCCGCCGGCACGAATTCGTCAACAAACAGCAGTAAAGCTGTCATATCGTATACTGAGGCAGAGCTCGATCTGCTGGCCAGACTAGTAAGGGCAGAAGCTGAAAGTGAACCATATGCAGCAAAAGTCGGTGTCGCAGCGGTAATAGTGAACAGGATAAAGAGCGATCTGTTCCCAAACACAATATCATCCGTTATATATGAAATCAGCAGCAATGGGTATTATCAATTTACGCCTGTCAAAAACGGAATGATCAAAAAACCCGCGTCACAGCAGGACAGGAATGCCGCCCTCGAAGCACTGAAAGGCAATGACCCGAGTAACGGCGCTCTCTTCTACTTTGATGACAGCGCCACCAACAAATGGCTTTGGTCAAAGCCCGTTAAAGCATGGATCGGCCGCATGGTGTTCGTATACTAGAAAAAGGTGAAAGGGGCTGTCTCATAGTTCATTTTGAGACAGCCCCTTTTATATACATTTCAAATATTTGCAGTTATAGTGCCCAGCGGCATAACTCTGCCCAACTCTGACAGCTTTCCCTCATATACAGGCATCAGGTCCGGTATCCCATAAAAATCCTGGGGCGTGACCAGTGACAGATCCTTTCCAAAATCATATATCCCGTTATCTGCCAGCATCGTGGCAACAAACTGTGTGCAGAAAAACTTGTTCCTTCTTTTCAAAGGTCTGTTCATCATTACTCCAAATAGCCCCAGGAGGTTGTATCCGTACATTCTTCTGTTTTTTATGAAGCCGGCCACGTCCTGCTCCAGAGACCGGAATTTGTAATCCTCTATATCCAGTCTGTATATGGCACACATCGTGTTCCCGAAGGCCTTGAACATACCGCTGTCGGTGTGTTCTATAACAAATCCCCCATAGAGCGGGAACCATCTGATCTTTCTGCCGAAGCTGTAAAACTCGTGGATCTTGGAATCCAGACACAGAGACACATGATTGTACCTTGCTTTTGTATACAGGCCGATACACCTTGAAAAAAGAGTACCGGTAGCTGTCAACACAATATATATGCTCTTCATCCGCATACCCCCACGTAAGTTGACATATTGTTGCCGTACCTCATCATTATAATTAGCACGATAATGATAGTCAAGAACTTAAGTTATCGGCATCTCTGCATCCGGGGAAAATAAAACAGCGTCGGCGGTCCATGATTGTGAACTGCCGGACCGGCTCCGCTGTTTTTGGAGGGTGTTATCATGAAATAATACGGCGCGTTGTCAGGGTCTACATTACGGCGCCTGCGAGATTTTGCTTCAGTGTGTTCCTCGCCCTGAAGATCCTGTTCTTGATGATGGACATCGGCTTGTCAAGATGCTCTGCGATCTCTTTGTAGGACATTCCCTTCTGGTGGTACATAACGATAGGCACCCTGTATATTTCGGGAAGCTCATCTATGGCATCCTTCAGCACCTGGGACTTTTCCTTCCTCAGATAGTATTCCTCCGGCGAGTTGGATGTACCTGTGAAATTTTCCACCTCTTCAAGAGCAACCAGGTTGATCTTTTTGCGCCTTACATGATCAAGGCATATATTGGTGGCGACCTTGACGCTCCAGGTCGAAAACTTGTATTGATCATCGTATCTGGAGAGCGACCTGTAAATCTTGATGAATGCTTCCTGTGCCATATCATTTACTTCTTCATTGTCCTTTGAAAACTTATAGGCAACTGAGTAGATCAGTCTCTTGTATCTTGAAATCAACTCTGCAAAGGCTTCGTTGTCCCCATTCAAGCATCTTGAAACCAATACGGAATCTGTTCTTTCCATTGGATCACCTCCGATAATTACTCCGCACTCCTTAGGATCGGTCCTGGGAATGCAATTTCTCTCTACACCGTCTATTATATTTTTAATCCCTTGTATATACATCAGTCAAATGAACAGATTTTTACCAGTCCATTTGATGGATATTTTTACAGTCCACTTGTTCAGTAAGGTACTGGCCTTCCGGCCAGGTACTATCCCAGTGAGTTGATCGTGGAAAGCAGCTTGTCGGGATTGTCGCCCTTACTGACAAAAGCGTCCACACCCGCCGCTATTGCGTTTTTTTCAGCCTCCGGACGGCTGCTGAGGGCTATGATGCCCATACCGGGCACCAACTCCCTGATCCGCGCTGCGGCAATGGCCATACCACGGTTTGACAGCTCCCAGTCCAGCAGAAGAAGGTCAGGCTTTCCCCTCCCGACCTTCGAAAAAAGGCTGTCCATATCCCAGGCTTCATCGACCACAAAAAATCGGTCCTGCTGCTCAAACAACACCCTTAACGCATACCTAACCTCAGATTGGTCGTCAGCGATCAATATCTTCAATCCAACCACCTCATAACACAACAGGCAAAATGTCTGCAATTGTACTCTCTATTAAATTGTAATAAAAAAACCCCATCCTGACTTCAATCAGATGGGGGGATTATTTATGTCCTTATGGCCGGTTTTCTACCTGGCCGGTTGACCAGGTCCCATATGCCGGCAGACTTATATCAGTTTCCTCTGCAGCGCTATTGAAACAGCTTCGGTCCTGCTGGACGCCTCAAGCTTCGACAAAATGCTGCTGACATGGAATTTTACAGTGGATCTGCTGATGATTAGGGTTTTTGCTATCTCAGGATTACTCAGTCCGTCTGACATCATTTTCAGGACCTCCTTCTCCCTGGCTGTCAGCTCATCACCGCCGGATTTCTTTCGGCCCGTAGCCTTAATCAATGCCTGTGTCGCTTCCGGTGCAAGGGTCGGGCGCCCGATGCTGGCGGAGCGTATCGCCTGAGCAAGCTCATCGGCGGACACGTTTTTGAGCAGATAGCCTATTGCCCCTGCCTGCAGAGCCCCCTCGATCAGATCATCCTCCTTGAAGCTGGTCAGAACTATCACCTGCACATCAGGATAATGCTCCCTGATCTCCTTCGTTGCCTGGGCTCCATCCATCACCGGCATCACCAGATCCATCAGGATCACGTCGGGATCACATGTCCCGCAGACTTCCACAGCTTCCTTTCCGTTTGAGGCCTCACCCACCAGTTCAAAGTCGTCAAACACCTGCAAAAACGCTCCGAGACCACTTCTGACAACACTGTGATCATCAGCTATCATTATTCTGATCGTGCCGCTCATAATATCTTCACCTCTCTACTTTGATTCAGCAGCATTATTTATTCCCCACCCACTGGAGCTCCACAGCTGTCCCCTGCCCCATCTCCGACCTGACCTTAAGCACAGCTCCCACTGTCTCTGCACGTTCCTTCATTATGCTCAGGCCAAAATGTCCGGAAGTGACCTTGCCGGGATCAAATCCATTCCCGTCATCGGTCACGTTAAGGCTGGCAACGATGATATCCAGCTGCTTGTCTTCGTTTATATTAAGCTCCAGCACCGCGTTTTTAGCACCTGAATGCTTTGATATATTGTTCAGTGCCTCCTGGGCCACACGGTAAAATACTATCTTCACATCGGCCGGAAGCTTTGAGGTCCCCTTGAAGTCAAGCTTCACAGGGATCCTTGCCCGGCCCGTGACCGCCTCGCTCAACTGCTTCAGCAGCTCCTCAAGAGGCGCTTCCTCCAGAGTTGCAGGGCGAAGCTCAAACAAAAGGGTCCTCATTTCAGCCAGCGCGCCCCGGGTCAGCTGTTTCAGCTCATTGAGCCGCTTCATGCCTTCCTCATGGCTGCGGTTCCATATCCGCGGCACCACTTCCGCTATCAGGCTTGCCGAAAACAATGTCTGGGTCACAGCATCGTGCAGATCACGGGCGAGCCTGTTTCTCTCTGCAATGACTGCCGTCTCCTCTGCCTGCTTTTTCAACCTCGTATTATCGATCGCCAACGCAGCCTGGTCGGCAAATGTCATGGCAAGACTGATATCCTCCCTTAGTGAAGCCCGGTCACCGGACCTTTCATGGTGGAAATACAGTATGATCCCGCCATACACTTCATCCTTGCACACCAGGGGTACAGCCATCATGCTGCTGCAATTGTCCCTGATCCATTTGAAGTGCACTTCCATCAGTGGGTGAGCGTCCTGCGGCAGTACTATATCTCTCATATCGGTCTTTACTAAAGGCCTTCTTTCAATAAACGCTTTTTTCAGTATATCCGCCCCTACGTCGACTTCGCTGTCTATTTCATTGAAATGCGGCAATCCGCATGAAGCTACGAGATTGAGCCCGCTCTTGCTGGCATCCAGCCTGAAAAGCGCGGCTGCGTCAGTGTGCAGAAGCCGTGACGCCTCTTTGATGATAAAGCCGAGTATATCTTCCAGGGACCTGTTTGAATTCAACGCCCTGAGTATATCCTTAAGACCTTCGGCCACAAGCCTTCTTTGTTCATTTTCCTGCAGCCTTCTTTTTTCCTCCTGGTACAGTCTTGCATTTTCTATCCCGATCACTGCACTTGGCGCAAACATGTTGAATATTCTCTCATCCTCTGAGTCAAACTCACTCACTGATCTGCTGAAGGCGGCAATTACACCCACAGGCCTTGAACCCGCCAGTAAGGGGACCAGCATGCAGGTGCTCATGGCAGTGGCATCGATGAGTATGTTCTCCGGCATCATCTCCAGCTGTGACCTCTTCATAATGACGGACTCACGGAGGTGTAAGCTCTCTCCCATGGCCGAACCTCTTATAGGTATCTTCAGTCCTGTCAGGCCCTCGAGGTCATCTCCCGCATATATCGACAGCACCAGATCTTCTCCTTCTACCAGGAAGACAGCCGTGGAATTTGAATAAGTCAGTCTTTTGGCTTCGCCTGCGATGAGCCGAAGCACCGAATCAAGCTCCAGGCGGCTGGTTATTGCCTGCTGTATACTGAATAGGGTTTTTATCTCATCCGCCTTTTTGGCCGTCTCATTATACAGACTGGCATTCATATACTCTATGGCCGCCTGGTTGGCAAATGCGGTCCCGAGCTCCACATGATGTGCTTTATAGTATCCCGCTTCATTATGGTCCAGGGTCAATATACCGATAACACTATCCTTGAACACCATGGGCAGGCTCATCCAGCATCTGGTTTCACCAAAGACCGTATCCATATATTCATGCATGTTTTTTCTGAAAGTGACAGCCAGCGCGCTGTCCGATCGGATATCATCTATAACCATTGGCTCTCTGCCCAGCAGCATATCCCTCCCGAGGGGCAGCGTATAAGAAGCCTCCTGGGAAGGCTTTAGGACGGATCTGTGTGCTATCACCCTGCCATACTCGCCTTCTGAAATGAAGATCTTTGCATTACTATACTCAATTATGGTCCTGAGTTTGTCCAGAATGGCTTCAAGCAGCGCTCTGAGCTCCATCGTGGAGGAAACTAGGTTGGAAACGTCCAACAGTGTGGTCAGAAGCTTGGAATCATGCTGAAGCACATCCTTGCAGCCTGTTTTATTCATATTACCTCTTCTGAGTGTTTCAATAATTTCCCGAACTATGAACTTGATTTTATATCAAAACTCAATAAATATCAAGAAAAGGCAGTATTTCTGAGGAAATGAGATCACTCCGGTATGACAGCTGCACCGGGGCAAATCCGGACACAATCTCTATGCCGGGCACACATTTTCATCCAATGCTAAATATAATGATACGAGAGCTTATTACACCGCCGTTTATCCATAGAATCTCCATATGATCGGCGGTGACAAAGGACAGGTGTTTTTTATGCAGACTATTTCCCGTGGTTCGACCGGGCCGGATGTGAGGGTGGTCCAGAGCCTTTTGAACAGGATAGGCTACAATGCCCGACCTGTGGACGGTATATTCGGCAGCAGGACATACGAGGCAGTCATCGCTTTCCAGAGGAATAACGGGCTGTCGGCCGACGGAATAGTGGGACCTGTGACCTGGTCGGTGCTTGACAGGCTGCTGAGAGGATATGATACATACACCGTCAGATCAGGGGATACTTTATACAATATAGCACGTATGTATTACACAACAGTAAATGCGATCATCACAGCAAACCCGGGCATCGATCCTGACAGGATAGCCGTTGGTCAGCGTTTGACCGTTCCATATGACATCGATGTAGTGACATTTGATGTAATACCCACTTACGAAATCGTCCAAAGGCAGATACAGGGGCTGAAGGCAAGCTACCCTTTCCTGGAAACAGGCTCCATAGGCAGAAGCGTCCTTGGCAGAGAGCTGTATTATGTGAGGCTGGGAACAGGTGCAAGGGAAGTGTCCTACAATGCGTCTCATCACGCAAATGAATATATAACGACCCCTGTGTTGATGAAGTTCATTGAAAACTACGCAAAAGCCTATTCAGAGGGCAGAAGCATCCAGGGCTACAATATAAGGGACCTGTTCGATCTCACAAGTATATATTTGATACCGCTGGTAAATCCCGATGGTGTCGACCTGGTCAACTACTGGCCCGTTTATGATGATCCGGCCTTCATCGACGCCGCCCGGCTGAACAAGACCGGTCTGCCGCTTCCAAATGTATGGAAGGCGAATATACGCGGGGTGGATCTGAACCTCAATTATCCCGCCCAATGGGATAAGGAAAAGCAGGAAGAGCTGGAACAGGGCATCACAAGTCCCGGTCCCAGAGACTACGGCGGCGAGGCACCTCTTTCGGAGCCCGAAACAAGAGCCATGGCGGAATTTACACAAAACCACGATTTCCGCATCGTTATCGCTTATCATACACAGGGTCGGGTCATCTACTGGCAGTTCCTGAATTATGCACCGCCGGTGGCCCTGACCATTGCAAATCAGTTTGCTGCAATAACAGGCTATGATGTTGAGGAAGGAACTGCAGAGGCGGCATACGCCGGCTATAAAGACTGGTTCTTGCAGGAGTTCCGCAGGCCGGGGTATACCTTTGAGGTGGGCAGTGGGGTAAATCCCATATCCTTCGGACAATTGCCGGCTATTTATCGCGAAAATGAAGGAGCACTGCTGCTGGGAGCCGTTGTATAGATCATCCGCAGTCGTCATGGACCATTGAGCAGCCAAAATCAGCTCATGACAGTCAGCTTGGCAGTAATGACCGGCTGTATCTTATTTTGCATGCTGTTCTATCCATTGCGATATGTCCCGATAAACCTCTTTGCGGTTTGTTTCGTTCAGGACCTCATGCCTCGCTCCCTCATACAGTCTGAACATGATATTGCTGATCCCGAGGTCCCTGTACAGCCCACAGAGCTTTGAAGTCCCTGATCCGTACTTTCCCACCGGGTCATCGCTGCCAGATAGGATACAGACAGGGAGAGACTTTGGTATCCTGTCCAAACCCTCCTTGTGGTAGAGCCGGCTCAATCCCTTGAAAAACGCACAGAAAAATCCGGTACTCATGACCATGCCGCAAAAGCGGTCAGCTTCATATTTCCCGACCTGTTGCTCATCCCTGCTCAGCCATGAGAACTTACTGGGCGCATCAGGTATCATTCTGTTGTAGCTTCCGAAGCTCATCCTGTCCAGCAGCCTGTTGGGCTTCCTGACCCCAAAGAGCCTGGTGATATATGCCAATGCAAGTCCGGCCTTTAAATCCATACCCTTCATCAGGCATGATCCCGACAATATCACTCCTGACAGACCGGACGCATCTCTTTGTATGTATTCCTGGGCAATAAATGAACCAAAGCTGTGTCCGAGCACAAACAGCGGTACCCCCGGGTTTTCCTGCCTGATCCTCTCGGAAAGCAGCTGCTGATCCCGGATGATGCCGTCAAAACCGTCGTCATCCAGGTGCCCCAGATCATTGTTGATCTCACCTGTGTTGCCATGGCCCCTTTGATCGATGGCATATACGGTAATTCCCCTGCTGTTCAGATACCCGGCAAAATCCGCGTATCTGAGACCATGCTCCGCCATACCGTGGAAAATCTGCACAATGCCCACGGGCTCATTACATGATGCATCCCAGCGGTACACATATATCTCCCTGCCATTTGCACCTTTGAAGGTGAAGCCTTCCTGACTCATATCACCACCGCCTCATACCCTTTCCCATCCAAGCGATCTTTCCACCGCTCTCTTCCAGCTTTCATACAGACCCTCTCTGATACTTGCATCCATCGACGGGGAATATTCCCTGGAGAGCTTCCATTTCGCAGCGATCTCGTCCTGCCCGCTCCATATCCCTGCCCCCATGCCTGCCAGAAAGGCAGCGCCCATGGCAGTGGTCTCGGTGATCTCCGGCTTCTTCACAGCCACATTCATCATGTCGGCCTGGAACTGCATCAGGAATCTGCTGACGCTGGCTCCTCCATCCACCTTCAGTTCCTTTATCCTTATGCCGGAGTCAGCCTCCATGGCCTCCATTACGTCTCTGCTCTGATACGCGATAGCCTCCAGCACCGCCCGGACAAAGTGTTCCTTCCTCGTACCCCTTGTGAGACCGGTTATGGTACCTCTTGCATACATATCCCAATATGGAGCTCCGAGGCCGGTAAACGCCGGTACTACATAAACACCTCCGGTGTCAGGGACAGTTTCTGCCAGTGCATCTGATTCAGGTGCGCTCCCGATCAGCCTCAGTTCGTCCCTGAGCCACTGTATCGCAGAACCGGCGTTGAACACGCTTCCCTCCAGCGCATATTCGGCTTTGCCGCCGATGACCCATGCAATGGTAGAGAGCAGCCTGTTTTTAGAGACGACAGGCTTATCTCCGGTATTCATCAGTATGAAGCAGCCTGTACCGTAAGTGTTCTTAACTGAACCGGGTTCAAAGCACGCCTGTCCGAAAAGGGCAGCCTGCTGATCCCCGGCGATCCCGCAGATCGGTATCCTTGCCCCCAGCACCTCCTGCGATGTTTCGGCTATAAAACCGGAAGATTGGACCAACGAAGGCAGCATGCACCTTGGGATGTCCAGCATTGCCAGCAGTTCATCGTCCCAATCCAGAGTATTTATGTTAAAGAGCAGTGTCCTTGATGCGTTTGTATAGTCTGTTATGTGTACAGCTCCGCCGGTCAGCTTCCAGACAAGCCACGAATCGACTGTCCCGGCAAGAAGCTCACCTTTTTTCGCTCTTTCCCTGGCTCCCGGTACATTGTCCAGTATCCATTTAATTTTCGTGCCTGAAAAATATGCATCGATAATGAGGCCTGTCTTCTCTCTGATTACGTCCTCATAACCATTTTCCATCAATTGCCTGCATATGCCGGCAGACCTTCTGCACTGCCAGACTATTGCGTTATATACGGGCTTGCCCGTTTTTTTGTCCCAGACCACCACTGTCTCCCTCTGATTGGTGATTCCAAGACATGCAATGCTTTGCAGAGGCAGACCCGCAGACTCACAAGCTTCTGTCAGTGAGTCCAGCTGGGTCCTCCATATCTCCTGCGGATCCTGCTCGACCCATGCGGGATGAGGGTAATACTGGGTCAATTGATGGTTTTTGATACACTCGATCTTTACTGTCTCAGAATCGAACACCACAGCACGGGAACTGGTCGTCCCCTGATCAAGGGCTGCTATACGGCCCTGTGCTCTGACTGCGCACATATGGCTCCCTCCTGTATGCTTATCTGATGCCTAGGATCTGTTTTTATCCAGCTTCATATGAGCGTTTTCCGCGTATCTTTTTATTTTGAGAGTAGTTGTTTTGATAAAATCATTGTCTCTGATGGTGAAAGAGCTGATTCTCTTATATAGAGGCATATCCTTGTTTGTACTTTTCACGGCATCGGCAATTATTCTCTTAATGTCCTCGACAGAGGGAGCATGCTGCTTCAGCTTCTCCTTTATCGCCTCGATATTCGGCAGGATATACGCCTTTACAAAGGTGTCCCCCGACTTGCCGTCTTCGTAGCCGGTCACCATCGATTCAAGCACATACGGGCTTCTGTTCAGATAGGTCTCGACCTCCTCGGGGAATATGTTCTTACCGTTCTTTGTCACTATGACATTCTTTAGTCTGCCGGTGATGTAGTATGCGCCGGACCTGCTCTTTCTGCCCAAATCGCCGGTATGGAACCATCCGTCCCTGAGGTGCCTTTCAGTGGCTTGCTCATCTCTGAAATAGCCCAGCATGACATTATCGCCCCTGGTCACTATCTCACCTATCCCATTTTCATCCGCATTGTCTATCCTGACCTCTACGCCGGGCAGAGGCAAGCCTACAGAGGCATTTCCATAAAAGCTGTCCCTCTCGCCGATCACAAGCGGTGAACACTCCGTCAGTCCGTAACCCTGAAGCACCCTGATGCCAAATTTGTTCAGTCCGTTTATGACCTCCGGCGCAATGGCTGCGGCACCGGTAACAATGAGCCTGAGACGCCCGCCCAGGGTCTTGTGTATGCTTGCGAACAATACACGCCCCGCCTCTATTCCAAAAAACCTCAATACAGTTGAGATTCCAAGCATTATCCTGACTATATGCTTTAGTCCGGGCTTCTTGTTTATCCTGTCCCAAATCTTTTTATACATGTTTTCCAGAAGGAGCGGCACCGTTACCAGAAGAGTAGGGCCGACTTCCGCCATATTTTTCTGAATGTGCTTCAAACCCTCGTTGAAGGCTATGCAAGCTCCATTGTATATCAAAGTAAGAAATCCGATAGTGCACTCATATGTGTGGTGCAGCGGCAGGATGGACAGCGCCGTATCCTTGCTTTCGACACGTACGGTCTGCGAAACGCCCATCACGTCAGTACAGATGTTTTTTTGTGAAAGCATGACTCCCTTTGCCATATCGGTAGTCCCGGAAGTGAAGATGAGAACGCTCATGGCTGTTTCATCTATTTTGCGGCTATGGGGGTCGAACTCATTGCTTTTTATCAGCTCTCTGCCCTTTTCAATAAGCTTTCCAAGGGACAGAAAACCGTCTCCATCCTCATCCATATCCATGCCGATGAAATATTTTACAGAGGATCCTGCATTCCTTATGCTTTCTATGTCCTTTGCGTATTTTCCGGAAAAAACAAGAGCGCTGGAATCGCTTCTTTCAAGAAGGTTTCTCTTTTCGTCTGCCGGCAGCTCCTTGTCAATGGGTACAACAACGCCGGTATGACAGGTAACGGCAAGATATGAAATGCACCATTCGTACCGGTTTTCCCCTAAAACTGCGATATGTCCGTTCTCCAGCCCAAGTGAGCGGAGACCGGCTCCAAGGGCATCCACATCTGATTTCATCCGGCTGTAGGTGATGCTTTTGAAACCTCCCTTTTCCCTGACCATAAAGGCTGCTTTATCCCCAAACAGGCCTGAGCTCTGCTCAAGCAGGTCCCTGAAATCACGTATATGCCTTACATTATATAGCGGCTTCGGTTTCATAGGCATTACCTCCAACAATAATTATGGCACAACCGCTCCGATGATTTTTTCCGGCAAGTCAGGCTGCTCTCCTTCACAATACAATCATATCACAATCTTTGCAGGCTTTACAGCTTTCTCACAACTACTGTAAAATCATTTTTCAGATATGCCTCTACAAATTCAGCTCTTGCTATCCTGTCGGCAAAAAGCGCCAGTATATCCCTCACTTCATCCGGGTGGAAATAGAAGTATTTATCCTCCCTGTCGGGGGAGTCCACATGCAGCAGATTGAAAACTACAGCGTCCCTTGATATCTCCATAAAAAGCTCCAGTGCATTCTTCAGGAACTCCCTGTTGTTGCCCAGATCCAGGTTGAAAATCCCTGATGTGTATACCACATCGAAGGAATTACTCCCAAAAATATTATTCTTAAAAATGTCCATGTATTTGAAAACGCCGTTGAGTTTTTTGCTTTCGGCAATAGCTATCATCTTCTCCAGTATGTCTACACCTGTATAGTCCACCTTTATACCCTTGCTGTCTATATACTCCAGCAGGTTTCCTGTACCGCAGCCAACGTCCAGAAGCTTCCGGCCCGCAAGGTCAACAGACGAAAGCAGCACGTCAAACCGCAAGCGCTGAGCCTTGGCACTTTCCCATCCCAATATGCCGTACTCCGGGAGATCCTTTGACATATTATTGTCATAGTAGGTCTTTATTATTTCAAGCTTTTTCATCAACACCGCCCCGATCCGGTTTTTGATTCCATCATAGAACAAACAGCACCCAACGGTCAAGGAAATAGAAATATCTTCATACCGTCGCCGGCATACGATCGCACACATGACCGCCGGCCGTATAAATCATCTTTATTTTTATACTTATGCTTTATGTGGTATTATAATATAAAATGCCCATGATAAAAATCGGAGGTAATTATGAACAAAGTGATATGTGTATATAGCTCATCAAGCAATTTTATCGACAAAGCATTCTTCGACCTGGCAGAAAAGTTGGGTGAAGCTATAGCCTCCAGAGAGGACATACTGCTCTTTGGGGGAGGCATGCGCGGTCTCATGGGCGCAACAGCTACAGCCGTGCACCGGCTGAAGGGCAAGGTCATCGGCATCATTCCCGAGGCACTCAACCAAAAGGGTGTGGTTTATGAAACCTGTGACGAGCTGGTCATCACAAAGGATATGCGGGAAAGGAAATCCATCATGGACGCAAGGTCCGATGCTTTTATCGCATTGCCCGGCGGCTTCGGCACCCTTGAGGAGCTGCTTGAGATCATAACCCTGAAGCAGCTCAAATACCACAATAAAGCCATCGTCATTCTGAATGCCGACGGCTTTTACGATCCCCTTCTTCATCTGTTCGATTCGATAATAGATAAACGCTTTGCAAAGCAGGAATCGACTCTGCTGTACCATATATCCCCGGATGTGGATGACTGCCTGGACTTTATCGACTCCTACCAGCCCATCGAATTCAAGGATAAATGGCTGACTTGAATCACAGCTTGAAGCAGCCCGTTTCAGCAGGCTCATATCTTATTCGGAACCGGGGGAGCTTGTTTATCTGCGTATAGTAGCTGACAGTCCAATCATCGCCCTGATCCGGATCGTTGACTCCGCCGGCAGGAGGCGCGAACAGTCTGAATATCAGTTCACACCCGCCATCAACAGGCTTTTCGTAAAATGCGGGCATCAGGTCTATCGTCCTGACTCCGGGTTTTTTGTAAAACCATTTCCCATTGAATTCAAACACCGCATTGAGGCCCTCTTCCTCGAAGCTCACCTCACAAAAAACAGGGGGCTTTTCCAGCCTGACAGGCATTGCAAGGCCATCCGCATCTTCAGAGCCTCCCCATCTCAGCTTTGCAGGCAGCTCCACCAATGCCCCGGTTTTCATCGAAGGCTGAAAATAAGGATCGTGTATTATCTCCTTGTATGCATCGAACAACGGCTGCTTTATACCGTTGGAGGAGCAGTTGGGATCTTCGATCTCAAGGCCGAGGCGTCCCCTGTCCCTGAACTGGTAGCATGTGATACCGGACATCCAGTGTGCTCTTTCATCCCTTATCCGATAATAAAACTCCTTCATCATGGATGCCTGGTCGTATGGGCCGGTCACATCTCCGTCGGCATTCAGCTCCGAGATGCAAAACGGCTTTACTGCGCCGTCATTTAGCAGGCTGAAGCGTTCATATGCAAACTTGCAGTACTCAACCACATCAGCCGCACTCAGCCTTTTATGTGAGGCACCGCCGCGCTCCGCCACGGTGAAAGGCCATCCCCAGTTCAGCGCAAGATAATAGTCACCCGACCAAATGTCCGCCGATCTCACCGCCTGCCGAAACTCCTTCTCATACTTCATTTCAGCAGCTCCGTTTTCATTGTCTTCACCGATGCATAATATTGTCTTTATGTTTGGAGCTTCTTTTTTGATTATATTATGAAAGCGTACGAAGAAATCCGCTACCTGCTGGTAGCTGTACCTCTTGTTGAATGCGAACCAGCTGCCGGTGGCCTCGTGATTGATCCGCAGCATAAGCCTGCCAAACGGCCTGAGCTCCCTTGCGATCTGTATCAGATGGTCATCCGGCACACCGCAGTCTATGGTAAGAGTCAACGTGACATCCTGCCCGTGCCGTCGGACATCTTTCATGGATTTGAAGGGCTCTCCCTCTGTACTGCCCCCCGGTCCGCCCATGTATGGAAAATAATCATCGTAGGGATAATCCCATGCGAAGGAAACACCTTCGTTCTTCCCCGTCAGGCTTGCTCTGACAGGCCACCCTTCATCCAGCGGATAGTAGCAGTACATAAGGTTTATGCTCCTGTGAGGCCTTCCGAGTCTGTCCAATATATAATCCTGACAGACATATTCGCCCCGTTCGCTGCCGTCCCCAAGGTCCACAGCACAGCTGGCAGGTCCCATATGCAGTCTGTACGCCTTCAAAGCTTCACTCATCGCTTGTATCATCCTTTCCTTGTAACACAAAGGCTGTCGCCATCACGTTGCTGACCGGTTTTGTGTTCTGTTTTTCTTCTTATGACCCAACAACATATTAGCAATAATGTGGAAAAACAGCAAGGAAAAATGGAGGATGATGCCATCCGCACTGCCGGACCTGCCGGAGCTTATTCCGCCGAACCTGAAGCAGTATCGGTGCTGTTGCCTGACGGCCTGGTCACTGAACCGGTGATATCGTTCGTTCCGCCTGCCGGCATCTGTATCAGCGGTATCGATTCCCCTCCTGCAACAACGCTGGGGTACTGCCCGTTCCATCAGGTCTCAGCCCCTGCCGGGCAGTTTCTCGGGTTCGCCGTACTCTTCTCCGAAGGTCTCGGCAGTCACTCTCTTGATGCGCTGATCTTCCCGGGGCCTGTCATTATAGTCACGCTTGACACCTACGATCCTGTCGGCCTCCTCCATACCCTCTGTCACCTTGCCGAAGGCTGCATACTGGCCGTCAAGATGCGGTGCCCGCTCTACCATTATGAAGAATTGAGACCCTGCCGAATCCGGTCTTGCGGACCTGGCCATGGAGAGGACTCCTCTGTCATGCTTTAATGGATTGTCGAAGCCGTTTCCCGAAAACTCACCCTTTATTGAGTAGCCGGGTCCTCCCATGCCGGTTCCCTCAGGATCTCCGCCCTGTATCATAAAGCCGGGTATCACCCTGTGAAATATAACACCGTCATAAAAGCCGTTCTTTACAAGTGATAGAAAATTCCTTACTGTGTTGGGTGCGGCATCAGGATATAGCTCTGCCTTGATAATGCCGCCGTTTTCCATTTCGATCGTTACCTGTGGATTGTTTCCCATATTTTTCTCTCCTTCGCTTCGCTTTTTGATGTTAAAATGCGAGCTGTGCTCAAATTTGCTGATTTCAATTATAACACTTCGGTTCGAATAAAATTCTGCGTTTGCAGAAAAATTTTCTGCTCTTTGTACTTTTCCCTGCTCTCTTACCTGTTTGTTATCCTGGTCACATTCTTTATCAATATGGACAGCGTCCCGTCCGGATTGTTGATAAACTCGATCCTGTCGCTGTTGTCCGTGTATTCAAGGGGAAAATCTATTTCTATCCCGGTATCGGTTTTTATTCTGTGTGTCCGGAACTTTTTCTCTATGATCCTGTCAGGAATCGTGATCTCCTTCTCCACGATGCCCGCCTCAGAGCACATTCGTCCAGCTTCTGTCCTTCCTGAGGCAGAAGTGTCTGCTGCCTGATGATTGTGTTGATGCAGCCTTCATCAAAATTATTGACCCAATGGGTATAGCCTGCTTTATAATTGAGCTTCAGGATACCCAGCCATGCAGCACCATCGATTTCTGCGATACAGCAGACCAGGTCGGCAGACGGAATATCCGGGTTTTTCTGCATGAAGGAAAAAAATCTATCTGCAATGTCTGCTGTAATGGGCAAAAAATCATCTTCACTATCCTTCAGCATATTGCACAGGTACCGCATATTATTATCTTCGGATGAAAAAACCGCACATTTGGTATTTGGATCGTCAAGCACCCTGCCGATATGTCTGGCAAGATAGCTTTCCATATCTCCTGTGACTTCCAATTCCCCTTTTGAAATCGCGGGTATGCCTGAATTTACATCGAGAACATGCAATACAGCCCTTTTTATCGAAATACTATGCTCCATTTTGTTGCCTCCAACGTAGTTGCTCTCAGTTGACCTGCCGTTCCGGTCACATCCATATAGTTTACCACGCCCGGCAGCCGCTAACAACTCCTGCATCATCATACAACAGTCACACATCATCACAACACCATTATCTGTACATCAACCCTTTGCCACGCTCTGCACCCGGATACACCGTGCTCCCGCCATGCTCTGATCGGTGATGTTTTAAAAAAAAATATTTGTCAATAATAACCTTGCAAGTAAGTAAAGGAAATTGTTTGGAGGGTAATCATGAATGATGCGAAATTAAGGCTTGAAAAAAGGAACGGGGTCGGCGGAGGAAAGGCCAGGAGATTGCTGGAACAGGGCCTTGTACCGGCTGTGGTCTATGGCAGCGGATTTGGCTCAAGACCGGCTCAGGTCAAAAAGTCCGAAATCAACAGGTTTTTAAAAAACAGCGGGCGCAACACACTGTTCAATACTGAATTTGCCGAAGAACAGGACCTTACAGTGATCATAAAAGACATCCAATACGATCCCGTCAACAAGGAGATAATCCATCTGGATTTTCAGAAGGTCGATCCCCGGGATCAAGTCCTTGTACAGGTACCTGTCAGGGCAACCGGCGGGGAAATACATGCAAGGGCAGGCAACTCTGTGATGCACCAGCTGAATACCATAGCTGTGGAATGCCCTGCATCAAGTATCCCGCAGTTCGCCGATGCTGACATATCGGCTCTAAAACCGGGGCAAAGCTTTACCGTATCCGGCTTTACCTTCAGACCCGGCATTCGGGTGCTGACAGACCCCGACAAGGTCGTCCTCACCATCAAGGGCCATAAAACAGAGCCCGCCAGGGAGGAGTAGACCTTCGAAAGCATCATCGGGAAACTGCACCCAAAAAGCTGATGGTAAAGCAGGTCAGAAATATGCCGGCAGTGAAAGCCTTACCCATTTGTCACAATAATATCCGTAATGGCTCTCCACCACCCTGCTCTTTAGCTCAAACACAGAAACAGCGCCTTCGATACGGATCTCCTTACCATTCCTGCTTTTGGGGTTATCAGCATAATAGCCGCTGTATTTGCCGTATGGCGCAAGAAAGCTTATGAGCTCTCTGGCATCAGCGATCCCAATGCGCCCCTTTTCCTTCAGCCTGTCATGGATCTGCCTGTTGAGCTCATCATAGCGCCATTGTATATCATTCACCCGTTTGCCGATTATCTTCTGTGTCCATCGGTGCATGGCAAAGTAACGCATTTCGGGTATTATATAATGGTTTGATGCCACGAGAAGCTCATCGCTTTCCTCTCTCTGGGGAGCGAAATAAAATGATGAGGGACAGTTCTGGTCACCTGCCCTGTTTATATATCCGGTTTCCTCAAAAGCATCGGCATATATGATGTTCTGTTTTTTCTCCCTTTCGTTGTAATGCTGCCACAGCTGATGATTGAAGGAAAGAAACTCCCGGGGGTATTTGTAATCGTTCCAGCGCAGCATGGTACCATTATCGTACGGAGCCGAGGCATGGCCTTTCAGGAAGTCCGCGTCAGGCAGCAGAAGCCTGTATTTCTCATCGGGGTACTGAGTCAGGTCAGGCATTGGCAAGGATGCTCCGGCTTCAGCAACACAGGAGCGTCCGTTCCCGTCTGCAATGATATACAGCCATGATACACCCTTTGGGAGCCGGACCATAAGCGAAGCCGCATCTGCTGCACTTTTACTGTACTGGACACACAGCCTGGTCATAATCAAAGAATTGACGCCGATGTTCTCGGGATCGCAGTTTGCCCCCGGCGACATATTTACACCTAAGGCAACGCCCTGCAGATTCATGGCTGCTATGCTCCCGATCATGCCCGGAGCCGCAAGGTTGACAAAAGGCAGCGGGCTGCGGCCCTTCAAAACGGACTCAGCCTCACTTACATCCGCCGGCCTGCTGGCCGGGGCGGAGCTCTCTTTCCTTATCGCATGCCGATTATATCTGTTTTGTACGCCCGGACTCATAGGCGCATAGACTATCAATGCAGCGGTGTCCTGAAACACATCCGCCGACGGAAATGAAAAATCTCTTCCAAAGATACAGCAATCTCCTGCACTCTTGCCGCATACAGTGAATGCATTGCACATCATCGGTATGTCAAGATCCTCAGGCTCCACACCCTCTATGCCGTACCGGAAAAAGCTGCCCGAGTAGACCATGGAGCATATTATATCTATTCCCGTATTTAGTACGATGAGCCGCTCCATATTCACCCGGGTTTTCGGGTTGCGGCTTTTACAGCCGTCATATAGACCGTTGACCTCTTCCCTGATCGCCTCCGGAAGCTGGTTCCACACTTTTTTGGACAGTTGATGGACTATACGGATAAATGCTCCCTGTATCATCTTCGTTTTCTCCAGGACCTTGCTGCCTATGAAAGAAAACACGACCCTGTCGGCATAGTCCATCATCCGGACAATCTCCTGCTCAGCCATGCTCCCCATCAGATAGCCTGTCTCATACGGAGAGCCTTCCACATAATAGGCTTTTTTAGGTTTACCTGTGTCGTAATTCAGGACCGACTTGTTTTCTGCGGTTATACCGATTCTGCCGTTGTATGTCAGGACCATCGACATTTCAAAGCCATCACTGCCGAAAGCTTCCACAAGCTGCATCAGACGCCTGCCCGGCATCATGTTTCTATACAAAAGGAACGCCCCCTAAAAACACGAGGCTTGCTGCCCGCTTCGATATTTCACATTTTATACTATGTTTCACATGAGGCTTTTTGCGATTATCTCTCTGACTTTTTTTATCTGAACTGCTTCGTTTCTATCACTAAGATTTGAAATATCTATCGGATCGGATATTATACACCTGATACGGGCCGGTCTTATTTTAAGACCCTTCCTGTCCATTATACTGCTGCTGTACCTGATCGTAACGGGGACTACCGGTACCCCGGCCTTTGCCGCCAGCTTCAGGCAGCCCTTCTTGAAATCGGCCAGCCGTCCGGAAGCATTGATCCTCCCTTCGGGATAGATCACAAGGGAGTGTCCCTGCTTCAACAGCTTTATACCACTCTCCAGGCTTCTGATGTTTCTTCTGGCATTCCCCCTGTCGATAAAAATGCATTTCATGTACTTCATCCAGGTACGAAGTATCGGGATCCTGCCCGCATCCTTATCGGCTACAAATCCTTTCGGCCTGGGGATGAAACCGTGTATCACAGCACTGTCCATGTGGCTTTGATGATTGCTGACAAACAGCACCGGTCCCTCCGGCAGCCTTTCGATACCTTCCACCTCAACGGAAGATCCTGTCAGATAGAACAGTCCCCTTGCGAGCCTCATACTGAAACGGTTGGCCAATGCTTCCTTTTCGTCGGTTTTTCCCTTTCTCTCCAGATACTTTATCCTGTACAGCACGGGCATAGTAATTAAAAGATATGTCCATCCGGCTGCATACCAAAAAATCGTCCGCAGCATTACATTACCTCACCCCGTTTTTTAGAAAATCGCTCACGATAGCTGCAGTGCCTGCACAACCCTTCCACAGCCCTGCCTTGCGAAAACCCGTTGTAAATCGCCCCGGCACGCTCAGTTCCTAGTATATGCAAAAGCTCCTGCGTAAATATATTTCCAAGGCTGACAGTGCCGTTATTGTCCAGACAACAGGGCACCACAGTGCCGTCTGCAAGTATTGCGATCTGATTCCTCAAGCCAAGGCAGAAACCTTTGACAGCCGGCTCTGTGCCTCCGGTATTAGCTGCCGGGCCTGCCTGCAGATCATTTCCGCCCCGGACATCATCGGGCCACTCAAAAACCTCTGATTTATTGAGAAATAATCTGTCCCTTACAGTGATCCTGTTCTTTTGCATAAAGGCATCCCACAATGGATAATCAAGCCCAAAATATTTCTCGATGCTGCCCAGTATATATCTGTTGAAATGTTCCGCTGACGCAGATCCAATGTTCCAAAGCCTGTAGGACACAAAAACATCACCTCTGTCCAGCGCCTTTCGGGTAAATTGGAAAATACCGCCTGTATATTTTTCGAGTGTTTGAGTACCCATAACCATTTCCTGGCTGTGCAGCGAAAAATTCACCTGCCGCAGGGCACAGGCATCGAGCAGGGCATTCTGCCTTTCGGATATTAGAGTGCCGTTTGTGGTGATGTTCACTTTAAAACCATGGGAATGGCTGATATCCAGAAGTCTGGACAAGTCGGGGTGAAGCAGCGGCTCTCCCATGACATGCAGATATATATATCTGGTATGACCCTCCAGACTGTACAATACCCTTTCGAAATCCTCCGCGCTCATAAAAGCGGGGTCTCTCGTCGTGCCGGGACAGAAAGAGCATGAGAGATTGCATACATTGGTGATCTCTATATAAACCTTTTTAAACCTCATAGATCTGTCGGATACCATCCGGATACCTGACCTTTTATCGTTATTAGCAGCACAGTTGTTTCGATCAGATAACTGTGATATATTCCCTTGCAGTCAATTCATCAGCATCGATCACCCTGCCGTTATTCATTCTAGCAATAATTCTCACGACTATCAAATACTCTTCAGTAGTTCCTCTTCAGAGGAATCAAAAAAGGCGAAGCTGATAGCTGTCGCCTTTTGAACGGATCTGCCACTGTTTTTCAAACTGAAATCTGATAAACGTCACTGCCCTATGCGAGAATAATGTCAAATTTGCCCCAGGTCATGTGGCAGGAAACCACATATGCTTTGCCCGGATTGCTGAATGTATAGTTCCCGGAAACCATCTGCGGCTGCATTTCAAGTTCTACGCCGTTGTTTGACATATTTACCAGGAATATGCCGTTATGCAGGTTGAGAAATTCTCCGACAGATGCCTGAGCAAGCTCATCCGGTTCGGTGATCTCCTCCTGGGCAAATTTTGCCGCCAATATGACAAACTGCCGCGTATCACTTGCAATACCGGTATGCATGGATATCTTGCCCTGGATCTCCTGGCATGCGTACCATTCGGCTGTTATATCCGTCTTCAGCTGATTGATCTCCACTGTGGGATTGTCATCAACGAATCTGATAATGTTCTTGATCAGCAGTGTCACATAGTCGCTGTAGGTCGCCGCCAGCAGAGTCTCTCCGTAGCTCTGGAAGATCTGTTCGATTTCCTTTGCGTCATCCTTCCTGACCACATTGAATTGTCTCTTGGATATGCCGTTTTCCCTTTTGTAATCATCCAAAGCCGACTGCAGCTGCTCCATGGTAAAGTAATTCCTGTCGATCAGTGCCTGACCCAGCATCAGATGCCCCTGCTTCTGGGTAGTCAGCATATCGTTGAGCATGCCTTCTGTGATATAGCCGTGCTCTATTGCCAGTTCGCCGAATCTTTTGTCTACTCTCTTTTGCATGTTGTGTATCTGTTCAACCTGCGCAGGCGTCATATACCCAGCGTTTATCGCTATTACACCCAGCTTGAGATGCATTGAACGCTGATACTCGAGAGCATCGGTCAGTTGCTCCGGCGTTACAAGACCCTTGTTCAGCAGATAATGTCCGAAATATTGGCTAAACATATTTCACACTCCTCATCAGAAAATATTTTTAACGATATGCTCGATCTGGGATTTTTCCCATGGTTTTTGTATGAAGTCTGAGGCACCGGCCTCCATTGCAGCTTTCAGATGCGTCTTTGTTCCGGATGAGGAAAGCATGATGACCTTTACATCCTTTTTTACTTCCATCATTTCCTGGAGAGCTTCGATTCCATTTTTATCTGGCATTACGATATCCAGAAAAACAAGGTCGGGATCGTTCTGCTTGAATAACTCCACTGAGCTTTGACCATTTGCCGCTTCAACAATATTAAAGTCGCCTAATTCCGACAGACAGTCCTTCATTTTTTTTCTGACAAGCAATGAATCGTCACAGACAAGTATCGTAGGCCGGTTATTACCCATAACTATACCCCCCGAAATATGTAGAATTTTCTCATATAATAATACTAACTTATTTTTTCCAATATGTAAAGAAACAGCTGCAATTCCTGCACATTAAACCTGACGAGACTGGTTTTACACAGATATCACGGATCCGGGGCCTGCTTTCATGCAGACCGTGATCATCAATATCTTTTAACGTTTCCGTGTGTTTTGCATAGAATATAGAAGAATATATGTGTAAAGGGGTCATAATCATGCAGCTGCCTAAAGGCTCGGGTCTTGAGGTCCTGGATAAGCTGGCCGCAAGAAGCATAAGATACTATTCCGGCTTGCTTGATCCGGACCGTTTCAGAAAAAACTTCATCCCGGCTCTGAGAAAAATCTCTTCGATCAACAACCTTCCAGCAATCGGGCTGCCTTCCCTTGGCAACCTGAGAAGACCTGTGGGATCGATAATAAAAAGGCTAAGCAATATTACTGTACAGCTTAACGCAAAACCTGAAAAAATCGACTACAATGCTGTTGTCAACAGCTTTCTGCCTCCGGGTGCCAGGCTCGTGAAGCCGCAATATCCTGAAAATGCAGGCGAAATACAATTTGCCGACCTTGACGGTGACGGGCGCAGCGAGCTTGTCACCTCATACAGTACAGGCGAGGGCATCCGGACCCTGGTGCTCAAAAAGGATGAGGTCCAGTGGTACAAAATGGCCGAGATCAGCAATCCCGAGTTCACATCAATACACTACCGCAACGATGCCGACATTGCAGGCGACGGGAAATCGACTCTGCTGCTGGGACTTGCCTCGGGACAGCCGGATCGGACACTTATAGCCTACTCCGTATCTGACGGAGGCTCAAAGAAGATTTTCAGTAAAAAATACAGCAAACTGGAGCTTGTCAAAAAGAGAGCCGCCTCCGGCCGTGTCAAGGATGCTTGTGCCTTATGGCATGAGTCCGCCCCTGGTATTTTCGACATCGAACTGGTGCACTGGAACGGCATGGATCTGGAAAGTCTCGACAGAACGCGCTATCTTGCCGGCAAGGTGCTTCCCTACTATATCAAAAAGCTTAGACAGGATCCGAAGGATATCACAGGCTGGTACAACCTTGCCGATGCATTTTTAAAGACCGGAGACAAGGCAAGGGCCGAGAGAGCTGTAATGTACGGTCTTGAGTATGATCCCGATCCGCAGATGAAAGAAAGGTTATCAGAGCTTCAAAGGCAGCTTTGAAGATCCGGCAAAGCCAAAAGGCCTTCGAGAGAGGATGGTGACATATGACCGGCATGCAGACGGCGCTGCTTGACAACATAAGGATCAGTAACGGCCCCGACAGCCTCAGGACCTATTTCCACGAATTGCTTCATACGGACCGCGAAAAACTCCTTCAGCTGCTAAGGGACGGAAATCTTCGGTTTTGCTCATTGTACATTCTGCGGCAGGATATAGCTTCGGCTTCGCTTTTGGAAGAGCTGCCGCCGCTGTACAGGAAAGCTCTGGAAATCACCAAAGAACTGTCGGAGCATTCTGCCGGAAGCAGCGTACCTAAGGCTTCGGGCAGGGCATTGTCCAGAGCTTTCTTCAGAACACCGGCCGGGATAAGAAGAGGATCGGCGAGGCGATCATCGGGCCTGAGGCTTGCACAGATCGAAAGCAGGATGCGTTCTGAAACCCGGCAGGTATCCCCGGCACTTGAGTGGATAGTAAAAACAGGCTGGGAGGACGATCTCGGCAGGGCGGCATACGAACTGCTTCTGGAACGGTGCAGCGGGATACTCCTCAAGAGCTTCAGAAACAGCAGCCTTCTTGCTGCAGTTGCCGAAAAGATCTTTGATAGGAACAGACAGGGAAAGCTGATCCACAATCTGGTATGGGCGTTTTTCGAAGCCTGCAATCCCGATAGTCTGTATTTGATAGCTCAAAGGCTGATCTCTGCTGACAGCAAAGATACAGCACTGGCAAGGAAGCTTTTGTGCTTTATTCCGGGCCTGGAGGAAGCAGCAGGCACCCTGGCATATCTGAGAGCAATGCAATGGATCTCGGAAAACAGGCCCTTTTTGTGCTATACAGGTGAGACGATGCAAATGTGCAGCAGGCCTGTCTGCTATGCGGTATCACTTGAGGCCAAGTACCTTTGCCGTCCTGTGTCACCAGACAGCGGAAGGCCCTTGTACCCCCTTGAGGACTGGGAGATGAATCAGCTCGTCGGTTTCTCCAAACTGACTGGGACAGAACAGCAGCATCTGGCCAGCTTCTCCTGTATGCTCCACCAAAGAGATATCTATCGGTGGGATCCATGGATCAGACAGCCGGTTGACAAACAGGCAGAGACAGTATCTGAAATCACGGGGGGATCGGCATGATCAGGTTTGCAGACGGCCAGGATGATCCGAAAAAAATTCTTGACAGATACGGCAGCGGAAGTCCCGAATATGAGTTCCTGAGAGCATACATAGACAGCAGTCATGTATATGATTACTCCTCGGGAGAGGAGCTAGTTTTTGAGGCTGATTTGCGGCGTCATATCATCGACGCCTCCATCGCACTTTACAGAAGCAGGCTGGCATTCCGCATATTCCAGGAATCCAAATGCAATGAAAGATATTGGAACAGAAGAGTGGACGGAGGCTTCACACTCAAGACCGGCGTCAGACCCTCCGAGGCCATCGACGACATATTCGTCAACACACGCCTGTATGGCACGGAATGTGCTACCGCGATCGTGATCATATACTACAAGGCTGTACTGGATTCATACAAGGCAGACCTGTTCAACAAAGCCTTCGGTGAGATCGTGCTTATGAACTGGCGTGACATGGACGACCTGCTGGGTGTATCGACCTACCGCAGACTGCCCGACTATGTACCGGGCGATTGCAGGTATGTGAAGAATCCGGATGTGAATCCGCTGACACCCGAGTGGCAGGGGGAGAACATCATCGATCTGGGAAGCGGCAGATATTACGGTCATGGTATAGGCACAGGTGATGTGGAGTATTTCATAAGAGCCCTCAATCAAAACAGGATCGCCGGCTCACAGGTATCCGCCTATCTGATGGATTCCGCCACACGGCCTGATTTCCACGGTTTGTATCGCTACTGGAAATTTGCTTCATAATTGGCTCAAGACCTGAATAGTTTTTACTTATGAGAAGATTATCCGCTGCCCATATCAAAGGATCCCGGATATGGAGACGTGTAGACAAATTTTACAGGGATTCTCTAATGCTGACCTTATCCAATATGGCAACAGGCATCATCGCCTTTGTCTTTTCCATTATATTGTCCAGAAAGCTCGGGGCCGAGGGCCTGGGGCTATATGGTCTGGTAATGCCTGTCTACGCGCTTTTGCTGTGCATCACCACCGACGGCATCATAACAGCAATTTCAAAAATATCGACGGTATACTTCAGCCGGAAGGAATATGGAAATCTAAACCGGACGCTCAGCTCAGTTTTTGTACTTGCCGCCGCCTGGGCCGCCTTCATTGCTCTGATGGTGGTGGTGTTCCACAGGACCATCGCAGTCCATTTTGTCCGGGATGCACGGGCCTCGGACGCTCTGATGATCCTTTCGCCTGCTCTAGTGTTCGTGCCTCTTTCCGCAGTGATCAAGGGCTATTTCTATGGCATGGGGCAGTTTAAGATAACCGCCTCAGTGGATATCCTCGAAAAAATCCTCAGAGTAGTGATATTGCTTGGGACCATTGCACTGCTCCGGCCTGAAAGTGTGGCAGGTACAGTTGCCATTGCCTTTTTTGCGCTGGCATTGGGAGAAATGATAAGTCTGGTGACTCTGTTCATCTGCTACAGGGTCAAAAAAGCCAGATACAAAGGAAACGGCGGCGCGAGGGTCAAGTCAAGGATACAGCTTTTTTTCGATGTGCTGGTCATTTCCGCTCCGCTGTGTGTGAACGGCGTCCTGTCATCGGTAATATCCACAGTGTGTGCATTGATACTCCCCCGCAGGCTGATAGCCGCAGGCTTTTCCTATCGGGAAGCCCTTGCGCTCATCGGAAGATTCGGCGGCATGGCCCTCAACATATCCACACTGCCCTTCCTGATAATCGGCTCCATGCTCACGGTCCTGGTCCCCGACGTCTCTCTCAATATCAGCAGGAAGGATTACTGGTCGGCAGAGGAGAGGATCGCCCAGGTCATGAGGATATCATGCATGATAGGGATATCTACTGCCATAGTGTGCATGGTCATTCCGGAAACCCTTGGCAGGCTTTTCTACCAGCGCAGCGATCTTGGTGCAATGATAAGGTTTTCTGCTCCCATCTGCCTTATCACCTTTATCTCCTCCCCCACCTTCGGAATACTCAATGCCCTGGGGAAGCAGAACATACTGCTGAAGAATTCTCTGATACACTCAGTGCAGAACCTTGTCCAGACCACCGTACTTGCCGGGATACCGGTGCTGAATATATATGGATACGGACTGTCCATAATGCTCACATCGGTTACATCATTTATTCTGAATATGAATGAAATCAAAAAGATCTGTGAGATAAAGATCAAACTGTCAGATATCGTATTGCTCATACTTGCAGGCACAGCATCATGGCTGGCAGCCCTTGCCGCAGGCAATCTGCTTGCAGCCGCACCGATGTTTATACGTGCCGCCGGTATCGTCACAGTCTGCTTTGCCGCTATGGCAGCCCTTTCCTCGGTAGGGTTCAAAGGGAGGGCTGAGACCTGAATTGCATCACAAAGACAGCGCCTGTGCCTGTTTCAGGCTTTTCCGCCCATATCCTCCCTTTCATTTCAGCCATATAGTTTGCACAGCTATGGAGCCCAAAGCCATGTCCGGTGGTTTTTGTAGTGAAGCCATAGGCGAAAATGCTTTCAAGCTTTCCTGCTTCTATGCCCGGTCCTGTATCACAAATCCGGAGATAGACACTCTCTCTATCGCAGGTCACCTCGATGGTCAGTACCTTATCAGAGGCATTGCCATGCTGCATCGATTCCACCGCGTTCTTTATGATATTGATCAGTATGTGTATCAGTTTAGTCCTCTGTGCCAGAGCCTTGACCTGTCTGTCATATCTTTTGACGACCTGTACGCCGCTGGTGTCAATTATATTCCGGCTCATTTTCAGCGCGTCCTCCAATACAGGTATGATATCCATCAGCTCCAGATTGGATCTGATGCCCTCGAAGCTCTGCTGCGAGTTGATGATATCCTCGATAAGGCCGGTCTTGTCCAGCATTCTGGAGGCATATTCCTTCAGCCTGCTCTGCAGCTGCCTGAATGAATCGCCGAAGGAAAGATAATACTGCATCAGGAGCCTTCCCTTTGGATCGTTCCTGATAAAATCATCCAACTGCTCAAATTTGCCTTCCAGCATCTCATTGGCTCTTTTCAGATCGTAAACACAACTTCCCTCGATAATGCCGGCAAGGCCCTGATATGTTACATTGATGCTGTTCATTATATTCGCTATGTTGTGAAGTATCGCTGTGGTGTCCGACATCCCTTTCTTATGGGCCTTTTCCATCAGCTTTCTATAGCTCTGGTCCAGCTTCTCAAACAATATGGTGCTGTTGAGAGCTATACTGATCAGGATACTGAGGCTGCGGATTATCCTCACATCCATCAGCCCGGTTTCAAATACACAGAAACCAAGGAACTGATCACCCTGATACAACAGATGCGACATCAGGAAATGAGGCGTATCATCATCAAACCATATATCCTCCAGGCATAGGGGGCCGCTCTTGTCATACAGCCTCTGATCCGCAGCACGGCTGCCGTCCCTGAATATGAACTCCGGACGGAAATCATCAGGGATATCCGTTCCCTCTCTGTCATTAAAGAGATAAAGCCAGCAGTTGTCTATGCCAAGACCGGGCAGATTGGCCTCCAGTGTTGCAAATAAGCTCTCCACACTGAAGCTGGTCAACAATACCTTCCCTGCTTCCCTCAGGGCAAGCTTCTGCTTGTTGTATTCCACATCCTTGCGGAACCACGCATTTGCCAGCCTGTCCTGCAGGATTACCTGCATCTGATGGAACATATTGTCGGCCCACACCGGTTTTTCCATAGAAACTCCTGCGTACGGAAGGAAATAGGGCATCAGCAGCTTCCGGAACACAACGGTTATATGCTTGAATTCTCTGAATTCATCATAAAAACGCACCTTCCTTAGCATCATCTCGAACTTCATGAGGAAGGAACTGTGCTCACCCTTGTAAAAGGCTTCCCTGAAGGAATCCATCAGTGCACCTGCCTCGGCCGCATCAAACGGTGTCATCTCCGCAATGCCGTTGATGATCCTCTTTAGTCCGTCCTCGTCAAGGTCCTCGAACCTGATATCTGAATACGGGATACTTCCGGTCTCCATGGAGATCGCCGATTGGGGGATACATCCGCATGAGCTGCGATAGATCAAATTGCCGGGAACTATCGTTTCCAGAGGTACCTCTCCCTTGGTCAGCAGCGCATTCATCACCTCGCAGGCATGGAACCCAAGCTCCTTCCATGGGAAATACACCGTTGTGAAGGCCGGCATTGAAAATCTGCCGGTCTCACCGTCCTCATAGCTTGTTACCGCTATATCGTCCGGGACCCTAAGTCCTCTTCTCTGCAGTTCATTCACTATCTGGAAGGTCTCCTCATTATACAGCGAAACTATTGCCTCCGGGCACAGTCCTCTTTCATCGAGAAGGATCCCGACGGCTCTCCTGCCCCTTTCACTCTGGTCAAGGCCGGATAATTCCTCATGGCTGATGAAAAGACGGGGGTCGTACATACCATAGCTGTCCATGACCTCAAAATAGGCATCCGTCCTGTCATCAGGCCTGATGGGAGCGATGAAGGCTATCTTCTTCATCCCGTGCACATTGATCAGGTGCCTGATTATTTCAGCTACATATATCTGGCCTCTGAAATATACACCGGCCACATTGTCGAATCGTACACCCACACTGACCATGGGTATATCCTTCATGCTCTCAAAAAAGCTGCTGTTATAGGCAGTACGTTCCCATCCCAAAAAGATCAGCCCATCCAGTCTGAATTGGCGGATCAGCCCGATATATACGCTCTCATGATACGGGTTTGATGAGGTGACCTGATAGTGGAAGTGGCTGAAACGTATGATATCCATATTATTCTGACATGCAGAGTCCAGTATGCCCTTGGTCAGTAAATTGTGATATTCGTCATATGTATCCTCATCCACAAAGCCTATTCTAAATCTCCGTCCCATAATATCATCACATCTCCTATGAAAACTTGAGAACAAAGGACGCTCCCTTTTCTTTCCCGTCGCTTTCGGCATGGATCGTTCCGCCCATATCCTCCATATATCTGCTGCAGCTGTACAGTCCGTAACCGGAGCGGCCCTCCTTGGTGGAAAATCCATATTCAAATATTCTGTCAAGACTGCCCTCCGGGATACCTCTGCCATTATCGCTTATCCTCAGATACTTTCCGGAGTTGTCCGTGTATGTCTTTATCGAGATGGTTTTATTATTTGCAGGATAACTGCTCATTGCATCTCTGGCATTTGAAATGATATTGAAAATGATAAAAAACAGCTTTGCCCTGTGTACCAGCGCCCTGAAGCCGGGCTCATACTCCCTGGCGACAGTGATGGACTGTCTGTCGAAGGTATCCTTGTTCAGCTTGAGGGCATCTTCGATTATGGGCTCCAGCAAAAGCTCCTCAAGCCTTACGTCTATCCCTGCGTAGCTTTGCTGTGCCGCAACTGCATCATTGATGGCGGCAATCTTTGATTTGAGTCTGTACATGTTCTGGATCAGCTGCAGCTGCAGTCTTTCGGCGGCATTCCCCAGCTTCAGATAAAACTGCATGAGCTTTTTGCCCCTCACATCCGAGCTGATGAACTCCTCCAGCCTCATCATGTTTTCACCAAGCAGCCCGCCCGCCATGATGATGTCGCTGAACAGCTGTGCCCCGGAGCTTTCCTCCACCAGATGAAGTGAGACATTCATGCTATTGAGCGTGTTTCCTATGCTGTGCAGGATATTTGCAGCAATGTCAGCCATCCCTTCCTTCTGGGCATGCTCCACAAGTTTTCTGTAAGCCTGGTCCAGCCTGTTCAAAAGCACGATACCATGCAGGGAAGTACTGATGTTGGTAGACAGGGTTTGATAGAATATCTCATCCAGCGGTCCCGCACCCGGACCAAACAGCACAAATCCCATTATTTCATCTGTCACATGCAGCAAATAGGCCAGCGATACCTGTCCTATCCCTTCTGACCGGATCATGGCCAGCTGCTGCTTCAGGCTGCCTGCCATTTGGGATGTCTCTATCCTTTTCCCGTTTACATACTTGAACAGCAGCACACTGTTGTCAAAAAGATTTTCCTCCACATCTGTGCCGGTAAAAATAGAATTTGATATAAAAATATGGCAGCTGTTTATCTCAAGCATTTTCAATCCGTCTTCCAGTACGGTAATGAGATGGTGGAGCGAGAAATTCAAAAACAGCCGCTGGTCCAGATTTTGCAGGCTCTGGTCCATCATCCTTGCCCTGAGCACCTCTACTCCGTGCATACATGCCGTCTTTTCACTGACAAGGGCCTGGAACTGCATGAACAGGTTGCCTGACCACAACATCCCATTGATATCTGTAAGTAAGAACGGGTAGATCAGGTTTCTGATATCGGTTGCCAATTCATTTATCTTGGAATGTGCCTTTATATTTCGCAGCTGTTCTTCCGCCTCCTTGAGAAAGGTCATGCCATCCCTGCATATGAATGCAATTATAAATGCATCTACCAGCTTCTCAAAGGATATACCACAGCCTTCGTACAACGAGTAAAGCGAATTCACGATATTACATTTCTCCAAGGCAGTCATGCCGTCGACACCATGTACCGAATCACCGGTACGCTCCGCGTCTGCCGGTCTTACATAATATGGGAGGCATCCGCAGGATTCTCTGTATATTATCCTGCCATAATCGGACAGCTCCGTTTCCATGGGTATGCTGCCTTCCCTTACAAGCTTCTCCAGCTTCACGCAGCCAACATAGCCAAGCTCCCTCCAGGGAAAATACACCGTAGTGTATCCGGGATAGGAGTACTCTGCAAAATCGCCCTCCTCGTAGCTGACGACGGCAATATCTGCAGGCACGCTAAAGCCTCTGGACTGAAACTCATCTATTAAAAAACCGGTTTCATTGTAGTTCGGTGATATAACTGCCTGGACATCAAGCTTTCTCTCGTCCATCAGGACCTGCGCAGCTCTCCTGCTTCTCTCCTGATGCTGGTCCATCCCTGATGGAAGCACATCATTCCCCACATACAGCCTGGGATCATATATCCCGTATTCACGCATGACACGTTCATAGGCATCCCTTCTGTTATCGGCTCTGTAATGCTCTACATAAGCTATTCTTGTCAGGTTGTGCACCTCTATGAGATGGCGTGTCATCTTTGCAATGAATTCATCACCCGTAAAATAGACAGACGGTATATCATCGAAAATAGTACCAAGGCTCAACAAAGGCATGGAACCGAAACGCCGCATGAAATCCTCATGATTGTACATCGCCCCTGCCTGGGTCCAGCCGAGAAACAGCAGTCCGTCAAGATCGTACTGCTGTATATGATCAAGGACCATATCTACCTGATGTGAAAATTTGTAGGCTATGTGGGAGGAATAGTAGCTGAATCTGATCACATCTATGTCCAGCTCCCGGGCGGCCTCCGATATGCCCTCCAGGATCAGGTTGTGAAAATCATTATCGATGTTCTCATCCAGAAAGCCAAAGGTATATCTTTTTTTGTGCGGATCCGGACCGATACGTTTATACATATTATTCTCCTGCCGCAAGATCTTTCAGATACTGGTCGATGGGCTTGGGTGTATTGAAATGATACCCCTGCAGTATACACTCCCTTGAATCAAGGATGCTCTTTTGCTCCTGGGTCTCAATACCGCTTATGATCACATCCAGTTCCCAGGTCTCAATGATATCCATAAGAGCCATCAGAAATTTTTGGTTTTTTGTATCTGTGGCAATATTTTTGACATACGCTCTGTTAAGCTTGATCATAGTATCCTTCGGGACCTGCTGCAGGAAAACGAATGCAGGATAATCACTGTCAAAGCCATTGAGGGCAAACTGTACCCCGAACTCATTGAGCTCCCGAATAATAGCCAGGGCACCCGGTGTAGTCTGGAAGGTGAACTTGTCCTCCAGATTAAGCTTCAGATATGACGGCGCTATGCCTGCTTCATTGACCGCCGACTTTATGCTGTCAACAAAACCCGGATGGTAAAATTCCCTGGATGTACAGCTGACCATCACAAAAAGCTTGTCGTGGCCGGATTCATGTATCCTTTTTAGATACTCCAGTGATTTCCTGATAACATATGCGCCAAGGACAATGATCTGGTCGGATTTCTGTGCGATATGCAAAAAACGCCCGGGCTCAAGCTCACCATATTCCGGGTGCAGCCACCTGATCAGCGACTGCATTCCGATGACCTCATCCCTGGTGTTGACCAGACTTTGCATATATACATCGATCTGATTCCTGGCGATGGCTTTTTTTAATTCCCTCTCGATCCTTTTTTCATTGATGTAGGAATATGACTCCGACAGTTCATGGAACCTATATGTGCTGTGTACCTTCTTCGCTTCATAGAGAGCTATATCCGCATACTTCAGCAATGTATTTATCGGAGTATCCTTCCCTTTGTATATGCTGATACCGATACAGCAGGAAACATCTACCTCATGCCCTGAGATGATATAAGGCTCACTGATCGAGTCAATAAGAGACTGCGCTATTTTTCCCACAGCCCTTCGGTCTGTCTCATTTACAACTGCCGTGAATTCATCTCCTCCAAGTCTGAATATAGCCTTTACCTTTCCGTGCTCGCTTACATAGTCCGGCACATAGCATGCATGCTCATCCAGCATCCTTCCTATCCTCTCTGACACTTTGATCAGCAGCTGGTCTCCGATATCGTGACCGTAAATATCATTGACGCTTTTAAAATCATCAAGGTCAAGATAGAATAGTGAAAACGACCTGCAGCGGCTCGGCTCCTCATCGATGAGTGATTTGACGGAGTCAGAGAAGGATCTCCTGTTGAGCAGCTCAGTCAATGAGTCATAATGGGCGCTATACGCCAAAAGCTTCTCCTTTTCTTCACGGAGCACTATTTCATCCCTTAGCTTCTCAACGGTCAGCTTAAGCTCCATTGTCCTTTTGTCCACTTCCTGCTCAAGGGTTCCTATATGCTTTTTCACCTGCATTTTCAGGCTCCATTTTGTAGTCATGGCAAGAGCTATCTGCTTCAGTGATACATTGTCGAAGGGTTTTCTTATAAACAGAAGGTTATCCTTGTGCCCAAGCTTTGAAATGATTTGATCCCAGGAGTAATCCGAATATGCGGTACATATCACTACACCCACATCACGGTCGATCTCCCATATTTTCTCTATTGTCTCGATCCCATCCATCCCCGGCGGCATCCTGACATCCATGAATATCAGCGAATAAGGTTCTCCGGCTTCTCTGGCCCTGCTGACCATTTCAATGGCCTCGTTCCCCTGATAAGCATCATCGATATCATACTTTATATCTATTACAGCCTTATTTGCAGGGCTCTGCCGGCTCTCTCCAAACAGCTCCTCCTTCAGGAGCTTTGTTTCCTGATAGTCCTCCATATACCCGGAAGAAGTCTCAAGGATATACTTGATGTCATCATGTATATCCTTGTTATCGTCAGCTATGAGGATTCTTTTGTTTTCAATTTCCATCCTGAACCTCACTTATCAATAATCTTATACCAATCGCAGATACTCGACAAAACTCATGCTTTATCTATTATATTATTTTTAAATGATATTTTCAATCACCCCATTGCTGTATCGGCATGCAGTATATCAAATTCCCTGCATCAAGCTGATACATGATTGGATCATATTTTTGAAATAATACAACAATAATGCTTAGTTTAGAATAAAGGAGTGCTTCTTGATGAAAATGTCAACAATGGACGGCAATCAGGCTGCAGCTTACGCCTCATACGCATTTACCGAGGTCGCCGCGATCTTTCCAATAACGCCGTCATCACCCATGGCAGAATATGTCGACGAGTGGGCATCACATGGTAAAAAGAACATATTCGGCCAGATAGTAAATGTTGTAGAAATGCAGTCCGAGGCAGGTGCCGCAGGCGCCATGCACGGCTCTCTGCAGGCAGGCGCACTGACGACTACCTATACAGCCTCACAGGGCTTGCTGCTGATGATACCAAACCTGTATAAAATGGCGGGGGAGCTTCTGCCCGGCGTGCTGCACGTTTCTGCCCGCGCCCTTGCAGCCCATGCCCTTTCCATATTCGGCGACCATCAGGACGTCATGGCCTGCAGGCAGACAGGTGCCGCCATGCTGGCCTCAGCCAATGTGCAGGAGGTCATGGACCTGGGTTGTGCGGCGCATTTGGCCGCCATCAGATCCAGGATCCCCTTCGTCCACTTTTTCGATGGCTTCAGGACCTCCCACGAGGTCCAGAAAATCAGCACCATAGAGTATTCTGATCTGGCGGGGCTGGTGGATATCCAGGCTGTCAGCGATTTCAGAAACAGGGCTCTGAATCCCGAGCACCCTGTTGCCAGAGGGACAGCTCAGAACCCTGATATATACTTTCAGGGAAGAGAAGCCTCAAACAAGTTTTATGACCGGGTGCCCTCCATCGTCGAAGACTGCCTGAAGGATATAGAGCGGACAACCGGCAGGAGCTACCATCTGTTTGATTATTACGGAGCACCTGATGCCGAATATGTAATAATCGCGATGGGTTCGGTATGTGACACTGTCAACGAAACCGTGGACTATATGAATGCAGAGGGCAAAAAGACAGGTGCGGTCAGGGTCAGACTCTACAGGCCGTTTTCAGAAAAGCATTTGCTGGATGCCATACCAAAATCAGCGAAAGGAATAGCGGTCCTGGACCGTACAAAGGAGCCCGGCTCTCCCGGCGAGCCGCTCTATCTGGATGTCTGCAAGGCGTATTACAGCGTGAGCGGACAGAAGCCTCTCATAATTGGCGGCAGATACGGTCTTGGCTCCAAGGATACACGCCCGTCACAGATAGCTGCGGTATTTGAAAACATTATGAGCAATGAACCAAAGGACGGGTTCACCATAGGTATAGTCGACGATGTCACATATACCTCACTGCCGGAGGGAGACATCATCGAAACCACACCCGCAGGCACCATCAGCTGTAAGTTCTGGGGCCTCGGATCCGACGGCACTGTGGGCGCCAATAAATCGGCGATAAAGATCATCGGAGATAATACGGACCTTTACGCACAGGCATACTTCTCATACGACAGCAAAAAATCCGGCGGTACGACAGTTTCCCATCTCAGGTTCGGGCCGAACCCCATCAGGAGCCCTTACCTCGTATATAATGCAGACTATATCGCCTGCCACAACAAGTCGTTCCTGTACAACTATGATATCCTTAAAGGCCTGAAAAAGAAGGGAGTGTTCGTGCTGAACTGCCCATGGAATGCAGACGAGCTTGAAACCAATCTCCCTGCAAAGCTGAAAAGGTATATTGCCCAAAACGATATCAGCTTCTACACTATAGACGCAGTAAAAATAGCAGGAGATATCGGTCTTGGCAACAGGATAAATATGATTATGCAGACAGTGTTCTTCAAGCTTGCAAACATCATTCCGGTGGAGGATGCGATAAAGTATCTGAAGGCTTCCATCGAAAGTGCCTACGGAAGAAAGGGAAGGAAAATAGTCGACATGAATAACCAGGCAGTGGACCTCTCCATCGGCGCACTGCACGAGGTAAGCGTACCAAAAGAATGGGCCGATGCTCCCGACGAGAGCAGGACGCCTGAAACACTGCCGGATTTCATACACAGGATACAAAGGCCCATGGCCCGCCATGAAGGAGATGAGCTGCCTGTCAGCGCTTTCAACGGCATAGAGGACGGGACACATCCCCTGGGGACCACAGCCTATGAAAAGCGCGGTATAGCAATAATGCTGCCCCAATGGCAGCCCAATAACTGCATACAGTGCGGCAGATGCTCGTATGTATGCCCCCATGCTACGATACGGCTGTTCCTGCTGGATGAGCAGGAGGCCGCTAAAGCGCCGGAAAACTATACTACACTGAAGGCAGCCGGAAAAGGGCTTGAAAACATGCGCTTCCGAGTACAGGTCAGTCCACTGGACTGCACCGGCTGCGGCAATTGTGCCGATGTCTGCCCTACCTCCGAGAAAGCGCTGATAATGGTGCCTGCAGAGGAGGAAACAGAAAAACAGGACGACAATTGGGAGTTCTCTTTGTCCCTGGCTCCAAAGGAAAATGTCATGGACAAAAAGACGCTGAAGGGAAGCCAATTCGTACAGCCGCTGCTGGAATATAACGGAGCCTGTCCCGGATGCGGTGAAACTCCTTACGTCAGGCTCATCACTCAGCTGTTCGGGGACCGCATGATGATAGCCAACGCAACAGGCTGCTCATCCATCTGGAGCGCCAGCTCTCCGTCCATCTCATACACAACAAATTCGAAGGGCAAAGGGCCGGCATGGGCCAATTCATTATTCGAAGACAATGCGGAGTTCGGATTCGGCATGTACCTTGGAGTCAATCAAATAAGAGAGCGCATTGCCGATCTGATGCGGCAAAGCATGGAGCAGGAGCTGCCGGCTTCAGTCAAGCAGGCCTTCGGTGCGTGGCTTGAGTCCAAGGACGACGGCGAAGCCTCTGAGGCTGCCTCTGCAAATGTACTCAAGGCTTTGTCAGAGACAGATTTGAAAGACAACAGGCTCCTGGAAGAAATAATGAGCAAAAAAGACTATCTGACCAAGAGATCCTTCTGGATAATAGGGGGTGACGGATGGGCTTACGATATCGGCTACGGAGGCCTTGACCACGTCCTGGCAACAGGAGCCGATGTCAATCTATTAGTACTGGACACCGAAATATATTCCAACACAGGCGGTCAGTCCTCTAAGGCAACTCCTGCCGGAGCAGTAGCCAAATTCGCTTCTGCAGGAAAGCACATGAAGAAAAAGGATCTTGGCATGATGGCAATGAGCTATGGATATGTTTATGTGGCACAAATCGCAATGGGGGCCAATATGAACCAGACGATAAAGGCGCTGACAGAGGCCGAGAACTACAAGGGACCGTCGCTGGTCATTGCATATGCTCCCTGCATATCCCATGGCATCAAGTCCGGAATGGGCACCAGCATCGCAGAGGAGCGCAAGGCCGTGGATACGGGCTATTGGCACCTCTACCGGTTCAACCCGGAGCTGCGTGAGGCAGGCAAAAACCCGTTCCAGCTCGAATCCAGGAAGCCGGAACGACCCTACAGGGATTTCCTCACCGGCGAGGTGCGCTACACCCAGCTGATGAACGTCTTCCCCGACCTGGCAGAAAACCTCTTCCAGCAATCGGAGGCCCATGCCCAGGACCGCTACGAAGCGTACCGCCGCCTCTGCGGACAATAGCACGGAAGCAGGGGACGTCCCCTGCTAGTAAGGCTGGCCGGCGGCTGCAAACCGACATCATGCGCAGTGAATGGCTACAGAATGTTTATCCATGCGAAGTTCGAAAGCGGCACTACGACCCACAACATGCGGCACGGATGCCGCAGGCGCAGATAATAAGGCTGGATGCCGGTTTATCAGCGCCCGCTTAAGAACGAGCATGGATAATTACATTCTGTCCATGATCGGAGCCGATGTCGGTTTGCAGCCGCCGGCCAGCCCCACACAGGAGCCTATAAAAATGGGCCGTGATCCGCGATCACGACCCGTTTTCTTCATTTCTCGTTTTCGTCCACATGGAGCTTGGCATTTATGATCTGAAACTCAGATGGTATGGGCACCCTGGAATGGGATTTCTTCTTCTCGACATTCGCCCATGCCGCAGTATCGTGCTTCTCCACCGGCACACCAAGATTGTAGTCCTTCCTCTTATCCTTCATCTTCATTCTCCTTCTATGCAATATCTTTCATATACATAGTCTTGAATGAATCGCTGATATTATGCAATCAATTTATTTTCAGCAGGCCCGGATGAGTACCGGTGATGCATTTCCCTCCTTCGGGCGTCACCAGGAATGTGTTCTCTATCCCTACCATTCCGACACCTTCCACTCCCGCCTTAGGCTCCACGGCAATGACCATTCCCTCCTGCAGCGGCTCATCAAAGCCTTTTGCCAGCACCGGCAGCTCGTCCACCTGCAGCCCGATGCCATGTCCCAGGAACTTCACCCTCCTGCTCCTGTAGCCCATAAAATTGGGGAGGTACGCTTCATCCAGATCCTGCATTATCGTATTATAAATATTTGAAGGCGTCTCTCCGGGCCTTAGCATACCGGCTATCCTGTCCTGAACACCGAGGCATCTTTTGTGTATTTCCACCGCATGTGCAGGCAGTTCGCCGTCAAACACATAGGTCATTGTCTTATCGGACTGATAGCCTTCATAGCCACATCCGGTATCGATGAATATCAGATCCCCGGGCGCAAGCCTGCGTTCACTGCTGCCCATTAGCTGCATAGCAGGCCCCAGGCCGTAATTGCCTCCGGGACCGTTGAAGTAGGTGGGATAAAGGGAGCTTTCTCCAAAAGCTATATGCCCCAGGAGTATTTCCGTATCGAACATGCTGAAACGCGCCAGCCCCTGATGACCTTCCTCGACAAGGACCCTGAAAATATCAGTCGTCAGCTCCCCCTCTGTCATCCCTTTCCTGAACAGCAGAGGTACTCGCTCCTCAAGCACCCTTGTGTGTATATCTCCTGCCTTGATCATCAAATCCAGCTCATACCTGCTCTTGACAGATCTGACTCTGGATATGGCCGGATCCACCGGCTTGAAATCGTTGAATCCAAAGTATTTTTTCAGCCTTTCACACATGGCAAGCGGAACCACCTCCGCTTCGATGTGGACCGTCCCGGGCAGCTTTCCAATAGCCGCTGCCGCGTCCCTGTATGTTTCCATCTGCCTGAGCGCAGGGAACACAGACTCGTCCACAGCCCTTTCATAGCTTCGGCGCACAAAATAGACTGCATCATCATTTCGCGGTATGAACAGCAGCCCTTCCTGCATGGTGCCGGTAAAATAATATTGATTTATTTTGCTTATAACAAGCGCCAATTCCCAATCCGGCGCCTTCTCATCCATTACTGCCCTGAAACGCTCCATCCTGGTTCCAAGCTCTGCCAACGGTACCCTTTTTGCCATAACCAGCCTCGCAATTGCATATTTGCAGCTAATCATGCCCTGCTGACAAAAACATACACAGGGACAATAATACTGCCGAAATTAGTATACTATATTTTCAGCCTTGAATATACTCACTCTTCAATTTATTCAAAAAGTCCGGGACCTTATCCGGCGGAAGCGGCGGGCTGAAAAGATATCCTTGGTATTCACTGCATCCAAGCTCTTTCAAAAGAGCATACTGTTTCTCGTTCTCTACAAACTCCGCTATTACCTGGATATTCAGTGATTTGCACAGATAAACCATGGAAGAGACTATATCCTGACAGTTCTTATCCCTTAGTATATCTCTGATGATCGAGCCGTCGATTTTTATCCTGTCGATATTGCAGTGCCGGATGTAAAGCAGCGACGTATACCCCATACCAAAGTCATCCATGGCAAGCTTGACCCCGAAGGTCTTGATCCTGTCGATGTTTTCCTTTGTCCCGCTGTCCAGATCCATCACCACGTTCTCTGTGATTTCAAGTTCCACATCGGTTGCATTAAGGCCGTTCTCTTTAATACATTTCTCCAGATACCCCGCAAGTACCGGATCCCTCAGCTGTGTAGGCGACACATTGATAGACAGCCTGATATCTCTGTGGCCGTCAGAATTCCACACAGACATCTGTCTGCATGCCGTTTTGATCACCCATCTGCCCAGCTCATCCATACATCCGAATTCCTCTGCAATAGCTATTACCACTATAGGAGGTATTCGTCCAAACTTATCATGAGGCCATCTCAGCAGCGCCTCCAGCCCAATGACACCAGGCTCGTCATTTACCAGGGGCTGGTATTCCAGCATCAATTTATCATCCCTGATGGCCGCTTTCAGCTCCCCGAACAGCACATAAGCCAGGAATCCCACAGAATCGTTTCTCTTGAGGAAAGAGAACCCGTCACCATATTTGCACTCCTCTATCTGCTTCTTCAGTTCATGATATGTGGACTTTGTCCTGTCAGAAACGATTTTCCCGTTTAGCTTTACAAACGGTATGTACAGCAAGGTCCCCACGGCAATACACAAAAGCTGCACAACAGGGCCCATGATGCTGCCGCTGGCCGCATAAGCGTTGTAGATAGGCGGCGCTGCCCAGTAAACCGCCTGATATACAGGTGGAAGCAAGCCGGATATTATCGCCAGGTAGGATAAAAGCAGCATGATTATGGGACACAGTAAAAATGGTATCAGGAATATAGGATTCAGTATCACCGGGAGACCAAAAACCAATATTTCATTAATATTGAATAGTGCAGGCAGCAACGATAATCGTGCCAGCTTTGCAGTGTTGGTCCTCCTGTTTGTGATGAGGATGGCAGCAAGAAGACATATGGTCGAGCCAACACCTCCGACAAAGACAAATGTGCTGAAAAAGGTCATTGTCAGCTCTCCTGTAGTAAATGATGACGAACCTGATGTAATGATGCTTATCTGCTCAAAGGATAAAGTATCATCTATAACGCTTCTCATCACAGGACCCAGCATCATATTGCCATGGATCCCCAAAAACCAGAATAAATGGACGATCAGCGCGTATATGACCAGTTTGGCAAGCAAGCTGCCGATATTATCAAACAATCTGACAAACCAATATGCAAGGACACTGTTGGAATCGCTGTAACCAAGCTTAAAAACAGCGTACCGCAGCATAATGAAAATCGTGATAACGACAAAAGCAGGAACCAGGGACAACAGGACCTGAGTAAGGTACCTGCTTGTGGCAAGACCTGAATAATTGATCCTCCTTCTCAGAAGATCATACAAAACGGTAAAGAGCTTGACTGAGACCAGGCCGGTAAATATTGCAGCAGGCAGGCCTCCGGCAGACATTGGATAAAGTGCCTGCTCACCGCTTGTATCCAATGTAAGGGCAAAATAGCACATAAGAGAAACAATTGAGGGAATAACAGGTATGACTGAACCGCTGAGTGATTTTTCAGTTCCGCCTGCCATACAGTAGCTGATTGTGACCGTCAGCGCTGTCGATACTATACCGCTCGATATGTCGATAATAAACTGAAGGACAGTTCTCCACTGTGCTCCCAGGATACCGGCCATAAAACTGTCATATTGCGGTATGTGCAGATTCTGAAAAAGCGCTGCAAAAGCACCGATTATTATGATCGGAAAAATCATGAGGAGTCCGTTTCTTACGGCTGATACAGCAGGATTGTCATAAAGTCTCGCAGAAATATCATATATCCTTCTCACAATAGCCCCTCTATAAGAATATGACATAGTATATATTTCGACACAAAACTGCTTTTCCCTCTTTATGTTTACTTTTTTAGGCTGCTTTTGCTTGTGGATCCATTTATATAATATGATGTCACGGCGATACCACCGTAGGTGTCTGGCCAATGGATACAGCAAGCTCTGTGAGTCTCTCCCACGTCTGGCATCCAACGATTCCATCGGCGGACAGTCCCTGTGCCCGCTGGAAGTTCACCACAGCATTCCTTGTGCCTCCGCCGAATATCCCGTCCAGGCCTGAACCGGTGTATCCCAGGGCATTGAGCGCATCCTGCAGCGTCAGCACATAATTGTTCACACTTCCCTGACGCACCAGCGGATAACCTCCCGCGGGACATGCCGGCGGTGTTGCGCGGGCATCAAAGTGCACCCATGTCGGAGTCAGGTAGGCAGGCTCCACATAGGTCCACACACCTGTAGCTGCAGCGGTGTTCCTGAGCTGATCCCTGGTCACGCTGTCCAGGTTCTGCCCGACATCAAAAGACACGCCTGCATAATGCTGTGACATTGCAGCGTGTCCTCCCTCCCATATCCGCTTGAAAGCAAATCCGACATATATAGGACGTCCCCATGCTCTCCTTGTAATATTGAAAGCCTCCATAGCCCGTCTTGTCGTCCAGAGAGTATTTGCCCGGGAACTGCCCCTGAACTCATTCACCGTCAGCGTCCTGCCGATATTGTAGGGCATCGCATCAGATTCCGCCAGTGTATAGAGCTCCATGGCTCCCGTCTGATTATTATATACAAAAATATTCGCCATATTGATCCACCCTTTACATAACATGCTTTATTCATATTATGCAAAAGACGGTACGGCTGTTCACCGGGATAGCAGATCCTCCCCTATAACATCACCATATATTGACTTCGTCGGCTCTGGGGCCGAAGGCATAGTTCTCGTATTCCCTGAAGGGCATGGGCTCGGAGAATGCAAAGCCCTGGATCATGTCGCAGCCGAGCTCCTGGAGCATCCTTGCCTGGGCCTTGTTTTCCACGCCTTCGGATACCACATTGATATTGAGGCGTTTCGCCATTTCTATGATGCTTTGTATAACATTCTTGCCCCTGTCGGTCTTCTCGACCTCCAGCAGGAATTTGCGGTCCAGCTTCAGCTCATCCACAGGTATCGTATACAGCGTGTTCATTGAAGTGGTGCCGGTGCCGAAGTTGTCGATAGATATCAGGAACCCGTAATCCTTCAGATGGTCTATGAGAGATGACAGCTTGCCTATATTGTTGGTGACCACCTGCTCGGACATCTCCAGCTGTACCAGATTTGCCGGGATGCCATACTGCTCCAGCGTGGCAATGAGCTTTGGTACGAATTCTTCATCGAAAAGGTTCAGCCTGGAAATATTCAGGGATATGGGCATCGGGTGGTAGCCCTTGCTGATCCATATCTTGAGGCGGTGGCATATTTCATCGAGCATATACATATCAAGCTTGACTATAAATCCATTCTTTTCAAACACGCTGATGAAACGGCCGGGATACAGCAGTCCCTTTTCGGGATGCATCCAGCGCACCAGCGCTTCTGCGCCGGCCTGCCTGCCGGTATGCAGGTCGAACTTCGGCTGCAGGAAGACCAGGAATTCCCTTTCCTCCAATGCCGTGAACATATGCTCTTCTATTTCATTTTCATCAAGGGCTTTCTTCTGCATGGACTCGGAATAGAACTCAAATACCTTCTGCCTGTCATTCTTTATCATCTGCAAAGCTCTGGCCGCCTTCTCAGCCATTCTGTCAATATCCTCTCCATTGCCCTCCGGACAGTATATCCCATAGTGCAGCCTGAACTCATACTTGTCATTTTTGATCTCATCACCTTCAAAGCTGCACAGCATGGAATCCAGGAAGTTGATCCTGTCGCTCAGCTCCTCCTTGTTGTGGTACCTCAGCAAAAGGAGGAAGTTTTCGTTCATATACCTGCATATAAGCTCGTCTGATTTAAGATTTGCCCGGACGGTTTTAGCAATATACAGCCTGATGCGGTCCGCTTCCGGAGCACCGAAAAAGTCCCTGATATAGTTGAAATTATCTATCTCAAGCATCGCGACGGCATAAGCCGCATCTGCCGTCCTGTGAAGCAATGCTGTGACATCCTTTTTGAACCGGTTGTAATTTATGCCCTGAGTTATTTCATCAAAGTAAGCCAGCCGTTCCATAGTGTACCTCTGTCTGATCTCGGCAACAGACAGCCATACCAGTATGCCAAGCATCACCAGGATAATGACCAGAAAGCCCGTCAACAGGCTTCTGGATTCGGATACCCTGTCATCCCGGTACAGACCCAGCAGCACATCCTCCGGAATTGCAACCAGGACACCCCAGTCATTGGAATCCTTTACACCCTTAAAATTGATATAGTGAGAAGACTCATCAAGAGTCATTTTAACAAGTATCTCCCTGCCCTGCCTCATCACCTGCTCAAGCTCGGCATATCTGTCATCGTCTTTGTCAAGAAGTTCCGGAAAGCCGGCGGATTTCTGAAACCCGGCCGGGCCTGCCAGTATCTCACCGCTTCGTCTGACCAGATACACATCCTCATTTCCGCGGAATGTGTTTATTGACAGTAAGGATCTTATACGCTCCGGACTGAGTGCTATGCGCAGGACCCCCGCTATCGCTCCATTTGAGTGCACAGGCATGGTCAAGACCGCGTCTGCGGCTTCACTGCCCTCATGGAACGGTGTAAATGCTATTGTTGTATCCCCCAGCAAAGCGCGCTGGAAATATGGGCAGAATGAAGCATTCAGCGAATTGCCCCCGGCATCATATCCCGTTCCGTCGGTCTTGGATAAACTTATTCCCGGGAACTCCATATCTTCAGATAAATTCTTCAGAGTCGTCATTACAGGCTGGCTGCCCCATTCCTCCACGGGGACCTGTCCAACGGCTTGTGCCAGTGTCCGTGCGCTGTTCAGACAGTCGGCAAGGTACATGGTCATTTTCAGCGTCAATTGCTCTCCGGCACTTTTTAGCTGGTCCTCGGCATGCACCCTTGTCAGGTGATCCTGGACAATCGTTGTATCAAGTGATATGATCCCGGCAGATGCAACTATGATCACACTCAATAATATCGCTATAACGGTTTTCGCTCTCATACTGCCTCCTTTTGCTTCTTAAGAATCATAACGCCAAGCAGCAGCACTATACCTGCTATAGCTGCGGACAACAGCAGATAACCGTAGATCGAACCATCTCTTGGGTCTTCGATATCTGCCCGGTGCCTCGGACGATACTCTATCATATGGCCTGCTCTTTTCACCTTGGCATCCATTGGTTCGAGCCTGTCATCTTCCAGCGTCAGCAGCTCCTTCTCATCAAAGAGCACATATTGTGAGGACTGTACATCATAAACGGGTATGTATCTCGGTCTTTCTTCCTTTGCAGATACTTTTGTCTTAACAGAGCCTGCAGTTGATTTTTCGGTTTTTTCGTCTGCAGCGGATGCCGCTCTTCCTTCCTGATCCGATACAGAAGTCTCAACGTCCTTCTGACCTTCAGCACCCGCTCCTATGGCGGTATTACTGCCGTCAGAGTTCATATTCCCTGATCCGTCTGCGTCTCCGGAAACATCTGTCTCTGAAGCATCGGCTGTATCAGATATTTCTCCTGCAGTCGCAGCATCTGAAGCCTCCGTTGTACTCACAGTCAGCTGATTTCCTTTTTCGTCCATGGATTTCCCGTTGTCGGGATCCGGGTCTGACACCGTGGTATCAGGACTGCCTGTTATTCCTGTGTTTGGTACTTCACCTGCATTATCGTTGCTTGTAACTTCGCCTGTCGTACCTGTACTTTGAACTGTGCCTGTCATGCCGGTATTTGCGTTGTCTTCCTTTGCTCCGGCATCCCAATAATCACCTTCCGTACCGGTATTTTGACTGCCGCCTTCCCAACCGGTTACTGTATCGGAACCATCCGGGCCGGCCGGGCCATCAAAACTGGCCTTACCATCCGGGCTGGCTTTACCGTCAGGACTTGCGTTTCCGTCCGGGCCGGCCGGGCCATCGTTCACGCCGTCCATCCCTCCGGTGCCGCCCTGGGACACCTTGCCCTCGTCTCCGGAAACCGCTTCCCCGCCGGAGATGTTGTCGCCGTTGAGCTCCGCCCAGCCGGAATCCAGCAGATGCTTTCCGAACTCCATAGCCTCCTTGTAAGCGGTATCGAAGTTTGTCATCGACACCCTTTGGGATCTCAGGCCGATCCCATCCGGGTCGGTGAGCAGTGTCCTTGTGCCGCGGGGACTGACGATATCAATTGTTGATGGATATCGTGATAAGCAGAAAGGTTATCCACGCCAAGTTACTATAGAAAAGCTTGGATACTTAGACGACCTTGAAAAGCAGTACGATGATCCTATCGCTTACTTTACTCAAAGGGTGCAAATGCTAAGGAAGGAAAAAGCCGAGCGAAAAGCTGCGTTCTCTTTCACTATCGATCCTGAAGAAAAAATATCAAGTGATACGGTTTACAGGAAAAACTTTGGGTATATGGTGCTAAATAAAATTTATCACGAACTGGAAATCAACAAATTTCTAATCAGTAGACAGCGAAGTACAAAGCTTGAATTCAACACAAACGATATTATGAAGCTATTGGTATTTTCGCGCCTTCTTCGTCCAGCTTCAAAGAAGAAGACTTTCGAAGGCAGAAGTCGCTACTTCGAGAAAGAGAATTATTCATTAGACGATGTTTATCGTTGTCTGACTTTCTTGAATAAACAAAGTATAAATCTTCAATTATGGCTCAATGATAGGATTAAGCAGCGTTATGGACGTGATACAAATTT
>JAAYPO010000067.1 GCA_012519745.1 Clostridiaceae bacterium | reverse complement strand
GGTCCGGCGGAACGCACAGCGGATGGCACAGCATCCGCATTCGCAGTTCCATCCCCCATGTCACTGTCCACCCTCCTGCCTCTCGCTGCCCGGTTAGGGCAGGTCGTACAGAGGTTAACGGGCAGCTTGTATACTTTTGTACCATATTTATTTTTCAGGTAATCTGAAAACCTGTTGTAAATCATCGAAATGCTCCTTGAAATAAATCAGGGGACGGCGCAGATAATCGCTCCCGTCCCCCATAACATTCTAACCGTCTGCTGCTCAGCCTCCGGGTGCAACCCGGTCCATCGACAATGCTTATTTTTGCGACGCCAGGTATGCGTCGATGAACTTGTCCAGGTCGCCGTCCATTACGGCGTTCACATCGCCCATTTCAAAATTGGTCCTGTGATCCTTTACGAGGGTGTACGGACAGAACACATACGATCTTATCTGGCTTCCCCAGGCTATGTCCATCTGTATGCCCTTCAGATCCTCGATCTTCTCCTTCTGCTCACGTTCCTTCAGCTCCAGCAGCTTGGCCTTGAGCATCTTCATGGCAGTATCCTTGTTTTGGAACTGGGATCTTTCTGTCTGACACGCTGTCACTACTCCGGTAGGTATGTGGGTTATGCGTACCGCCGAATCAGTCTTGTTGACATGCTGTCCTCCTGCGCCGCTTGATCTGTAGGTGTCGATCCTCAGATCGGCAGGGTTGATATCGATCTCGATATCGTCATCCAGCTCAGGCATCACATCCACCGATGCAAACGACGTATGTCTTCTGCCTGACGCATCGAAGGGCGATATGCGCACCAGCCTGTGCACACCCTTTTCCGAACGGAGATATCCGTAAGCATTTTCACCTATTATGTTGATCGTAACGCTCTTGATGCCGGCTTCATCACCATCGAGATAATCCAGGGTCTTTACTGTGAACTCATGCTCCTCGGCCCAACGGGTGTACATCCTGTAAAGCATCTGCACCCAATCCTGGGCTTCTGTCCCGCCTGCACCGGCATGCATCGTAAGGATGGCATTGTTCTTGTCATACGGTCTTGTCAGCAGCGTCTCCAATCTAAGCTTCTCATATACTCCTGTGAGCCGTTCCAGCTCTTCCCCTATCTCGGGAATGACTGCCTCATCCTGCTCCTCCATGCCAAGCTCGTTCAGAGTTATAAGATCGTCGAGGTCTGACACTATCTTCTCATAGCGTTCAACCTTCGTTTTCAATCCTTTGGTCTTTTGCAATATTTTCTGGGAATTCTCCATGTCATCCCAGAAGCCAGGCTCTGCAGCCTTGTTTTCCAGCTCCTCTATCTCCACCTTCAGCCTGGCGATGTCAAAGTGAAGCCCCCATTTCGACGATAGCTTTTTCCAGACTTTCGATTTCCAGTTTGTACTGTTCCAGTTCAAGCATCTTTATCAACTCCCTTAAATGATTTTTCTTTTTTATGCAAATATATGATGGAATCGGCGATGGATCTCATAGTAGTCCTTTCATCCATGCTCCTTTTCCTGATCAACGCATATGCCTCGTTTTCACTGAGCCCCTGCTCCATAAGTATAGCCTTTGCCCGGTCTATCTGCTTTCTGCTCTCATAGCTCTCAGTCATCTTTTTCAGACTGGCGTTGAGCTCCAGGACCCGTCTGTAGTTCAACAACGCCATACTCACCGTATGCAGAAGCATATCACGATTCAGCGGCTTCGGACAAAAACTGAGGGCCTTGGATCGCTCCATTATGGAAAATGCAATAGGATCTCCGTATTCTCCAAGCAGTATACCGGCGCAGAGCATTTCATCGTCCACGGTTTCCAATGTGCTTCTGGCCTCGCTGAGCTGCATGCCGGAGTCAACAACGATAAAATCAGGGTGATAGCTTCTGATCAGCCGAAGCAGTGAAACAGGGTCGCGGCAATGCTCCAGGTAAAGGTATCCGCCCGGGTTCAATATATTGCGGACAGCAATCTGGACGGAGTTCTCAGTTGCTGCGACAATGTATTTTTCCCCTGCCATATATTTTGACCGCCCTTTCATGTTAATACTATAACAAAAAAAGGGCGGCAATAAAAGCTGATTTGCGTAAATTTTTGAATCAACGATGATGTCCAGCTGAACGCACATTTCTCTGATTTCCTTAAATTTTTGAATCAACGATGATGCTCAGTTGATCGCACATTTCTCTGATTTCCTTGATGGCGCTGTCTATCGACTGTATCTGATCATTGTCATTTTCGGTCATTGCAAGCACCTCCTCAATAGAGGCGGCATTTTCCTCGGACAGGCTGGCTAGGTCTTCTATCTGCCTTTGCACCTGCATGAATTGCTCTATCAGACTGTCGATTCGGCCCATCCCATTGTGGATATCTTTATCGGTTTTTGTAAATGCATCCCGCAACTCATTAAAGTATTCCGAAATATCGCTGGACAGCTTTTTCCCTTCTCCTGAGGCTATCTCTCCCTGTTCGACCTTCTCATGTACCTCTTTTGATTTGTCGAACAGTGCTGTCGTTACTATATTTATATCGTTTACGATTTGTGTGCTCTCCTCCGCCAGCTTTCTCACCTCATCTGCCACAACCGCAAAGCCCTTGCCCTGTTCACCTGCCCGTGCCGATTCGATAGATGCGTTCAAAGCCAGAAGATTTGTCTGGTTTGCTATCTGCCTTATCCCGGCCAGAAGCGTGTTTACCCTTTCCATACTGGTCTGCAGATCATCTACGTTGACAGATGCGGAGCCGATAGCCTCCCTGATGATATCTATCTGACTGTTTACCTCTGATATCTTGTTCCAGCCGTCGATCACCATTCTGCTCATATCACCTGATTTTTCAGATATATTCCTGGTAATGACTTTGGTTTCTTTCGCGCTCTCCAGCGAGCCGGCCATCGTCTCATTCATGTTGTATATTTCCGCTGCCTCCGATTGGATAGCTCTGGACATTTCCTGCATGGTAGCTATGATATTGAGGCTTGACTGGGTCACTGCGTCTACATTGGAATTGATTTGCCGGACGTTGCCGGTAAGGACCGAAGTGCTTTCTTCTATCCTGCTGAAGGTAGTCTGAAGCTTATCCAGCAGCTGCCTTGACTGCTGCTCCTTTGCACCGGATTCGCGGACCAGCTTCCTGCCCCACATACTAAGGAAGAATAATGCCATACCTATCACATTCAATATGATTAGGATCGTAACAAAGCTTTGAATCCCGGAGCCGGGTCCAACCACATTTTCGGGCTTCACTATAAACACTGCTATGATCATGACATCAAGGACTCCCACATGTATCAGTATGTTTTCCTTCTTGAAATACATGCCGGACATGGCAACAGTCAGGAGCAGTATGTAGTGATAGTCAAGCACATACATGTCAATGTAGAACAGAGCAGCAATAACAACCCCGGGTATAAGTGAAAAGAACAGACCTTTAAGGTAATCATTGGTGGGAAGGAAATAGTTGACGACTGCAAGGACAAGTATCACAGCGCCTTCGATCATAACTACCATGCCCCGGTCCACACCTTGAAGCAAAAAGGTCTTTGTTATGATCATGAGCACCACCGCAATGATAATAGAGAAATTCACAATGTGAACTCTCTTAAGGTTATAGCTGTCTTGAACTTCGCTCCTGCTATTCATTAGTATCTTCCTCTCTTAAGCTGAATAATTTAAGTCTTGGCTATACATTTGCTGAAGCTGCATAATATGTATAGAAATATGTCCATTGACACAATTATAGCACACTGGCATATTATGTAAAGTAGTATTTACATACAAAAAAACAAACCTGCAAATAACTCTCAAACAGTTACTGCAGGCTTGTTTATTCACCTATGCACCTTATTTGTGGGCGCTTACAAATCTGCTGATCCTCTTCATTGCTTCAACGATATTCTCGTAGGAATTTGCGTAGGTTGCCCTGATATAGCCCTCGCCGCAGGCGCCGAAGGCCGAACCCGGCACCGTGAGCACCTTTTCTTCTACCAGAAGTCTTTCGCAAAACTCATCAGACGACATCCCTGTGGATTTGATACAGGGGAATACATAAAATGCTCCCAACGGCTCAAAGCATTCCAGCCCTGCCTTCCTGAAGCCATTGACCATTACCCGTCTTCTTCTGTTGTATTCACGCACCATCGCATCGACCTCATCGTCACAGCTGCTCAGCGCTTCCGCTGCCGCATACTGGGCTGTGGTGGGCGCACACATTATTGCATACTGATGTATCTTGTTCATTGCCTCTATAAGCACGGGATGCCCGCAGGCATAGCCTATCCTCCAGCCGGTCATGGCAAATGCCTTTGAAAAACCATTGATGAGGATGGTTTTCTCCTTTATTTCGGGATAGCTGGCAAAGGATCTGTGTTTTCCGCTGTAGGTCAGCTCCGCATAGATCTCATCGGATATTATGATAACATCCTTGTCCTTGAGCACATCCACGATCTTCCTTTGGTCCTCTTCGGTCATGACCGCGCCTGTCGGATTGTTCGGGAACGGCAGTATCACGACCTTGGTCCTGTCTGTCAAAGCCTTTATGAGCTGCTCAGGCTTCAGCCTGAACTCATCCTCCTCCTTCAGCTCGATGACTACAGGTGTTGCTCCCGTAAATGCGGTACAGCCCTTGTACGCCACAAAGCTGGGTTCGGGTATGATGACCTCATCACCGGGTCCGACAAGGGCCCTTAACGCTATATCGATCCCCTCGCTGGCTCCCACCGTTACAACGATTTCCTTTGCAGGGTCATAGACGGCATCGTATTTTCTTTCAACATATTTTGCGATCTGTCTCCTGAGCTCAATAAAGCCCGGGTTGGAGCTATAATGGGTGTGCCCTTTTTCCAGGGAATAGATCCCCGCCTCCCTGATGCCCCAGGGGGTCACAAAGTCCGGCTCACCTATGCCAAGTGAAATGGCCTCCTTCATTTCATTTATCAGATCAAAGTATTTTCTTATGCCTGAAGGCGGCACATCCCTGACAGCCGGCCTGATCATATCCTGCAGATTCATAATATCAGCACCTCCCTGTCGTCCTTGTTGTTTTCCTCAAATACCACTCCGTCATCCTTGTATTTTTTCAAAACGAAATGTGTTGCGGTGCTGAGGACGGATTCCAGCGGAGCAAGCTTTTCTGCTACAAAAAGCGCCACATCCTTCATGCTTTTGCCCTCGATGATGACCGTGAGGTCGAAACCGCCGGACATGAGATAGCAGGACTTCACCTGGGGATACCTGTAAATGCGCTCGGCCACCTTTTCAAAGCCCTGTCCCCTCTGAGGCGTTACCTTCACCTCGATCAGTGCAGTGACATTTTCCCTGGTTGAATTTTCCCAGTTGATCAGTGTATTGTATCCCACTATGACATTTTCCTCTTCCAGCTTCTTTATAGTGGCTTTGACTTCCTCCACACTTTTGTCCAGCATCAGCGCGATCTCTTCCGCAGTAGCTCTGGCATTGCTTTCCAGGATCTCAAGAATCTCTTCCATGATACACACTCCTTTTCATCTTAATAATAACCAGGCGATGAATGCCCGTTTCATATTTCAGCCCAAAGACCGGTAAAAATACATCAAAAAACTCCTCTATCCCTGAACAGGGACGAAGGAGTTATCCGCGGTACCACCCTTTTTAACGCTGAAAGCGTTCACTTTACGGGTACATTCATACCCACCCTCTGTAACGTGAGGACACGTTGACCTTTATCCCGGCGCCTGCAGGCGATATTCCCGATCTGCCATTTGGGTCTCCGGTTTCTCAAGGCAATGCTCCGAGGCTGCCTTCCTCCTGCTCGTATACCGGATCGCACCACCCTCCGGCTCTCTTTGATATCTGCAGGTCTACTCTTCCCCATCATCGCTGAAAATATATGATTTTTATAGATTATAGCAATTACTTGTGTTTAATGCAAGGGTTATTGAAAATAATTTACATCAATGCCCGGCCCTTAGTATCTGGTAAATCCGAAGTCATATTCTTCTGCCGGTGCTGATGGCTGGTCCTGCTCTGCCGCCGAATCCACTGCATCCGCTTCCGGATCCTGCTCCGCTGCTGCAGCAGCCTCATCCTCCGCCTGTTCCCCGGCCATCTCTTCCATCTGGGCCTGCTCTTCTTCAGCGAGTTCGGAAAGCTGCTCTTCGAATTTCTGGAGCACCGTTACGACCTGGCTTTTGAGCTGCTTTATCTCCGTGCGTATGTCGACTATTTTCTCTTTGTCACTTTCGATGGTTTCCTCTAGCTTCCTCTTCTCCTCCATAGCTTCGAGGCGGGCATCCTCCAATATCTTCTCAGCGTTTTCCTGGGCCTGTATCAGTACATTTGCGATCTTTTCCCTCGACTCGCTCACTTCGTCCGACTTTCTCAAAAGCTCTTCATACTTATATTTCAGATCCTTGTTCTGGGACTTGAGCACAGCTACCTCGTCGTCTTTATTTTTAAGCTTTTCATCAAACTCTTTCAATATCTTTTCAACATAAATATTAACGTCGGATTTTCTGAATCCACCCATAAACGCAGAACGAAAACGCTTTTCTCTGGCCATTGGAATCCCTCCTCCAAAAGTAGTTTACTTCTATATATTCAATATATAATTACAAAATCCTTCTTATAACCCAACTATTCGTAGGAATTTTTTCGATTAAAATCTGTTTTTTCCTTAAATTTGCATACTTCATAAAGAAGCTGTATTGATATATAGAAATAATCTGCTATACAGCCGAGGATTTATGGGAATTTTGTCAAATAAACTTATCAAGCATTTTCGAAAAATCACTTTTTGTTCTGGCGCCAACTATTTTGTCAACGGGATGTCCACCCTTGAACAATATGATTGTAGGGATGCTCATTATCCTGAACCTTGCGGAAAGCTCGCCCTGCTCATCCACATTCACCTTGCCCACCACGGCTTTGCCGTCGTATTCCTGGGCCAGCTCCTCCATCACCGGTGCAATAGATCTGCATGGATTGCACCACGACGCCCAGAAGTCCACCAGGACCGGCTTGTCGGTACCATTGACCACTTCCTCGAAATTATCCTTTGTTATGACTGTTACTTTATCTCCTGTCATATACATCAACCTCCTGTGTTATTCAATTAGTCTGTATATTATTACCCAATATTTGAATAATAAAACAGCACTATTTTTTTATCACCTTCATTATCAGCCTGGAACCATCTATTGAAACCACATAATTGTCAAGTACAGTCAGCAGTCTGCCTTCAAACTCTATTTCCCCGCCTGCGCCGCCATTGGACGATTTGAGGCATTTGACCCTGTTGTCGGTCTTATCGGCGGTATAGACCGCTCCCGCGGCGGTTATATAGATATCCTCCATTGCAGCCGGCCTCTCGGGCTTCAGCGGCTGCCACTCATTCGCCTTCTGCCCTGCCTTCCCATAGTAGATCTCCGTGATCCTGCCCGACTTGTCACCGGCGCCGGCATAAATGAAATCGTTGTCGTCAACAGCCAGCAGAAGTAATGCTTCCTTCACCGGGACATATGTGGTCTTGCCCGTTTTGCCGTTCCTTATGCTGATCTTCTTGCCCTCCGGCTGGTATATGAGGTGGTCGGTATACATCGTTTCCTTTATTATTGTAGTCAGGTCCGTCTTGAAAATCAGTTTCAGATCGTCCATGATATCAAATCTGTAAATGCGGGCTCTCGTGCTGCTTGTTTTTATCTTGGGGTAGACGATATTGGTCAGCGGGGACAGCTCTATCCCCACCACTTCACTTCCCTCGGGCAGGTTCTTTATGTCCGGATAGCTCCTGTCGAGCTCAGGCACAATATCATATGTGGATATGCGTACTCTGCCGCTTTTTCCATCCGGCTCCTTTATGCTGTAAATGAGCATTTCCCTGTCCGGAAGCCACCTGTGATACGAGAATTCGCCTTCCCCGGCCTCAAGCCTTTTGATTACCTTCCTCCTGTCCAGATCAGCTATCTCCAGCTTATCCCCCAGCCTGTACGAAGCAAACAGCCCGTCAAACGAGACCCGTACATTTTCTGCACCCTTGGGCAGGCTGAAGCTGCGGTTCTTTACAGACGGGACTTCTGTCTCGTACATGGTGGTCCTGAACTGGCCTCTGTTGGGAAGATATACAAAGTTTATATATGCAAGTATGGTTGTCTGCAGTATGACGGATATCAATATCCATCTGTAGATCATGCCCAGCCTTTTCATTTGCCGCCACCGCCTTCCGGCATCACTACAAAGGCCGAGGGCACTGTTCTTTCCCCCAGCTTGTCCGACGGCTTGTTGATGACCTTTCCATTATAATACATTGTCGTCGATGACCCGCCGTCAAGGTTTGCCGCATTTACAGCTCCATACTCCAGCAGTATGTCCTGTACGTCCCTCAGCGTAGCTCCGAAGGATTCCAGTGTACGGCCGTCGATCACCAGCAGCAGCACTTCGCCTGTTTTGCGCTGTCCGATGGCGGTCCGGGGAGCTATACCCCATCCGCCGTCACCTTTTTTTATGGTGGGCTTTCCATTAACGATCAGAGGCGGGCCAAAGCTGACGCCCTCCTTCACCCCGTATTCCTTGAGCTGGCTGATGGTATGCTTGCCGACTATCAGCATGCCTTCCTCAGTGAATGCGACTGTCTCCTGCTTCACATCCCTGCCTTCATACTGGTCCACCACGACTTTCCCGTCATGGATGATGAATCCCAGCGGTGAGCCGCCGGTGCCGGTCCAGCCCCTGTCCAGGAAGCCCCCTGCGTTGATGCCGGCAATGCCGCCGTTCCTTTTAACGATGCGGCTGGTAGTCTCTCCCGAATCAGGGAACAGTGAGGAATAGCCTGCAATTATCCGGGTTGGGTCATGTACGACGATGAGCTTTCCCTCGAAGTCGCCGCCGTCTATGTTGTATACTTCTATTTCATTGTTGTACTCTTTCCCCAGCTCCAGCTTTTGCAGCTTCTCTCCGCCTTCTGTAGGGTCAACGGCATACGTGCCGCCGATTATCCTGTGTATGGCCTGATCCGTGAGAAAAAATCTGGCAATGTACTGATGGTTCAGTGTATTCCAGGACGCGCCCACAAGAGTCGCTTTGACTTCCTCAAAGGGACCATAGAATATATATAGCGGCATTGTTATCAATGCGAATATCAGCTGGAACAGCAAAAATGTAATAATGCGCCGTTTTACTGACTTCGGCGCCTTTTTTCCCTCAGCCCTCATCTTGACCTCTCAAATCCTTTGACCTGTGTCACCCGCGGCCATCCCGGACGCCCGGCTTTTGCTCCCGCTGCCCATGGAGTCGGGTGCTTCTTTGTAGTTATTTTAATGGAATGATGATATAAACGCAATGATAGTTGTCACTTTGACATAAATATGCAATATAACGGCATTTCAGGCGATGCCCAATCGATCCAGGCCCCTGTGCAGCCGTTCAAAGACCATACCGGCAACAAACCAGGCCGGAGCATACGCAATGGTGATCAATCCGTTCACAGACAGGCTGTCGGAGTAGTACCACGGATAAACGCCAAGTACGGTATACAAAAGCCATCCGCTGGCATACTCTATGCTCCATATTACCAACACCCAGACAAGGCCTCTGAACAAGAAGTTCCATCGTGCGATGGCGTGATGGAGCGGCTCAAGTAACACAGCGCTGCCATATATGAAGAACATCCAGAGATTTGATTCGCCGGCAAGCCTCAGGTCACCGCTGATCAGCGAACCCGCACCCGTCCATACCATCTCAATGCCCCAGCCTGCAAGGCCGTAAAAGAAAAAACGCTTCAACATAATGTTTACCTGCCTGCAATATTGATCATCGCTTCTAGTTTAAGCAATAAAAGGTATTTTAAAAGTGGAAATTTTTATTTAAAATTTACTCCATTGTCAATAAAATGTGGTATTATTAATAGAATCAAAAACACAAATATTGGTTTCAAGCAATATTTTGTGGTTAATATATTATCAACATAGAAGACATTTAAAATGGAGTGATCAAATGAGACCAATTGGAAGAATAACAGTACCATCAGTAATACCCGAAAGACTTGGACGGCTTTCCGACATCGCCGGCAATCTCTGGTGGACCTGGAACTGCGAGGCCGTTGAGCTGTTCACGGCCATCGACCGGGAGCTCTGGGACAAAACCGGAGCAAATCCGCTTTCATTTTTAAAAAGGGTGGACAGCGGCAGGCTGGAGGAATTGACCGGGGACCGGCAGTTTCTGGACGCATATGACAGTGTGGTAAGCAAGTTCGATGAGTATATGAGCAATACAGACACCTGGTTCAACAAGACCCACCCGGATATGTCCGGACATATGGTCGCATATTTTTCCGCGGAATATGGCCTAAGCGAGACTCTGCCCATCTATTCCGGCGGCCTGGGAGTTTTGTCCGGTGACCACTGCAAATCGGCCAGCGATCTGGGCATCCCCTTCACAGGGATCGGCCTGTTCTACAGACAGGGCTATTTCAACCAGCAGATCAATTGCGAGGGCATACAGCAAACCAGCTTCTCCACACTGAACATCAGTGAAATGCCGGTGCACCAGGTAGTGGACGAAAAAGGCGATCCCATCCTCATAAGCGTTGATTTCCCGGGCAGGACAGTATATGCCTCCATTTGGCATATCAAGGTCGGAAAGGTGGACCTGTACCTTCTCGACTCCGATGTGCCGGCAAATATAGAACACGATAGGCAGATAACCGCCAGGCTCTACGGAGGCGACCACGATACCAGGATCCAGCAGGAAATACTCCTTGGCATCGGCGGAGTACGCGCATTGGACGCCCTCGGCATACAGCCCGCCGTTTATCACATGAATGAGGGGCATTCGGCATTTTTGTGCTTTGAGGTCATCAGAAAGTTCATGAAGAGATACAATATCAGCTTCCACGAAGCAAAGGAGCTGTTGTCCTCCTCTTCAGTATTCACGATACATACACCAGTTCCGGCAGGTATAGACGTTTTCTACCACGATGCTATGGACATGTATTTCACAGCCTACAGAGAGTCCCTGGGCATCAGCAGGGATGAATTCCTTTCCTTCGGCCGTGAAGACGGAAACCCATACGGCTTTAACATGGCAGTGGTGGCTATGAGGATGGCCTCCGGACGAAACGGCGTCAGCAAGCTCCACGGAGCCGTCACCAGGCGCATGTTCAAACATCTGTGGCCCGGTGTCCCGGAACAGGAGGTCCCCGTAACACATGTGACAAACGGGATACATACCCTTACCTGGCTGTCGCCCTGCTACAGGAAGCTTTTTGACAAGTATCTTCCCAGCGGCTGGGAAAGCACGATATATGAGCGCAGCACGTGGGAAATGATAGAAAATATCCCGGATGAGGAACTTTGGAAGGCTCATACGAGTCTAAAGGAAAGTATGGCCCTGTATGTAAACGGCAGAATAAGGGCAGGCTATATGGCCAGCAATGCCGTCAGGCCCTGCAGGACATTGGATCCTGAGGCGCTGACCATCGGATTTTCCAGGCGGTTTGCCACTTACAAGCGGGCATCGCTTATCTTCAGGGACATCCAGCGCATCAGGAAGCTGCTGAACAAGCCCGATGCACCGGTCCAGATAATATTTGCCGGAAAGGCCCATCCGGCCGACAAGCCGGCTCAGGATATCATAAAATACATAAATGATATTTCCGAGCAGGAGGGCTTTGAAGGAAAGGTCGTGCTTCTGGAGAATTACAATATGGCGCTGGCGCGGCGCCTGGTGCAAAGCGTCGACGTATGGCTCAACAATCCGCGGATGCCTCTTGAGGCCAGCGGTACCAGCGGAATGAAGGCAGGTCTTAACGGAGTGTTGAATTTCAGCGTTCTGGACGGCTGGTGGAGAGAGGGCTACAACGGAGCCAACGGATGGGCTATCGGCTCTGAGACCGTATACCCCAATGAGATCTGTCAGGATAACGCAGACAGTGAGTCATTGTATGAGGTGCTGGAAAGAAGCCTTGTCCCGCTGTATTATGACAGAGATGAGAACGGCGTCCCAAGGGGCTGGGTTAAAATGATGAAGGAAGCCATCATCTCACTGGCAGCCCGCTTCAGTACCCACAGGATGCTTCAGGACTATACCGAAAACCTTTATGTACCTGCTATGAAGAGGGCATGCAATATTTCGACCACGGGTAATATCGATTGCCAGTTGGTTATTCAGCTTGCACAGTGGAAGAAGTTTATTTATGACAACTGGCACAATGTATCGGTAAGAAGCGACAGCTGCCGTACCGCCAGCCGTTCCGGAGCCGGCGTCAAAATGGGAGCGCCTGTAACGGCGGGCTGCGATGTGCATTCCGTGCCCGGCACTGAGATATCCCTGGATGCCGCGGTTCACCTTGGCTCTCTAAAGCCCGAGGATGTAGCCGTTGAGCTTTATTACGGAAGCATTGGCCAGGATGGTGAGATAATCAACGGAATGCACAAGGTAATGCAGATGACAGCGGACAACGGCGCAGGCAATTACAGATACACAGCGGATATAGTACTCACCAACGGCGGCGAGTATGGATACCAATTCAGGGTACTGCCCTGCCACCCGCTGTTGACAGACAAATTTGAACTCAGACTCGTAAAATGGGCTGAATGAACATATATGCGGCACTCCCGGCTGCCATCTTGCCGGAGCTGAGGAGTGTCGCAGCATCATGTGCGGAGGACGGAATGAAGTCAAGAGGGTTTCTGTTTTCTATAATAACGGCATTTGTGCTGACAGTCACACCTGTTTCTGTTCTTGCTGGATACGAAGCAGCTGGATTTGATGTAAAGGTTCCTGCTGCAGCGGCTTCCAAAGCTGCTGGTCCGGATACCGGCGGCTTCGTTATTGCAGATGCCGCAGGTACTGATGACATCGGGCATGGGGCAGCCAAAAGGGTCCCCTCCCCTGAGATCAGCTCACCCTCCGCCATTCTTGTTGAGGCTGAGACCGGTCAGGTCCTGTACTATAAAAACAGTGAGGACCCTCTTCATATTTCTGCAGCCTGCAAGCTGATGACTGTTCTTGTGGCTGTTGAAAACACCAGCCTTTCCTCCTACGTTACAGTCAGTTCTGATTCTGTGGATACGGAAGGTTCGGCACTGAATCTGGAAGTCGGAGCCAAGTACATGATGAGCGATCTGCTTTATGCAGTAATGCTTACATCCGCAAATGATGCGGCAGTTGTAGTTGCGGAAAGCGTGTCCTCCGGCGATATAAACAAGTTTGTCGGATTGATGAACGATACGGCACATAGGCTGGGAATGACACAGACCCATTTCTCTAATCCCACCGGATTGTATGATGAATCACAGCATACAACAGCCAGGGATTTGTCATTGCTAGTCAGGTATGCGATCAAAAACCCCCAGTTCAACAATATATATTCGTCCAAAGTAAAGCTGTGGTATGATGCCTCCAATACTCCCAGGATACTGACAAGCTCAAATCAGCTGTTCTGGTCCTACGATGGTTTGAACGGAGGCAAGATCGGGTACAACAACAAAAATCAGCAGACGGTCATCAGCACCGCAACACGCAAGAACATGAGTCTTATCGGGATAGTCCTCGACGCCCCGGAGCAGACCATGTACACCGATACAACGGTGCTGTTGGATTACGGCTTCGCCAATTTCTGGAAGAGCACGCTGGTGAGCAAAAATGAGTTGATCAAGACCGTCGAGTATGAAGGAAACCAAGTCAAGCTGGTCAGTCAGAGCGACATCATGTATGTCCACCCGATAGGTGAAAGTTATATAAAGGAGTTCGAAGCCACTGCCGATATCAAACCGCCGCTGAAGAGGACGATACCAGCAGGCAGCGCCACCTATATCCTGGGCGATGACACTGAGGTTAGCATCAGCCTGTACCCCGAAAGCGAGATAATACCTGTTGAAGACACGAAAACAAAAATCCAGAAAAAAATAAATGAAAACAAGGATATTTTCCTGATCGTTGCAGTTTTGCTGGCAATTGAAGCAATACTGCTGCTGTTCAACCTGGGAAAACTGTTCGCCAGACTGGTATCATTCATATTGCGCCGCATAAGGGACGCCAATTGAGAATTTGATATCTGATCATTGAATAACTGCAGACAGATTATGAAAATCAAAACGGGGCTTTGAAGCCCCCTTTTTCATTCATCGTTTATATTCTATTGGTCCCTGGCTCAGCTGGTGACTGTCTCCGGCTTTTCTTCCTTCGCGCTTCTGCAGCCATAGCCTCTCTTCGCCTGACGCTTCTTATCATTTTCTATATACTTTGCCAGCACACTGCTGAGATTGAGCACATCTGACATCTCATAGAAGCCTGACTTTCTGTAGACGAACTTTGACGCCCGCATGGCACCTGATGCAAATGCCTTTCGTGAGAAGGACTCATGGGAGATGCTTATTATATCCTCATCTCCGGCGATCTGGACCTCGTGCTTTCCTACGATCCCGCCTGCACGCACCGCATTTATCGGTATGCTCCCGGGTTCTACCTCGGCGCCTGATGACTTGAGTGCTTTTTCTATTTCCCCGGCAATTTTCAGTGCAGTTCCGGAGGGTATATCCTTCTTCTTGTTGTGATGCTCTTCACTCACCTGAAAATCGTAATTGTTCAATATGCTCGATGCTATACCGGTCAGAAGCATCATCACATTGACACCCAGCGTTATATTTGGAGCGTAGACGATACCATTATGGTATTTTTTTGTAAGTACAAACAGCTTTTTTAGTGAAAATTTGGAGAAGCCTGTCGTTGCGATAACCATATTCACTTTCAGCTTAGACAGTATCACCGCATTTTTCATCGTGGCTTCCGGGTTTGAAAAATCAATGGCAATATCCGGTTTAGTTCTGAATACCATTTCCTCAAGCTTGTCTGAGCCGCTCATCACAATACCGGTGTCCCTGCAGCCAATGATCTCTCCCAGATCCTTTCCCTCCTTGGGACTACCGGGCCGACAGACTGCCGCCACCAGCTTGAATTCCTGCTGCTCGAGCAAAACCTTGGCGACCTCACTTCCCGTTTTGCCCAAACCGATCAAACAAATTCGTATCATCAATAAACCTCCCGTAATAATATTTGTGGTTCGCAAGGTAAAGAACACCTTGCAGGCCGACTCGCAATGACCCACTGGATATCATTTGTATCCGATGATCTTATGCATACATCCCATGATCCGGTATAATATCCGACATCTTGTTCATTTGGCATACCAGGCAATACATGTACTGCTGCATCGATTCCTTCAGCTTGTTGATTGCCTGACTTTTGCCAGGGATCGTTGATCGGCCCGTTGCTGCAATCATCAGAATGCTGCAGCACAGTCCATGTGGCTGATCCAGCGCCTGGAACAGCAGAATAGCTCCAGCTGCGGATCATTTAGTCAGTCCGGGATGCTTCCAGACGGAGATCCCTGACGTTAGGAAATGAAACCTGTGGAAAATAACAAAAAAGCTGCAGAGAAGATCTGCAGCTTTCACCACTATGTGGTTATTAACATGTTCATCACCTTCTCCTCCAACGCTTACGAGGTTAGCTGACGGATTCGGATCGGATAGAGTTGACCCTACCGGCCGTAATTGTACGGTCGGATTCACCCCGATAATAAGGCCTGACGGCTTGATCTTCTGCCTCACGGCTCAGCGCCCTGCCTTCCGGTCATCTGTATCTGCACATGGCAGTATGATCTGGCCGGTTATTGGTTCCCCCGCTCTTTTTGATTAAGCGATATTTGATCTATTCAATTACCAATTTCTTAGGTTTCACCCGTATGTTTTTATATTATATAATATTTCCAGAAGTTTATCAATATAACTATTGTTTGCATGACTGCATTAACTATCAAATCCTTAATATTCGTAGACTATGCTCACATATGCGGTGATTTCTATCGAGCCCGCCTGTATGGGTGTAGCGGCATTGAGCCCTTCGGCCCTCATATCATACACAGCGTAATTGGTGAGAGGATTGTATCCGCCGCCCTCGTTGACGGTTATCGGGTCTTTCAGCTTAACATCCAGCGCATCTGCCACAGTGTTGGCCTTTTTCTTTGCTGCAAGCACTGCGTTCTTCAATGCAGTGTTGTAATAATCTTCGTAATTGCTTATTCCGAAGCTGATGCTGCTGCTTGTGTTTACGCCGCTGTCAGCTGCTGCGTCTATTACGCTGCCCGTCTTGTCGATATCCTTTACAGTAACACTTACATTATTGCTTACCGAATAGCCTATTATGCTGCTGACACCGGTTGTTTTGTTGTAATCGTACTTTGGGTTTATCGAGTAGTTTACTGTCTTGATATCATCTTCACTGATACCCAGCGCCTTTATAGAATCTATCACTTTATCCATCGATGCGGCATTTGCCTTCTGAGCTGTCTTTGCATCCTTGTCCTCGGTTACCACACCAAGAGTAATAGTGGCAAAATCAGGCGTTGCACTGACCTTGGACTGTCCCGATACATTGATAGTCTTTTTAGGTGTCGTTTCCTCTGCGGCCGCCTGTACCGGAGCATTTGCAAAAATACCGAACGCAGCGGCGAGAAGTGCAGCTGCCAGAAGCATCAGTACAGCCATCATGAATTTGCTTTTTGTTGAAAACATCTGTGTCATTTATAACACCTCCAATAAATTTGTGCGGTTGATTTTCATCCCTGTCAAAAAACCGTTTCTTTTATTGGTTAGACGGGCATACAATGAAAAAGTTCCCTCTCTTTGTACACTCCTGCCATTCATGCAGCGGGAAGATCATGCGGGGTCCACAGCGGGGTCTGCATTGCATGCTGTGATTTCAGGATATTGTCCTGTGCCCGTAATGGACCGAGGACGACCACTTTCCGCACCTGTCGCCCCACCTTGCCTGCACGATGCCATCCATCATCAGCTCGACTATTTCACACATGCCTGCACAGCCGTTACACTCAAAGCTTTTTGTGCCGTAATCCCGTTTCATAACGCTAAAGCCATTGAATTTTGTTTTAGGGCTGCTCTCGTTCATTATTTTCTGCCGTGCGTACAACGCTGCTCCGAAAGCTCCCATTACTGCATGCTCTTCAGGTATCATGACCTTCATTCCCAGGGCCTTCTCGAATGCGGCAGCTATTCCCTTGTTTGCCGCCACGCCTCCCTGAAAGACAACAGGCTCACGGATTTCCTTCCCCTTTGCCAGATTGTTGAGATAATTTCTCACAAGTGCTTCACACAGACCGTTGACGATATCCTCATTGCTGTGTCCCGACTGCTGCTTATGTATCATGTCAGACTCGGCGAATACTGCGCATCTGCCTGCGATCCGAACCGGCGAGAGCGAACGAAGCGCCATCTCACCGAACTCCTCTATCGGCACGCCCAGCCTGGCCGCCTGTCTGTCCAGGAATGAGCCCGTTCCCGCCGCACAGACAGTGTTCATTGCAAAGTCGTATACTACACCGTTTTTCAGGATAATGATCTTTGAGTCCTGTCCGCCTATCTCGAGTATCGTTCTGACTCCCGGCACTATGGACTGCGCTGCTACAGCATGTGTGGTGATCTCATTTTTTATTATGTCCGCTCCCACTATGACACCTGCCAGCTCTCGGCCGCTTCCGGTGACTCCCACGCCCGCTATGGCCGGACAGCCGCACTCCTCGGCTATTTCCCTCATTCCTTCCAGCATGGACTGTATCGGCCTGCCGCTTGTACGCCTGTACAGCTTTGCGGTTATCCTCCCTTCCCCGTTTATTATCACAAGATTGGTGCTCACCGAGCCCACATCAATTCCAAGATAATTGCCATCCACCTTCGTACCCTTCCCTCTCCCTTCTTTGCTCCAGCATATCAATAAAAGCCTCCACCCTTGTCATATACCCGGCCTCGCCTGTCATCTCATCAATTATCAGCGACAGTACGGGTATTCCCATTTCATTTTCCACCGCTGGCAGCAGACTTTCTGCAACGATCTCGGGCATGCATGAAAACGGGAATATCTGTATCACCCCGTCATAGCCTTTTTGGGCATACAGCACTGCATTTCCCACAGTCTCCTGGGCGTGTCCGCCTATCATTGCCCCCAGCCATGGTCTGGCCGCTTCCGCGAATTTCATGTCTCTTGGGAGGTGAAGGCTTTTTTTGATCATATGCTCTATTATCCAGTTGCTCACTGTGACCTTTCTGTCGACCTCAACACCAAGTCTGCCCAGCCTCTCCTGTATCTCGAAGCTGGCAAAGTGCTCAATGCCGGTATATATTTCACCGACGATCCCCACCTTCAGCGGGTATGCGCCCGGGTCAAGCTCTATTTCGTTCAATTCTGATTCCGTGTCCTTTATCAGTCTCAACATGTTTTTTGTTCCTTTCACGGCAAGGGCATTTTGCCTGAAGCCTTTATATACCCTGTCGGTGGAGCCGGGTTCCTTCTCCCGGGCTCTTGTCCTGAACGACAGCATCTCTATTTCGTCCGTACTCTTAGCTATTTTCACAGCACGTCTGAGAATCGGCGGCAAACTGAGCATAGCTGCATTTCTGGGGATTACCCTGCGTATCCTTTCTATCAGATCCCCCACTCCCCTCGTTGCCTCCAGGGTGATTATCTCCATGTCATAGCCGGCATCCTGCAGTATTGCCCTTTGCAGCTGTGAATAGTATCCGAACCGGCATGGGCCGCAGCCTCCGGCCATAAGGATCGTGTCGGCGCCCATTTCGTATGCCTGCAAATAGTTGCCTATATTGATTTTCAGCGGCAGGCACATCATCTCCGGCGCATACCTCGCCCCGAGCTCCAGAGCTTTTTTGTTGTTGAAGGGAGGGATGACATACTCTATGCCCAGATCATCCAATATTGACTTGACGCAAATATATGTATTACCCAAATGCGGGAATGTGATCTTCATTCAGACTCCTCCATCGCAGCATATCGACGAAGGCTTCCAGCCGCGTATTGAAGCCGGCTTCGCCCGAATGCTCGTCTATGGTCATTGTTATAAATGGGATGTTGTACTTATTTCTGATGCTTCGTTCTATCAGCTCATTAACAAATGAGTCAATACCACAGCCAAAGCTCGTAACGCAAATAAAGCCCTCTACCATGCCCGCCTCTGCCATATGCAGCGCAGCGCCGTATGCCATCCTGCCATAATTCCAGAACATCGGCTTTTCAAGCCTCGCTGCCTGGGCATTTATCTCAGCCTCCCCCACCATTTCTATGGTCCTGACCTCTATCCCGTACTTCGCCAGCTTCCCCAGCAGATCCATGCTAATATACCTATCATATATATTATACGGATGCCCTATCACCGCCACCCTATGGGGACGCTTCTCACCTTTTTGCGGTTGGGGACGCTTCTCACCTTTTTGCATTTGGGGACGCTTCTCACCTTTTTGCGGTTGGGGACAGTTCTCACCTTTTTGCGGTTGGGGACAGTTCTCACCTTTTTGCGGTTGGGGACAGTTCTCACCTTTTTGCGGTTGGGGACAGTTCTCACCTTTTT
>JAAYPO010000004.1 GCA_012519745.1 Clostridiaceae bacterium | reverse complement strand
CTTTCTTAAAATTTTTTATTTATGCTTTTTTAGCACTGTGGACTACTGTATTATTTCTATAACTTAGACTATTTTAAGGAGTGTATTGCCACAGTTTATCTAAATCTTTTATAGTTGGATAAGCCATTGAGCTTTCATGTCAAGCAGGTTTAGGATGATTAAGCTATGTGGACCACCCACAGTGATTACAAGTTGACTAATGCAGCTGGCAGGCAAAGCTGAATAGCAAGACTTTCATTCCTATTGACTATTCATATTTGTCTCCTTATGTAATATTTTGCTTATTCACATTTATAATTTATCATAAATCAGACATTATGTATATGCATAACACTAATGGATTATAGAACAATTTTCTATTGAACTTTTGCTCTGAGCATAAAACTAATCGAAAAAACGCCTTAACTTATAATAAATCATCCCTTATCAAACAAAAATCATCCCTGATCAGCAACGATTCACCCTCATAGTGCGATATCATTAAGATAAACTTTGATATATAATTTATGTCGATAAGACAATGCTGATGTAATTACTCGCTGAAATAAAAGAGTATTGTCAACATTATTATGTGGCGGAGGTACATTATGAAAAAATTGTTATCAGGTATTCTTTTATTAGTGTTGTTGTTCACATTGGTTGGTTGTGGCGGGATAAGCATTCCAACTGAGGATGGCGGAAAGATGAGTTTCGGTAAGGATGGATTTACAATTGAAGGTGCTGATGGGAGTAAAGGAAAATTTTCTACGGATAACGAAGGGGGAGTAGTGTTTGAATCAGATGACGGAAGCGAATTAAGGATCGGAGAGGATCTGGATCTTCCTGATGGCTATCCGGAAGATATACTGCCCCTTTACAAAAAGGATTCGATAATATCTACCACAGCATCCGACGAAAGCTATTATGTCATGTTTATATCAAAGGCATCTGTTGATGACAGCATTAAATACTACAAGGACCTTGTAGAAGGGTTGGAAGGAAATACCGTTACCACCAGTGATACTGGTGCGATGATATTTGCGAAAATCGATGGCAGAGAATGCGCTATTATGATTTATGAAGATACTGAAAACAAGGACAAGGCAAATATTAGCCTTACAATTGGCTCGTAGGGGGACGTTTCTCACTTAGTTTACCTATTTAGTCATTTATCCAGAGGGGTATAAGCACTAGCTCTTGTAATAACGACATAAATGATAGCTGAAATGAATATTTGGCTAATTGATGCTGAGTGCAGATATCTCATAGTCAGAATCATGGGAAAGCATGAAAAAGCAGAATAGTCTGGATACAAAAGACTATCTGCTTTTGTTTTGCTCTTGAAGCAAGAGTAGTACATATTTTTATGGGTGTTTTATCAACACCCGCTTAATTTTCGCTTTATATTACAGTAAATGACAGACAGAACAAACCTATATGCCCATAGCTGGCATTATGTTTGCAAGCATACAGGTATGTTTTGAGTTAATGAGGATAAACCGAAATAGCGAAACTTAGTATTCTATATCAAAATAATGCGTGTTTGTCGAGATCATGCTGCATTTTGAACAAGCTCATTGAATATTTTCAAATGAACAATATCATTGCTGACTAGCTCGTATCCCTTATTGCACAATCTAGAACAGCTTGAGATTGAAATATTTACCAAATAATTACATATGTTTTTATAGCTTAGATTGCATAAAACTCTTAAAGAATACGCTACAAGGGCTCTATATTTTACTAGTTTTCGCCGGGTTTTCAGACCAAGACTGGTTTGATGACGTATTTCCAGCTTCTCAGAAATATATGAGATGACATTTTCAGCAGCATTTTCTCTTATGATCACTGTTCTTCCACTAATATATTCACATTCATTTTCTACCAGCAGAATATCAGAAATGTTCAATTTATCAGATGTATTTGAAGTGTCCGATATATTCGAGGTAACAGAGGCGTCCGATATATCTGATGTGCCTGGACCCTCCAATTTATCCGAAACAGCTGATATGTTCGATGCAGCCAATGTGTCCGATCGATACGGCATATCCACATTACCTTTACGAAGCTTGACAAATTCGTGATAACTTTTAGCAAAATTGACATGCCCCATACCATTGAACAAACCCACAACAAAGCTTTTGTCTATAATGCCATAATAGTCCGGCATAGTATTAAGGTAAATACCATATGAAGAAAATTCATAGTCTTCTTCATGTCCAGAGTATTCAGCCATATCTTTAGGGTTGTTATGGATATAAGCGGATACAGCCAGATTATAAGCATCATTATACAGGATTCTGCTTCCGAAACGCCCCTGAAACAGATGACCATGGCGGTCATATTTTTTGTTGAAATATCGTACATAGGCAGTATTCACACTGTGCATGAATGTTGAAATATCAAAACCTCTTGTATCAAGATGTAGATGGATGTGATTGCTCATCAAGCAATATGCATACAAACTGCAGCGGTATTTTTCCAAATACCTTTTGAGCAGGTTGAGATAGTATACCTTATCTGCATTGTCAATAAAAAGCATTATTTCTGATATGCTGCGTGATATAACATGATATACTGCGTAAGTATTTTTTTCTCGGGCTCTCCTTGGCATATAACCACTCCTCGCTTACAATCCAATTATACCAAAACGAACATATGTTTGTAAAGGGGCACAGGAAATAATTGCCATACACAAAATGCGGATCGAAGACTAATTATGGCTTTTTTAGGCCATGTTAAGTCAAAACAGGAACTTTATGTTTTGTATGAAAAAGTGAGAAGCGTCCCCGGAGGTGTTTGTTTGCAGACGACAGAATTGATGAATATTGCGTTGAAAGCAGGAGAGATCATGCTGACAAGCGGTGCTGAGATTTACCGGGTCGAGGAAACGATTGTGAGAATTTGTAATAGTTATGATTTTAAATGCGAAAGCTTTGTACTGCCAACCGGCATATTTATTTCCATAGAAAACGAAGATGGAAGCAGAAATACTGGATTCCGGCGCATTCACAACAGGAAGGTCGATCTTAACCGTATTGACAGCGTTAACAGCCTATCACGCAGCCTCCAAGCGATTCAGCCCGTTTGCAAAACAGTATTGATGAAGCTGATTGAAATAAATGAAATCAGACAATATAGTTTTCATGCCAGAATTGCTGCAACTGCTCTCGGATCATTTTCCTTCACCTTGCTTTTTCAAGGGAGCTTCTACGATGGCATTGCGGCATTGTTTATTGGCTCGGTTTCATATCTGTCAAGAGAGATATTAGCAAGGATGGGATCATTTCATTTCCTTGAAAATTTTATTACCGGCATCATTGCGGGATTTTTGAGCATAGCGGCTTACAGACTTTATCCATCATTAAATGAGTATAAAATAATTATTGGCTCAATAATGCTTTACCTGCCGGGGGTATCAATCACAAACAGTATTAAAGATGCACTTTATGGTGATTTGGTAGCAAGCTTGACAAGGTTAGGGGAGGCAGTACTGTTGGTTACGGTACTTGCGGCTGGCGTAGGTATTGCATTGTCATTTGGAGTACGTTAGGAGCAATATGATACTTAATATCATTATGGCATATGTTGGAAGCTTGGCTTCCGGTTTAACATTTAATATTAAAGGTCGAAAATTGGTATTTGCTGGTTTTTCTGGCATGTTTGGATTTTTCTTATTTTCCACCTTGTTTCGGATTACTGATCATCTTATTTTATCTATTTTTGCTGGTGCTGTCGCAGTTGGTCTATATAGTGAAACCGCTGCAAGATTACTAAAATCACCGTCGACTGTTTTCTCAATACCAGGAATCCTGCCGCTTGTACCAGGTGTTGCGACTTATGAAATGATACAGTATCTAATGAACAATCAACTCATCCAGGCAATAGGCAAAATGATAGAGGCATTAAGTGGAGCAGGAGCAATATCGTTTGGCATATTATTGGTTACGGCTGTATTTAGAGTTATGTCAAAGGTAAGAAGAGCAAGAAGAAAGCCTGATGTCAGGTAAAACAAGAAAAATTACTAGAAAAAAGAAGAGGCTGTATCATTTTTCTGATCCAGTCTCTTCATTATTCAACAATAACAATTATTTATTTTTCTTCTGCGAGATATTATGAAATTACATAGGCTTCATAAATTGCTGTGTCCAATAGCAAACACCGTTTTTGTTTTTTGCCAGACCAACACCTATCTCTGTGAAGGATCGGCTCATAATATTGTTCCTGTGACCGGGAGAATTCATCCAATCTCTCATTACTTCAGCTGGTGTTCGTTGACCATATGCAATATTTTCGCCGGCAGCTGAAAAACGCAACCCAAAATTCTCCATCATTTTGAAGGGCGTGCCATAAGTCGGTGAATTATGCGAAAAATAGCCTTTGTTCGCCATATCTGCAGATTTGTACCTTGCAACTCTGCTTAACTGCCAGTTGAGTTTTAGTGCAGGCAGACCGGCCTTTGCTCGTTCTGCATTGACAAGCCTTGCAACTTCGCTTTCCTGCGAGCTTGTCGTAACAGTCGGTATTGTCAGTTTTTGTCCGGGATAAATCAAGTTAGGATTTTTTATTTGTGGATTAGCCGCAATGATCTCACTCATACCGACCTGATGTTTGACTGCAATTTTCCAGATGGAGTCTCCTCTCTGAACAGTATATGTCGACTGAGCAAATACTGAAGAAGAAAACAACATAACAAATAATAATATTAGAAATGTCCTTTTTTTCATATCATCACCTCAGACATATGATTTGATATATGCTAAATAATAATGCTGGCAATAACAATATGTACTGCCAATTGATTCATTTTCATGCTGATATTAATAGATGATGGAGAAAACGGTAAATACCTGCGGAATGTAGGTGATGGAAATAATGCATAGCTGCTGTGGACTAGAAATAAGGACGCTGTGCTGTGTGATATGAGCTCTGTTTTTCGGACATTAACGTAGTACACATTGATATCATAAAAGTGAGAAGCGTCCCCAAATGCTTGACTTTGAAAAATCTTTATTGAATAATAATTACAGGTGAAAATGATCAAAATGATCCGGAGGATGGTCACAAATGACAAAGGGCAAGAAACCTGCAGTCTATGGAAATGAAAGCATCTCATCCCTAAAAGGAGCAGATAGGGTCCGCCTGAGACCCAGTGTCATATTCGGCTCCGACGGCATTGAGGGCTGCCAGCATTCCTTTTTTGAAATTCTCTCAAACTCTATTGACGAAGCACGCGAGGGCTATGGCGACAGGATCGAGATTATCCGTCACAGCGACCTTTCCATTACCGTTAAGGATTATGGCAGAGGTGTCCCTGTTGATTTCAATACTAAAGAAGACCGCTACAATTGGGAGTTGGTATATTGTGAGCTATACGCGGGTGGAAAATATAGAAACAACACAGGCGAAATTTACGAATTCAGCCTTGGGCTAAATGGTCTTGGAAGCTGTGCAACACAGTACAGCTCTGAGTATATGGATGTTACTGTGTTCAGGGACGGATTCAGATACGATCTTCGCTTTGAAAAGGGTGAAAATATCGGAGGACTCATAAAAGAAAAATGCAAGTATGAGAGTACTGGTACGATACAGCGATGGAAGCCTGACCTGGAAGTATTCACCGATATCGATATACCTCTTGAGTATTTTATCGATACGCTCAAGAAACAGGCCGTGGTTAATGCAGGACTGAAATTTATTCTGACAGACGAAGCTTCAGGCAATACATATGAGTTTTTATATAAAAACGGAATAGTTGACTATATCAGTGAAATAGGCGGCGAAAAAAGCTTCACAGGCATACAGTTTTACGAATCGGCAGCAAGAGGGCGGGATCGTGAAGATAAGCCGGAGTATAAAGTTAAGATGCAGGTGGCTTTTTGTTTCAATAATGAAGTGAATCTTTTGGAATACTATCATAACTCCAGCTTTTTGGAATATGGCGGTTCACCTGACCGTGCGGTCAAGGCTGCGTTTGTCAATGAACTTGACAAATGTATTAGGAATAGGGGCAAATATAACAAAGACGAAGCAAAAATAATATTTTCCGACATTCAAGACAGCCTAATTTTAGTTACAAACTCATTTTCAACGATCACCAGCTATGAGAATCAGACAAAAAAATCGATAACTAACAAGTTTATACAAGAGGCAATGACTGACTTCTTACGACAGCAGCTGGAAGTATATTTAATTGAAAATAAAATAGAAAGCGACAAAATCATTGAACAAATCCTTGTCAACAAGCGCAGTCGTGAGACTGCAGAGAAAACAAGGATAAATATAAAGAAGAAACTTGGCGGTTCTATCGATATTTCCAATAGGGTTAAGAAGTTTGTGGACTGCAGGACAAAAGATATCGACAGAAGAGAGCTTTACATAGTAGAGGGTGATTCTGCGCTGGGTTCCTGTAAAATGGGAAGAGACGCCGAATTCCAGGCAATCATGCCTGTCAGGGGAAAGATCCTCAATTGCCTCAAAGCCGAGTACGACAGTATTTTCAAAAACGAAATTATTGTTGATCTTCTCAAGGTGCTGGGATGTGGTGTCGAAATCAAATCAAAGCACAACAAGGATCTCAATACATTCGACATGAATAATTTCAGGTGGGCGAAAATAATCATATGCACTGACGCGGATGTGGATGGGTTCCAGATAAGGACACTGATATTGGCAATGTTGTACAGACTGGTCCCGACACTTATCCAGGAGGGCAAGGTGTTTATTGCAGAATCGCCGCTGTTTGAGATAACATGCAAGGGTAAGACATATTTTGCATATACGGAAAAGGAAAAAGCACAGATACTGTCAAAGCTGGGCAGCAATAAGTACACAATACAGCGTTCCAAGGGACTAGGTGAAAATGAGCCTGAAATGATGTGGCAGACAACAATGAACCCTGCCTCCAGAAGGCTCATTAAAATAATACCCGATGATATCGAAAAAACAGAGCAAATGTTTGATATACTGCTTGGCGACAACCTGAAAGGCAGAAAAAGCTTTATTGAAGAAAACGGCATGCGTTATATGGACATGATTGACGTCAGCTAGTTTGGGGACAGTTCTCACTTTTTTGCTATATACACGCAAGTGAGGTTAACGCATTGTTAAGATTGACTATGTCGAAGAGAGCAAATGTAAGCTGCATGTTTGGAGAAAGCAGGAAGCATATCTAAGGCAAGAAGGTGAGAAGCGTCCCCGAAGCGAAAAGTTGAGAAGCGTCCCCAACGCAAGAAAGTGAGAAGCGTCCCCAAGAGGAGGTACTATGTCAGATAAGAATTTGGTGTTGCAAAAGATTCCAGATACAATTGAACAGAATTTTATGCCTTATGCGATGAGTGTTATAGTTTCGCGGGCGATTCCGGAAATCGACGGTTTCAAACCGTCCCACAGGAAGCTGCTTTATACGATGTACAAAATGGGGCTTCTAACAGGAAACAGGACGAAGTCGGCAAATGTCGTAGGGCAGACCATGAAGCTGAACCCCCATGGTGATCAGGCTATTTATGAGACCATGGTCAGACTGACCAGGGGAAATGGAGCATTGCTCCATGCATTTATTGATTCAAAGGGCAATATGGGCCGTCAGTACTCCAGGGATATGAGATTTGCGGCTCCTCGTTATACAGAAGTCAAGCTGGAAAAAATATGTGAGGAGATTTTCCGTGATCTTGATAAGAATACAGTGGATTTTGTTGATAATTATGACGGCACATTAAAGGAACCAACACTTCTTCCTGCAACCTTCCCCAGCGTTCTTGTAAATGCAAACCAGGGTATTGCAGTCAGTATGGCTAGTAATCTCTGCAGCTTTAACCTTGTAGAGATATGTAATGCGACAATTGCTTATATTAATGATGAAAATGTCGATTTGCTTCAGTACATAAAGGCTCCTGATTTTTCGACAGGCGGCAGTCTCATATATAGTGAACAGGAAATGCGGGAAATATTCGAAACCGGCAGGGGAGGCTTCAAGGTAAGGGCAAAACACAAGTATGATAAGCAAAACAGTTGTATCGAAATTTATGAAATACCGTACACAACTACTTCTGAAGCAATTATTGATTCTATCGTTGACCTTGTTAAATCCGGCAGGATAAAAGATATTGTCGATGTGCGTGATGAAACCGACCTGGACGGACTAAAAATAACAATAGATATCAAAAAAAGCGCTGATCCCGAATCTATTATGAACAGACTTTTTAAACTGACAACATTACAAGACACCTTCAGCTGCAATTTCAACATACTGATTTCGGGCAGCCCGAGAGTCATGGGGATTCGATCGATTTTGAAAGAATGGATCATCTTTCGGATGGGTTGTATCAAACGGCAAACACAATTCGACATTGAAAAAAAGGAAGAAAAACTGCACCTTTTATTCGGCTTGCGTAAGATATTGCTGGATATAGATAAGGCAATCAAAATAATTCGAAATACAGAGAATGATTCCAAGGTAGTGCCTAATTTGATGGAAGGCTTTGAAATCGACCGCGCGCAGGCGGAGTTTATTGCTGATATCAAGCTCAGGAATTTGAACCGGGAATACATTCTTGACAAGGTCGGAGAAGTCGATGCTTTACAGAAGGAAATTTCTGACCTTAAGGATATACTGGCAAGCGAAAAGAAGATAAAGAAAATTATCGTCAGGCAGTTGAGTGAGGTAGCAAAAAAATACGGACAACCAAGAAAAACAGAGATTATTCTCGAAAGCCATGTCGAAGAAATCACACATGAGCATATGATAGAGGATTACAACCTGAAGCTGTTCCTAACAGAGCAGAATTATCTCAAAAAAATTCCTCTGGTTTCGTTGAGGGCTAATCCGGAACATAAGCTAAAGGATGATGATGTTATCACACTCGAGGTCGAAACTCACAATAAAGCTGAATTGCTGCTGTTTTCTGACAGGCAGACAGTGTACAAGCTGAGGATATATGATATTCCTGATTGTAAGGCAAGCTTACTTGGAGAGTACCTTACAAACTTGCTGCAATTAGAAAACGGCGAGAAGATTATTTATATGACAGCAACAGACAATTATTCTGGGTATATGCTGTTTTCATTTGAAAACGGAAAATGTGCAAAGATCGATCTGGAGAGCTATGCAACAAAAACAAATCGGAAAAAGCTTTCCAACGCATATTACGGATCATCGCCGCTTGTCGATATCAGGTTCATTGATGAGGATGTAGACCTTGTTGCTTTCAGCAACATTAAGAAGGTACTGGTTTTCAATACCGGCAGCATCAACCCAAAGACTACCCGTAATTCGCAAGGCGTCCAAGTGATGAAGGAGAAGAAGGGCAGCAGGATGTGCTATATAAAGACGCTCCAGGAGTCGGGGATAAACAACCCTGAATATTACAGGACCCGCACCATACCGGCAGTGGGTTATTATCTCAGAGAAGAGGATGCGGAGGATAAACAGATATCATTGGATATCGACAAATAGAGCCGGCAAAGAGGAAAATGACTAAACACAGGTCAGTTTTCGAAGAAAATGTATAGCTATACGTATTTTCATAAAGAATGGATAGAATAAGTATAGTATATTATGCGTAAAAGTATGACAAAAAGCACCACATTAGGTGGTGCAAATGTTGGATTACGTTATTTTTTTGCAGGTATAAAGTTTTATTCAGAGGTAACCACTTGGAAAAAAGCAAGAAAAAAAAGCTTATCGTTTATATTTTTATGATAGCAGCGTTTTCGTGTGTACTGGTTTATTTGGGCATCAGATTTGGTCCCCGGGTCACTGAACTGGCCAGTAAACCGCAGGAGCTGTATTATATGCTCAACTCCTTTGGATGGAAGGGTATACTCATATTCATTGGTTTTCAAGTGTTTCAGGTTGTTGTTGCAGCAATTCCGGGAGAATTTGTACAAATTGCGGGAGGATATGTTTACGGTACATTTGCAGGGACATTATACTCTCTTGCAGGTATTGTGACAGGATCGGTATTGGTTTTTACTATTGCCCGGCTCATTGGGTATCCCGTAGTTAAGCTCTTTGTTACCCCAAAACAGCTTGAAAAATTCAGCTTCATGATGAACAGCGATAAGTCTGAGGCCGCCATGTTTATACTATTTCTGATACCGGGCATTCCGAAAGATATTTTGACATATATCGCAGGCTTAACGCCTGTAAAACCGTTCAGGTTTTTTGTCATAATCACCATCGGCAGGCTTCCGGCCTTGCTGGGCTCGTCCTTTATAGGGCATAGCACACAAAAGGGCGATTATGGGATCGCAATAATTGTTTCAACTATTGCTGTTGTTTTGTTTGCGGGCGGTCTGATTTTTAGAAACAGAATAATTGATTGGACGAATAGGCTGATAAAAAAATAGGGAAAATTGATTTATACAGCAAGGTCAATTATTTCTCAAATTATTACAAAAAAACAGGTCAGGGTTTTATCCATAACCTGTTTTGAACGTATTAATATTTAAAGATTGTTCAGTGGTCGCTCCGGTAATTACCTACTAAAAGAATTCATTATACAGGGCTTTGATTGCTCTGTCTCTTTCGTAATCCTTTATTCCGAAAATCATACTGACTTCTGATGGGCCCTGACTTATCATATCCAGGTTGATATTCTCCCTTGACAGCGCTCCGGATGCTCTTGCTGTAATGCCTACTGTATTTCGCATTCCTTCGCCGACTATCATGACGAGTGCAAGGTTTTTCTGAACAGAGATATCATCAACCTCGAGTTCCGTCTTAATACGTTCAACTATTCTTTTCTCACTGTGCTCGTCCAGATGGCTTTGCTTCAGTATTATTGTTATGTTGTCTATACCCGAAGGCATGTGCTCAAAGGGAATATGCTCCTCCTCAAGTATCTGGAGCAGTTTTCGCCCGAAACCTATCTCACGGTTCATAAGGTATTTGCTCAGATATATAAAGCAGAATCCTACATCTCCTGCAATACCGACGACAGGCTCTGTTATATTGTGACGTTCCTTGACAATTGTAGTGCCAGGGGCTGAAGGGTTATTAGTATTCTTAATTCTTACAGGGATTCCTCTCTTGAATACAGGAACCAATGCCTCCTCGTGAAACACGCTGAAGCCTGCGTAAGCCAACTCGCGCATCTCTCTGTAGGTCGCTTCATATATAGGTTTTGGAGAACTGATCAGGTTTGGATTTGCAGAGTATACATTGTCGACGTCGGTGAAATTCTCATAAAGATCGGCCTTGACAGCAGCAGCCAGTATGGAACCTGTAATATCCGAACCCCCTCTTGGAAGAGTGACGACTTCTCCAGCTGTCGAATACCCGAAAAAGCCGGGGAAAATTGTAATGCCTGCATAATCCGACAGCGACATCAAATTATCATAGGATTGCGGCAAAACCTGCGCATTCCCGTACTCATCGCTCAAATATAGCCCGGCATCCTTTGGGTTCACATAACGTGCTTCCTTGCCGATGCTGCACAAATATGCTGCGACAAGTTTAGCGCTGTTGTCCTCTCCGGCTGCCTTTAGGTTATCCATATATCTTTCGCTGTTTGCTTTGTCACTGTTTATCCGCGTATTGATGTCATCTGCAATAATTTTAACTATATCGTCAGATAATCCAAGTTCATTTGCGATTTCTGCATACCTTGTTACGATCGCCTGCAATTCTGATTCTGCGCTTCCCTTTTCGAGACCGGCTTTTGCACAAGAAATCAGCATATCAGTTACCTTTACATCGTCCTTGCTGCGCTTGCCTGGCGCTGAAACTACAACTATCCTGCGTTCTGGATCGGAAGTTATGATTGAACACACCTTTTTTATCTGACTGGCAGAAGCAAGAGAAGTTCCGCCGAATTTTGCAACTTTCATTTGATAAGCCCCCAAAAAACGTTTATTTCATCCTATTATCACACCAGATAAAAGGGTATGTCAATATAAAATAAAAAAGTCAGGGCTAATAAATCATTATTTGCGAACATTTGTTTGCGGAGGTATGCATTTGTGCTATAATATTTGGGGACAGTTCTGCAGTTTATGCTATTAGTCAATTATGGTTATAATTTTGTTAGCAAACAATGAGCAAGGTGAGAAACGTCCCCGAAGCTGAAAGGTGAGAAGCGTCCCCGAAGCGGAAAGGTGAGAAACGTCCCCGAAGCGGAAAGGTGAGAAGCGTCCCCGAAGCGGAAAGGTGAGAAGCGTCCCCGAAAGGAGATTGGAGATGGCGGAGTTTAAGATAGTATCTGAATATAGGATGTGCGGCGACCAGCCGGAGGCAGTGGAGAAGCTGGTGCAGGGCTTGAACAGGGGATACAGGCACCAGACCCTGCTGGGTGTTACCGGGTCGGGAAAGACATTTACAATGGCAAATGTAATTGAGAGAGTCCAGCGGCCGACGTTGGTCATAGCCCATAACAAAACTCTGGCAGCTCAGCTTTGCAGCGAATTTAAAGAGTTTTTTCCGAATAATGCAGTGGAATATTTTGTGAGCTATTACGATTACTATCAGCCTGAGGCATATATTGCCTCAACGGATACATATATAGAAAAAGATTCGTCAATAAATGACGAAATAGATCAGCTTAGGCACTCGGCCACTGCTGCCCTTTTCGAGAGACGCGATGTGATAATTGTTGCAAGTGTGTCGTGCATTTACGGTTTGGGTGACCCGGAGGACTATACTGAGCTGATGATATCACTTAGGCCCGGAATGAAGAAGGACAGGGATGAGGTTATCAGGAAGCTGGTGGATATACAATACGAACGCAACGAAATAGATTTCAAGAGGGGAAAGTTCAGGGCCAGGGGAGATGTTCTGGAGGTGTTTCCCCCCGATTCAAAAGAGCAGGTCCTGAGGGTCGAATTTTTTGGAGATGAGATCGAAAGGATCTCACTGGTGAATTATCTTACCGGTGAAATACTCGGCGTAAAGCCTCATGTAGCCATATTCCCGGCAAATCACTACGCGACTACAAGACCTAAGATGCTCAGGTCCATTGCAACTATAGAGCAGGAACTGGAGGAAAGGCTGAAAGAACTGAGAAACCAGGATAAGCTGCTTGAAGCCCAGAGGCTGGAGCAGAGGACGAGATATGATCTTGAAATGCTGCAGGAAATAGGCTTCTGCCAGGGGATAGAGAATTACTCGAGGCACATCAGCGGCAGAGCGCCGGGGAGCCCGCCCTATACGCTGATAGATTATTTCCCGGAGGATCTGCTGGTGATAATCGATGAATCCCATGTCACAGTGCCGCAGGTCAGCAGCATGTACAACGGTGATCGTTCAAGGAAGGAATCGCTGGTGGAATACGGTTTCAGGCTGCCCTCTGCATATGACAACAGGCCGCTGAGGTTCGAGGAGTTTGAAAAAAAGGTCAAGCAGGCCATATATGTGAGCGCGACACCCGGGAAGTATGAAAAGCGTCATTCTCAGCAAACCGCCGAACAGATAATAAGGCCCACCGGTCTGGTCGATCCCGAGGTTATCGTGAGACCTGTAAAAGGACAGATAGATGATTTGATCGATGAGATATCAAAACGTGTCGAAAAGCAGCAGAGAGTCCTGGTAACCACGCTGACCAAGAAAATGGCCGAGGATCTGACCACCTATCTGAAGGACCTGGACTTCAGAGTAGAGTATCTGCATTCCGATGTCGAAACACTGGACAGGATCGAACTGCTCAGGAACCTGAGGCTGGGGCTGTTTGACGTACTTGTTGGGATCAATCTGCTGAGGGAAGGGCTCGATCTTCCGGAAGTTACGCTTGTTGCGATACTTGACGCGGATAAGGAGGGCTTCCTGCGTTCTGAAACTTCGCTGATCCAAACCATAGGCAGGGCGGCGAGAAATGTCGAGGGAACTGTAATCATGTATGCGGATACAATTACAGACTCAATGCAAAAAGCAATTAGTGAAACGAATAGAAGAAGGAAAATACAGATGGATTACAACCTTGAACACGGTATTACTCCCACAACTATCCATAAGAGCGTCAGAGATACCTTTGAGACTATAAAAATGGCAGAATCCGACACGAAATATTCATACACGCAGGATATTGGAGATATGGGCGAGGATGATCTGCAGGAGCTCATGAAGAAGATAGAGAAGGAAATGAAGGAAGCGGCCAGAGAGCTTCAGTTTGAAAGGGCAGCCGCGTTGAGGGACAGGCTGAAGGAACTGCAGGAAAAGGCAAAAGGGTAAAGACTAGGTAAAGGAACTGCAGGAAAAGGCAAAGGGGCAATGGCGAGTTAAAGGAACTGCAGGATGAGGCAAAGGGATAAAGGTGAGTTAAGGAAGTTACAGGATAGGGCTGCGGGGTAAATAATTTAAAGTATTGCAGGGCAGGTGAAATGTCGAATGATATCTAAACCATCGATTCGCGAATATATCAGCGAACGAATTATTATGAAGACCGACGATTTTATATATATTCTGCCAAATAAATTACTGTAGCCTTATATCTCGCATTATACGATCACTTATCCAAGCGTACATACTATGTCTGAGAATTACACGGTCATACCGAATGGCGGGTCGACTCTTGTTTATACGTTTGACGGCAAGACTTCACAGTGGTAAGGTTTCGTTTTTTTATGCCCCAAATATCAGTTTAGCGAAAAATGCTAAAAGAGGACGCTGGAGTTAAAATTGGTTGGCATCAATCTTTTTAAATTGGATGTTTAAATATGAAAATCATTGTGTATAATTGGATATATCAAGAATTGGATGGTACCATTTTTGCAAAAAGGCTGGTGTACATATGGATATCAAAATCAACAGAGAGAGCGTAATTCCGATTTATACACAGATATATAACAGTATAAAGGCAATGATCCTTTCCGGAGCAATGCCTGCCGGGTACAAACTGCCGCCGGAGAGAAAACTGGCAGAACGGCTTGGTGTGAATAGAAGTACTGTACTAAATGCGTATAGAGAGCTTAAAGCTATTGGATTGATTGAATCTCGCATTGGACAGGGCACAACTGTAGCAGATTTCATGTGTGGAGAGCCGATAGCTGGTGGAATCGTACCAATGGTCGGCGGTATGAACGGTAAAATGGCCAGCGGAAGGACAACAATGGCTGGTGGTATGCGTAACACTATAAGCGCTGAAATGCAGTCAATGGCCGGCAGCAGAAAATCAATGGCCCAAGGCAGAGAGCTAATGGCCAAAAGTGTGTATGATACATTTACCGGCGGAAGAGAGCCAATGACTGAAGGAGTGTATGATACATTTACCGGCAGCAAAGAGCCAATGACTGAAGGCGTGTATGGCAGAAGGCCTGACGGGAGAGCGGCAACAGTAGCTGTGAACAAGGGTATACCGGTAAACATGGGGCACAATAGCTCTCTGAGCAAATCTTACAATAGCTCGCTGAGTGGCTCTACCAACAGCTCTCTGAGCGGTTCTCCCAATAGCTCACTGAGCGGCTATCTCAACAACTCTCCAATGCCGCCTATGCCTTGGGATCAGCTGTTCAGCGAAAGCTCATCACGGATGCAGGACACAACGGTCAGGGACCTGCTAAGACTATCGGGCAGGAAGGATATGATACTGTTTGCAGCGGGTGTTACTGTACCTGGAATAGATTCATTAGAAGCTCTCCGGCGCATACAGGCGGATGTGGTCAAAAGTCATGGCCACACTGCTGTTCAGCATATGCCGGCAGACGGTTTTTACCCACTTAGGGAGAGTATCACAAAGTTGATGAGCGATAGAGGGATCAATGCATCAGCTGCGGAAACAATGGTGCTGTCCGGCTCACAGCAAGGGCTTGACCTGGCGGCAAGAGCATTTATCGATCCAGGAGATATCGTATTTGTCGAAGAACCGACATTCTTCAGCGCTATTCACATTTTCAGAGCAGCAGGTGCAAGAATTATCGGAATTCCAACAGATAACAACGGAATGCGCACAGATGTACTCTCAATGTTGCTAAAGAGGTTCAAACCCAAGCTTATTTACACTATACCTGATTTTCAAAACCCATCAGGTGCAGTAATGAGCCTTGACAGGCGAAATGAGATGCTGTCACTGGCCTATAGAAATCAAATCATTATTCTGGAGGACGATCCATATGGAAGGCTCAGATATGAGGGAAACGACATGCCTGTTCTCAAGGCAATGGATGTCCATGACAATGTCTTGTATCTCAGCACATTTTCCAAGCTATTGTTCCCGGGGTTCAGAGTTGGCTGGATATCAGGCCCGCCGCAGGTATTACACCGGCTTACCCTGCTCAAGCAAATGGCGGATCTGCATACGAGCAGCCTGCCTCAGCTAATAATCGACCATTTTCTACGGGAAGGTCTGATGAAAGTACATTTGGAGAAGGCAAATGAGGAAAACTGCAAAAGAAGGGACATAATGCATGAAGAGCTAATGGCTGCAGGGCTTGAAGGCCTGAAGTGGAACAAGCCTGAGGGAGGCTTGTATCTTTGGTGCAGTATCCCTGATTCAATGCCTCATTCAAGACTTCTTTCCCGTGCTCTGGATAATGGAGTGTCATTTGTCCCCGGCAAAACCTTTTATCCGGGAAATGCTGCCGGTAACTATATCAGGCTTAATTTTACATATCCGGCGCCTGATCAGATAAAAGAAGGGGTCAGGCGGCTGGCAAGAGCTTATAACGATGTAATGAGTGAACACAGAAATTATGCTGCAGAAATGGGTACTGCATTGGGGCCTATCCTGTAGAAATATATCAGAGTATGGGATTTGGGCGAGCCATTGAGCGCAGTCGGCACGATGCAATGAAGGAACCAAGTGACCGCAGCGGCAGGATGTCATAAAAAAACAAGCTAATATGAAAACTGAGTGTTTATTCACATAAAAATGAAATAAGGGGTGTTGTAAAATGGTGAAATATGCAAATCGTATGGAGAATGTGAAAGCTTCCGATATAAGAGAGCTTTTGAAAATAACAGACAGGCCGGGAATGATATCCTTTGCAGGAGGACTGCCGGCGCCGGAGCTGTTTCCCGTGGATCGGCTGAAGGACGTGACGCTGAGAGTCCTTGAAGCATCAGGGGCCGAGGCGCTGCAATATGCGGCAACCGAAGGCTATGCACCCTTGAGGGAAAAAATCGCTGAACGAATGAATACCAGATACGGCACATGGCTTACAGGAAAAAATATTCTCATAACCTGCGGTTCGCAGCAAGGACTTGACTTCTCAGGCAAGATATTCATCAATGAAGGAGATGTGGTGCTGTGTGAGAGTCCTACCTACCTCGGGGCAATAAATGCTTTTAATGCATATAAGCCTAATATGCTGGAAGTTCCGACTGATAACGACGGCATGCTTCTGGATAAGCTTGAACACACTCTGGATACGGTAAAGAATATCAAGCTTGTGTACACAATACCGGATTTCCAGAATCCCAGCGGCAGGTCCTGGTCATTGGAACGCAGGCGTGGCTTTATGGAGCTTATGGCGGGAAGGGATATACCGATACTTGAGGATTCGCCATACAGTGAACTGCGTTTTGAGGGCGAGATGCTGCCGTCGCTGAAGTCCTTTGACAAGGAAGGAAATGTTATCTATCTCGGCACCTTCTCAAAGGTGTTCTGCCCGGGAATGAGGATCGGTTGGGTGGCCGCAGATGAAAGAATACTTGAAAAATATGTGCTTGTTAAGCAAGGTGCCGATCTCCACTCGGCCGGAATCACACAGCGGAATTTGTCGATGTATCTGGATACATATGATCTGGACGAGGATATTCAGAAAATCAGATCGGTATATAAGAGCAGAAGGGATGCCATGCACAATGCGATTTCTGAGGAATTTCCCAAAGGGACCAGGTTCACGCATCCTGAAGGAGGGCTCTTTACATGGGTCGAACTAGATAACAGGGTAGACACAAGGGAGCTTCTTGCCCAGTGCCTGCAGCACAATGTGGCCTTTGTGCCTGGTGATTCCTTCTTCCCCAATGGAGGCGGCAGGAACACTATGAGGCTGAACTACTCCAATATGACTGAGGATAAAATAGCGGAAGGTATAAAGCTTATAGCCGGCATAATCAGACAAAAGCTCAATTGAAGTATTTGGTCCCTGGGACAATAAGGCGAGTCACGGGGACAATAAAGTGAGTCGTCCCTG
>JAAYPO010000066.1 GCA_012519745.1 Clostridiaceae bacterium | reverse complement strand
GTGCAGAGAATGTGACAGTCTGGTATCTGTCACCGGATGACTCAATGACGCAGATCCCATGTACTTATGACCCGGTATCAAAAGCAGTGAGCTTCACTGTCAGCCATTTTTCATTGTATATGGTAGGTGTCGTTTCCCCGTGGGAAAACCCCTTTGCCGATGTCAGCAAAAGCGATTGGTTCTATGATGCTGTGCGGTTCGTAAGCGAAAAAGGCCTGATGACCGGAACCGGTGACACAGCTTTCAGTCCGCAGGCCAATACCACACGCGGCATGATCGTCACCATACTGTACAGGCTTGAAGGAGCTCCCGCGGCAAGTGCCAACTCTTTCAGCGATGTTGCGGCAGGCAAGTATTATACGAATGCAGTCGCATGGGCTGCTGAAAACAAGATCGTTGGCGGCTATGGCAACGGAAAATTCGGCCCTGAGGATGCAATCACCCGTGAGCAGATGTCGGTGATCCTGAAGAATTATGCCAAATACAAAGGCTATGATGTGTCCGGGAGCACCGATCTTTCCAAGTATACAGACGGGGGCTCCGTCTCAGTCTGGGCAAAGGATGCTGTATCCTGGACGACTGCCGTCGGCTTGATCCAGGGTGACGGTGAAAAACTGACACCTTCGGGCAACGCAGTACGGTGCCAGGTGGCGGCGATCCTTCAGAGGTTTATTGAGAATGTCGCGAAGTAAGAGGAATAGAGCATAATATAAAAAACACTCGGACTAAGCCCTCGATATGAGTTCATGGAAACATATCGAGGGCTTTTTGATACATATTTTTCATCTGCCAAAATGTAAAAAATAAACAAAATTGGTATTGACAAACAAAATCAATTGGTATATTATGGAAGCACAAAGCAACCTGTATTACAGGTTTACAGATAGACAGGGTACTAATTACAGTTTAGCTTGGGGGGATTTTGTGTCAATATCTGATGGGCAAAAATTTCATGAACTATTTAGTCTGGAAAATAAAGTTGTGCTGCTCACCGGCGCAGCTGGTGGAATAGGCAGGGTCATGGCAGAAGGCTTTGCTGCTGTTGGCGCTGCGATGGCGTTATGTGACTTAAGAATGGACGATCTCAAGCGTATAGCGGAAAGAATCGGCAAGAACGCAGGTATCTACTACTTGGATCTGCTGGAAACGGGCACTGTAAAAAAATGCGTTGACGCTGTGATAAAGGATTTCGGCCGTATAGATGTATTGGTGAACTGTGCAGGGATAAACAAGCGGGAAGGTTTTCTGGATGTAGAGGAATCCACTTATGACAGGATCATGAATGTCAATCTCAAAGGAATGTTCTTTTTGACCCAGGAAGTAGTGAAGCATATGATCAAGGCAAAAAAGGGGAATATCATCAACATTGCCTCGCACAACTCTGTGGGCATGCTGGGAGGATGCAGCGTATACGGGGCAAGTAAAAGCGCCGTGGCCGCTCTTACCCGGAGCATGGCGATCGAATTTGCCAAGCATGGTATACGTGCCAACGCTTTGGCTCCGGGGCATTTCCTGACTGAACTCACTACTGTGACCTGGGAGAACCCTGAACGCAGCAGATACCTTCGTGAACGCATCGCCATGGAGCGTCCCGGTGATCCGGAAGAACTGCTGGGTGCTGCGGTGATGCTGGCCTCTGATTCCTCTTCCTACATATCAGGTACAATGATCCATGTGGACGGCGGGTGCCTTGCCGGAGGCTCTCCCTGGCCATATGACACCAAGTATTGAAGCTATGGGTATAAATCCGATCAAACGCGTCAACCTGAGCGACCTTGTCTTTGAACAGATGAAAAACCTGATACTGTCAGGCGAGTGGGTGCCGGGACTTCATCTGCCGTCTGAAAGCACATTGGCAAACCTGTTTGGCGTCAGCCGTATCACAGTGAGGCAATGCATCCATCGCATGGTTGCCCTGGGGCTGGCTGAGACGCGGCCGGGCGAGGGAACGTTCATCCGCACCCCGTCTCCCGGACAGTCTATTTACAGTCTTGTCCCCGTTGCCTATCTAAGCGATGACAATATGCTCTCTGTGCTGGAGTTCCGCAAGGCGATCGAGGGTTATACAGCTGAACTGGCCACTAAAAAAGCTGACGCAGACGATATTGCAAAGTTGACTGAGATCTTGACCAACATGGAGCAAAAAAAGCACGATATGGAGAAGTTTTCAGAGGAGGACTACAATTTTCACCATGAGCTTGCCGCTATATGCCGCAACCCTCTGATTCTGGAGAGCTACAATTTGATCAGTGATATGCTGCGTTCAGCCATGAAGAGCATCGTCGCCAAACGTGGGCCGACTCAAGGCCTGTATTACCATAAAGCTTTGCTGGAACGCATTATCACAAAAGACGCCGAGGGGAGCCGCGTCCTGATGACGCAGCATATCGACGACACATACGCAGACATGGTATCCATCATTGCAGCTAATAAGCAAAGACCGCCGTTGACAGCTGAATAAGCCGTTGGCGGTTAGGCACAGATTATACTGACTGGATGTGGTTAGATGCAAAATGTAAATGATATTAGGCTTCTTGCAAATAAAATCCGCCGTGACGTAGTCGAAATGATCGGCTTCAAGGGTCAGACCGGCCATTTGGGCGGCTCATGCTCCAGTGCTGAAATAGTTGCGGCTCTTTATGGAAGCAGGCTGCGTTTCAAGCCTGATGATCCGCAATGGGACGGGCGCGACAAGCTTATTTACAGTAAAGGTCATGCAGCTATTGCGCAGTACGCCGCTATGGCGGAAGTGGGTTGTTTTCCGCGCGAAGAGCTGTGGAAAGCGAAGGAACTGGGCGCTATGCTGCAGGGACACCCCGACAGACTGAAGACGCCGGGTATCGAGGCGGGTACGGGAAGTCTTGGTCAGGGGCTCAGTATTGCGGTGGGGATGGCGCTGGCGATGAATCTGGATGGACACCATGACAGGAAGGTATATTGCATAATGGGTGACGGTGAAATGGCCGAGGGGCAGATATGGGAAGCTGCCATGGCCGCCGTGAATTTCAAGCTGGATAATCTTGTGGGCATCATCGATCGTAATGCATTGCAGGCCACCGGTTTCATAGAAGAACGGTTCAACACAAATCCCCTTGAAAAAAAGTGGAATGGCTTTGGCTGGCATGTGATCGAAATAGATGGCCATGATGTAGATGCGATCCTGGCCGCTTTTGATGAAGCTGCAGCAGTAAAAGGCGTTCCCACGGTCATAATAGCCAATACCGTTAAGGGGAAAGGAATCTCTTTTGCTGAAAATCAGGCATCTTTCCACAACTGTGCATTGACTAAGGAGCAATATGATACCGCACTTGCGGAGTTGAACGAGAAAATAGAAGCGATGTCCTGAAGCGGATGTCTGAAGAAAGAGGAGTGTGTACTTTGGAGAGGTATAGTCAGCGGCTGGCATATGGTGAGACGATCGTGGCACTGGGTGCCGAAAACCCCAAAGTGGTAGTACTGGAGGCCGATCTGGGAAAATCCACTATGTCAGCCTTGTTTCAAAAGGCATATCCCGATCGCTATTTTGAAATGGGGATAGCCGAGGCAAATATGATCTCGACTGCTGCTGGGCTTGCCGCGTCCGGGAAGATCGCATTTTGCTCATCCTTTGCTGTCTTTGCGTCAGGACGTGCTTTTGATCAGATCAGGCAGGCTGTAGCCATCGGCAGCCTGAATGTCAAAATATGCGGATCATCCTGCGGGCTTTCTGATTTCGGCGACGGCAGTACACATCAGTCGGTGGAAGATATCGCCATTATGTCTGCCATACCCAACATGACCGTGCTCACTCCGGCCGACGCCGACGAAACACGGCTGGCTGTGCGCGCCGCGGCAGCCATTGACGGGCCGGTATATATCCGTATAGTGCGTAACGATGTACCGACCTATACGAAGGGCGGATTTGTCCCGGGGAAACTGAGTGAATTGCGTCCCGGCAGCGATGCCGCCATTATCGCTCACGGTGCAATGATCGAAGCGGCAATGAACGCTGCGGCGATCCTGGAGACAAAGGGGATCTCCGCGAGGGTAATAAATGCCGGTACAATGAAGCCGTTTGATACAGAGGGCATTATTGAGCTGTCCGAACAGGTGAAAGCAATTGTAACGGCAGAAGATCACAGCCGCATCGGGGGGCTGGCTGCTCAGACCGCATTTGCTCTGCGTCAAAGCTGTACTCCTATGGATTATGTGGCTATAGAGGATAAGTTCGGGCAAAGCTCTCACAGCCTAAAGGATCTTATGGAGCACTATGGCCTTACAGACACAGCGATCGTGAATAAAACCATGGCGTTATTACGAAAATCCTGACTTTACACTACGGATATCGGAAAGGAGGTTGAGATATGAAAATAGGATTCATTGGCCTTGGCATAATGGGCAAACCAATGGCGTATAATCTTCTGAAGGCAGGTCACCAGTTGGTTGTTTACGATATCGTAAAAGACAGTATGGATAAATTGGCTGCCGCTGGTGCGGTGTCTGCCGATTCTCCGAAAAATGTCGCCGAATCCTGCATGTGCATTATCACGATGCTCCCCGACTCTCCTCAGGTACAAACTGTCGTCCTCGGGGAAAAAGGCATCCTGAAAGGTGCAAAGGCCGGCTCCCTGCTGATAGACATGTCTTCTATCGCGCCCGGCGCTTCGCAGGAAATAGCGTCTGAATGTGAGAAAGCAGGTGTGAGGATGCTGGATGCTCCGGTTTCAGGAGGTGAACCAAAAGCAATCGACGGATCTCTTTCCATCATGGTCGGCGGCAACAAAGCCTTGTTTGAAAGTGTAAAAGACGACATTCTTCTGAAAATGGGGGCTTCAGCCGTTTATTGCGGCGAAATCGGCGCCGGCAACACAACGAAGCTTGCCAATCAGATAATCGTTGCCTGCAATATCGCCGCCTTAGCTGAGGCACTCACGCTGGCCAAGAGGGCAGGCGTAGATCCCATGCAGGTATATGAAGCAATAAAAGGGGGATTAGCCGGGTCAACAGTAATGAATGCAAAAGCGCCCATGATGATCAAGGGCGAATATAAACCGGGCTTCCGTGTCGAGCTTCACATAAAGGATTTGGCAAATGCTTTGGAAACCGGACGAGTTTTAGCCTCCCCGCTGCCTCTCACTGCCATTGTTATGGAAATGTTTCAGACTCTGCGCGACGACGGAGCCGGCCAGGATGACCATAGCGCCCTTGCAAAATATTATGCGAAGATATCAGGGGAATCGATCAATTAGCAGGTGAGGATCAGTTGATAGATTTTTTCATGCGTGTGTTATTAACAAACTGTAAATAAAGGAGGAGAGTATTGTGAAAAGCTGGAAAAAAGCATGGGCTCTTATCTTATCCATGGTAATGGTAATCTCATTAGTGGCAGGCTGCGGGAGCAGTCAGAGCCCGACTCCCACAGGACCGGCCACGGAAACACCCACAGAAGCACCCACGGAAACACCCGCACCGACGACTACCGAATCAACCTCCGCAGGCGACGAGAAGATAACACTGCGATTCTCATGGTGGGGCGGTGACGCGCGCCACGAAGCGACCCTGGCTGTCATAGACGCGTTTATGAAGAAGTATCCCAACATAAAGATCGAGCCCGAATATGGCGCACAGGACGGCTACAACGACAAGAAAACAACGGAGTTTTCCACAAAAACCGCACCGGACATATTTCAGATCGAAACCGGAGCAGGCCCGGAATATGCGAAAATGGGCGTGCTGTATAACCTTTCTGCGCTTAAGTCCATCAATTTTGACAAGTTCGATGCTAATTTTATTAAAGTCAACGGCCAGTTCGGCACCGGTAACCAGTACGCCATTCCGACCGGCGTTGCCGGAAGCGCACTCATTGTCAACAAGACTCTGGCCGATAAAATCGGCATTGATTTGACTCAGCAATACGATTGGGAGAAGCTCATTGAGTGGGGCGAGCAAGTGCAGGCGTATGATCCGGAGCTTTATTTGCTCTCCGTCAACACCGGTAACGGAGTTGCTTTCTTTATTCGTACATACACCCGTCAGCTCAATGGCGTTCCAATGATCGACGATGCGAAAAAAACTCTCAACATGACCGAAGAGCAGTTCACAGAGATCTTTGACCTCATTGACAGGTTGTACAAGTCAAAAACCTGTGCGCCTGCAGCTTATAAAGCGCCTTACCACCCGAACAAGGATCAGGAGGATCCGAACTGGATCAATGGAAAGTATGTCGCGTCCGTCGGCTACACCTCCAATGTACAGGTGCTGATGGAAGCCAATCCCAATGTGGAATACATTGCGGGATGCATGCCGCTGCTGCCGGACCGCAAGAGCGACGGCTGGGTCAACAACTGTCCCCAGTTCATGGGAATATATGCGGAAACAAAGCATCCGGAGGAGGCTGCGCTGTTCCTGGACTTCTTCTTCAACACCGAAGAAGCAGCCAAACTCCTCGGGACAGTACGGTCGGTCCCACCCACAGCCTTCGCGCAAAAAATCGTTGCCGAAGACGGTTCTCTTCATAAAATGACAGCCGAGGCCGTGGAACGCAGTCTCTCTTATAGTGGCTTTGACGACGGCGGACTGACCACATCAGCTGAAGCTACAAAGATTCTGGAAGAAGCTTATGAGGCGGTTTCCTATGGTTCTATGACACCCGCGGAGGCAGCAAAGGATGTTGTCGAAAAGTTAAACAGCTTTCTTGCTACACAATAACACTTAGTCTGTAAGCTCTTATGCCAATTTTTCAAAACTTTTTATGACTGTAGCTATGAAGGGGTATTCACATGATACCCCTTCATCGAAATCGGTGAACCAATATGTGGAAATAATACTTATTTGATTGTTCCCTTTGAAAGGAATGGCGTGTACCATGAAAGGCAATAGTTTTTCTAAGCGAAACAGGATAGCGTATCTTTACATTTTGCCTTGGCTTATAGGAATTGTGGTATTCTCAGTGTATCCGTTTTTCATTTCATTTTATTATTCTCTATGCGACTACAATCCGTTGTCAGAACATGTCTTTATAGGGTTTGGCAACTATGTGAAGCTCTTTACAAAAGACCCCGAATTTTATAAGTCGCTGAAAGCAACTCTGCTTTATACGGTTTACACTGTGCCATGCAAATTGTTAATGTCACTTGCCATTGCTTTGATGCTCAACAAAGCCCGTAAGGGAATAGGCGTCCTTCGAACTGTCTATTACCTGCCGTCTTTGTTTGGCGGCAGCATTGCGGTCGCCGTTCTATGGAAGATCATGTTTATTGACAATGGTATGGTCAACGGCTGGCTTAATTTCTTTGGCATTCCCAATGTTTCGTTTTTAGGTGACCCAAAGATGGCTTTGCCTACATTGAGCTTGCTTGAGGTCTGGCAGTTCGGTTCTTCAATGGTAATGTTCCTGGCGGCTCTGAAGCAGGTACCCAATTCACTGTATGAATCGGCAAAAATGGACGGTGCCAACAGTATCAGGCGATTTTTTACCATCACCATACCTGGCATTTCTCCCATAATTTTCTTCTGTATCATCATGCAGACGCTGAACGCCATACAAAATTTCACATCCGCTTTTGTCGTTACCAAGGGAGGACCCCTGCAGTCTACATACATGCTTGGAGTGAAGCTGTATAACGATGGATTCAAGCTTTTGAAAATGGGGTATGCCAGCGCTACCTCGTGGATCATCTTTAGTATAGTGACACTATTTACGGTTTTGCTGTTCACAAGTTCGAAATACTGGGTTTTTTACAACGATGAAAAATAGTAAATAGATTGGTGATGATACCATGCGCATAATGTCGAAAAAGGTATTTGGTAATGTATTTTCATATGCCATACTGATAATTATTGGCGTTATAATGTGCTATCCGCTGATATGGATGTTTTTTGCAAGCTTCAAAACAAACAGCGAGATATTTGCAGGGGTCAGGCTGCTCCCGCAATCGTTCAGCTTCGAAGCATTCCGTTATGGCTGGAGAGGCGTTGGCGGAAATACATACTCAAAATTTTTTACCAATTCGTTTCTGCTGGTGGCACCGACCACTATACTTACGGTTATCACCAGTGCACTTGTCGCCTATGGCTTTGCGCGATTTGAGTTCAGAGGGAAAAAGATACTCTTTACGATCCTGCTGGGAACGCTTATGCTGCCTAACGCTATTTTGATCATCCCCCGTTATACCATTTTTCGGGATCTTAACGTGATCGACAGCTATTACCCGTTTTATCTAATGGCCGCCTTTGCCTGTTATCCGTTTTTTACATATATGCTGGTGCAGTTTATTCGCGGACTTCCAAGGGATCTTGATGAAGCTGCCTACATTGATGGCTGTGGCTCATTTGGCATACTTGTAAGGATCTTGCTGCCGCTTCTTAAGCCGGCTTTATTCTCGGCTGGTTTGTTTCAGTTCCTGTGGACATACAACGATTATTTCAACTCCCTGATTTACATAAGCAGCATCAAAAAATACACCGTATCTCTGGCTCTCAGGATGACCATGGATTCCGAAGCCACCACAGCATGGAACAGCATTATGGCGATGTCATGTCTGGTTGTCCTGCCGGTGGTCATTTTGTTTTTTTTCTGCCAAAAGTATTTTGTTGAGGGGATCGCAACTACTGGTCTGAAAGGATGAGAACAAATCAGACGAACCTGATTCTCTAAGTAAGGAGCATTCCTGTAAGGAATAAAAATGGACTTTGAAAGAAATAGATGCCGCGCTGTATAATTTGATATGTGAGTTGCACGACAGTAACCACAAATCAAATACACAGGAGGCATCTAATATGAAGAGT
>JAAYPO010000065.1 GCA_012519745.1 Clostridiaceae bacterium | reverse complement strand
CTGCCGCATGCATGGCAGCTCCGCCGGCAGATACGCACACGGCGGAAGAATAGGACCGGTATTTCTGCTGTTTACCGCACTTTGATAAAAGTTATTTATATCCACTGTATTATCCCCTTTCAGCAAACCTCAACGGAGGGCACAATAAAAATACCAGGGACCGGAGATCCCTGGTATCATTATATTTTTGGGTCATATGAAAGGTTACCTTGCCAGCCTGTATATATTGACTATGTCATTTTTGTCAAGCTTCTTCAGACCGCCGATAGTACCCGAACCGACGCATTTTTCAGCCATTTCCTCGAATCTGTCCTCTGTTATGCCTGCATCAGCCAGACGTGTCGGGAGCCCTAAGCTCCTGAAGAAGTCCTCAAGCTTTGCTATGCCCTCCAATGCGGTTTTTTCGGGATCGGAAAAGTCCTGCTCCACTTTCCACACCCTGACGGCAAACTGTACAAACCGGTTTACATTGACCTTGTATACATATTTCATCCATGCCGGGAAAATGATCGCCAGCCCTGCTCCATGGGCGATATCGTATATGCCGCTGAGCTCATGCTCTATTTTGTGGGATGACCAGTCCTGCTCCCTGCCGGTGCCCAGAAGGTCATTGTGTGCGAAGGTCCCGGCCCACATTATTTCTGCAAATGCGTTGTAGTCGTTGGGAGCTGCCAGCGCCGCAGGTACGTTGTTTATCATTGTGGTCATCGTCGCTTCGCTGAGTCTGTCTGTCAGCTCGACATTTGGCGTATTGGTAAAGTACCTCTCCATGATGTGAGCCATTATATCCGCTGCACCGCAGGCTGTCTGATAAGAAGGCAGTGTGAAGCAGACCTCCGGATTAAGTATCGAAAACCGGGGACGCAGAAAATCATACCCAATATCCCTTTTCAGCTGGCCCTCTTCCTTTGTCACCACCGATGAACCGCTGCTCTCACTGCCCGCTGCCGGGATGGTCAGTACGACACCGACAGGCAGCGCCTTTGCTGCAGTACCCTTCCTTAGGTAAAGATCCCATACATCGCCTTCATAGCACATTCCGGCTGCGATCCCCTTAGCTGAATCGATGACGCTTCCGCCTCCGACGGCAAGTATGAAATCGATCCCGTTATTCCTGCACAGCTCAATGCCTTCATAAATAAGGCTGAGCCTTGGATTTGGCTTTACACCGCCAAGCTCGACATATTCCACCCCTGCATCTTTGAGAGACTTTGTAACACGGTCATACAGACCTGTCTTTTTGATGCTGCCTCCGCCGTAATGAAGCAATACCTTTTTTGAATATTTGGCGGTCTCTTCTCCTACTGTGTTTTCAGTACCCTTGCCAAATATTATCTTTGTCGTATTCTGAAATGTGAAGTTGTTCATTCCTTGCCTCCTGTAATAATAATAATAAATCTGCGGTCACCGAGACTGGGTCTGCTGCTGCCGCTCACTGCGTCGGAAGCCATCCGTCAATAAGCCCGCAACAGATAATATACCCAACATTGGAGCTCAGAAAACATTTACCATTGCCTGCTGCATTATTTCTGCTGTAAGCTCTGCTTGTCTACGACAAGGCTTTTAACTGTCACATTGATTTGCCTTATGTTGAGCGCCGTCAGCCTTTCGACCTCATCGGCCACCTTGTTTTGCAGATCCTGTACCAGTGTGCGGATCGGCGAACCATATATCAACACAAGGTCGATCTCCATAATAGTGCCGTCCGGGCGGTTTTCTGCCCTGAAGCGCGATATTTTGCTGACGCCTTCGATATCTGTCACCACATGCTCGACTATCTGGTAGATGGTATAATCTGAGATGGTATAGTTTCCAAGGTAGCTGAAAGTCGGCCTGACTACGGATTTTTCCTCCTCCAGCTGGAAATTGACCTTTCCCTTGCGGCGAAATATCCTTAACGGATCCAGGAAATATCCGGAAAAATCCTTTTTGATCTCAAATGTCGGGACGGGTATGACATGCTTTCCCTGCTCCCTTCTTGTTGTAACGGCCTGCTTGATCTCAAATTCGTCGGCTACATCCTCTATATAGACCCTTTCGCTGATCTCAGGAAGCTCCAGCCGCTTTGCTATCCTGTCAACCATACCGTCCGAGGTCCCCAAGATCAGGATCGCTTCTGAATTGTTGCTCCTTATGGCATCCATAACCTCACGGGCATGTGCATCATCACTGAACAGGGCCCGTTTGATGGAGCCTATCCTGGTCTTTTCCCTTTTGGCCGAGGTCCCCGCCAATACCTGGTTGACCTTGATGAGCAAACCGTCATCTATAATATATTCTATCCCTCTCTCGCGCGCGACCCACGATGCACGATGGCTCTTGCCCGTACCGCTGGCCCCGACGAAGCTTACGATCCTCAACCGGCAAACCTCCCGAATGTCCTCATTTGTATATATATTAACAGATGCTGTTCTCCGTGGCAATTAAAGCCTCATAAAATGGGAAAAAGAGAGTCGCAGACTCTCCACTGTTTTGCAGCTACATTTTAAACCATAGAGCTTGAAACCAAAATATAAACTGGATTTCGAGCTATTTTTATTTTAAAAAATATGAAAATTTTAGTAGCGTATTTTAACGTGGTATAATAG
>JAAYPO010000064.1 GCA_012519745.1 Clostridiaceae bacterium | reverse complement strand
TAGAATTTTTTGACTTTGACAATTTTAAACGCATAGTAGATACAACCTCCCATCCCTTATATTATACCATAGTACTCAATAGTACTCAATAGAAAACATAAAAAATTGACAAAAAAACAATAAAAAAAGCCCTGTTTTCAAGGCTCCCAAGATTTCGGTTGTTTATTCAACTGTCAAAGACCCGAATAATACTTGATTAAAATACAAAACAAAAATATAATGAGAACAACGGTTAAACTATTTTTAAATGAAATGGAGGGGACGGTACTTGCTTGATAAAAAAATACAAATTGTCATAGCAGATGACAACAAGGAGTTTAGCGACATCCTGTTCGATTATTTAAGCAATCAGGGCGATATCGAAGTAGTGGGCACTGCGAAGGACGGAAATGAAGCGTGCGATCTGATAGCAGAAAAAATGCCTGATATAGCGATATTGGATATCATAATGCCCCATCTTGACGGACTGGGTGTGCTGGAAAAGGTCAGAATGATGCCGCTAAAGAAGCGCCCTTTGTTTATCATCCTGTCGGCAGTCGGACAGGACAAGATCACCCAGAGAGCTCTGGCATTAGGCGCTGAATACTACATTGTAAAACCATTTGACATGGATGTACTGGTATCACGAATCAGACAGCTGAGGGATTCAAATCACAGCCCGATCATACGCTCTGATTATTCGCCGGATATGAAGCCATCCTACCGTGCGCCGGTCCAGCGCAATCTCGAAGTTGAAGTGACAAATATAATGCATGAAATCGGAGTGCCCGCACATATAAAAGGTTATCAGTATTTGAGGGATGCTATCATGATGGTTGTCAAGGATCTTGATATCATAAATTCCATCACCAAGCAGTTATATCCATCGATAGCACGCGAATACAACACGACTCCAAGCAGAGTGGAGAGGGCGATACGACATGCAATAGAAGTAGCCTGGAGCAGAGGACAGGTGGAAACTATCGATGCACTCTTCGGATACACTGTCAGTGTAGGTAAAGGAAAACCAACCAATTCTGAATTCATTGCAATGGTTGCTGACAAGCTCCGGCTTGAAATGAAAGTGAGCTGAGGGAATTATATTCGATACATAAACACCACCTTGGTTCCAGGAGGTGGTGTTTTGATTTGTTGCAACTTATTCGTAAGGAAGTGTTGTACAGTTACATTTTTGTACCGAACATTCTTTTGAAAGCATTTTTTACCGAAGGTTTTTTCTTTTTTTCGCGCCATCTGGAGAGAGCATTGTCCACCTGCTCATAGTGTCGTTCCATTTTGGATTCTAGTCTTCGGACACTGTTTTCAACGCATGCTCCAAGCTCAAGCTTGCTTTTGGAGATCTCCCTTATCAGGTGTTCTCTCGTGTTGTCCAGCTCATAAGAGATCTCTTTTGTCAGCTGCCTGCCCAGTTCTGTAAATATGACCTGCATAGCTTCATATTCTTTGCCCGCTGCCGGTATGACAGAAGTATTGCTGCTTTCTTGTATCACCACAGGCTGCCCGAATATGTTGTCATCCTGCAATATTTTTTTAATAGCCTTTATTTCCAATCCTTCACTGCGCATCAGCTTTATTTTGTACATAACGTTTGCCAGGTCTGTAGTGTAATACCTGCGCCCTCTTTCGTCCTTGGGGATGCTCAGTTCGCATTCCTTTTCATAAAACCTCAGGGCATGGTCAGTCAGTTGAAGCATTTCGGCCAGTTCTGTGATAGAATATCTTTCCTTAAGTATTTCCATAGGTATTCCTCCCTGATAGCAAAGCTGCTATCATAATACCATAAATGGAAAATTAAGTAAATCTATAAGACTATTTTCTCAATATTTCCAATACATTGCTTATATCATCCGGTATACTTGATTCAAGGACGACAGGTAAGCCTGAAACAGGATGGTTGAAAACCGTACGGAGGGAGTGGAGCGCCTGCCTGCTGATTAGGTCCCCATGAGTGTCCTCAAATCCTGGCAGACCATAAAGAGTATCTCCCAGGAGAGGATGTCCGACAGCCTGGCAATGGACTCTTATTTGATGTGTTCGGCCTGTTTCGAGACGAAACTTTAATAATGAGTAAGCATCGAACTGTTCCATTACCTCATAATGGGTCACAGATGGTGCGCCTCCAGGGGATGTATGACGAAGCATGATGCTGCCCGGGACTCTTTCGATGGGAAGCTGGATCTTGCCGCAGGGTTCTGTAAATCTGCCATGTACGATACCGATATACTCCTTTGTATAAAGATTGCTGCTCATCTGCCTGATCAGGCTGTGTTGAATGAATGGATCCAAGGCGAATACGATTATTCCGGAGGTATCCTTGTCCAGTCTACTGACAGGACGTATTAATGTCTTGACGCCTTTACAAAGCAAATAATGCTTAAGGCCATTTGCGACAGTGCCTGTAAAGTGCCGGAATGTAGGGTGGACGACCATGTGTGGAGGTTTGTTGATGGCGATCAGCCAGTCATCCTCATATATGATATCCAGATCCATGTTCTCAGGTACTATATCATCATTTTGCTCCTCGGATCCGAGGAGCACTTCAAGGACATCCCCCTGGGAGGCTTTGGCATTTATATGGACAGGAACTGAATTAAGAAGGATCCTGCCTGACATTTTTAGTTTTTTGACAAGTCTTTCCGACAGATGCAGTTTGCCTTTGAGAAGCTGTTTGACTGTCTTTGTGCTGTCATCGCCGGTGACTGTCATCGATAACTTCATATCTATCACCAATCACAAATAATAGTACAATGTTAACCCACTATCAAATAGTAATCAAGGGGGAGAAATGTCTCTTGACTGCTGCCGACGGACTGTTTCACCTGCTGCTGCCGACGGACTGTTTCACCTGCTGCTGCCGGACTGTTTCTCCTTACTGATGCTCCGACCTCTTGCAATTGATTTATTGATTACAATTCGTTATGCTTGCCGGAGAGAAGTGTACCCTTACCTTATTGAATTGATGAAGCAAGTAGGATAAAATGGATGTATATTGAAATACAAAAGAGAGGCTTATATGAATACACTTTGCCAGGATTTTATCAGGAACAGATTTGGAATCGATACAGCTGTCATAAATTTAACACAAAGCGTTGAAAATGAAATCAGAGATATTTTCAGGGAAATAGATGCTGTCAAAGAATCGAATCAATACAAGGTCATCGCTGCCATGCAGGAGCACAGTCTGAGTGACACACATTTCACCGGGACCACAGGCTATGGCTATAACGACAGGGGAAGAGAGATACTCGAGGCTGTTTATGCATCTGTTTTTAAAGCTGAGGATGCACTGGTCAGGCATCAGATAGTTGCCGGGACCCAGGCCATAGCACTGTGCCTCTATGGAAATCTTCGCCCGGGGGATGAGCTCCTTTCGGTGACAGGCAAGCCGTATGATACTCTTGAGGAGGTCATAGGCATCAGAGGCGAGGGTGCAGGTTCACTAAAGGATTTTGGCATAGGATACAGACAGCTGGATCTGCTTGAGGATGGCGGCATCGATTACAACGGCATAAAGAAGGCCTTATCCGACACCACTAAAATGGTGTTTATACAGCGATCCCGCGGATACAGCTGGAGAAATCCGTTGAAGATCGATGAGATCAAAAAGGCCGTCGATATAGTCAAAGAAATCAACAAAAATATCATCGTTATGGTAGACAATTGTTACGGGGAATTCACCGAAACCGAAGAGCCCATCGAGGCCGGCGCCGATATATTGGCCGGTTCGCTGATAAAAAATCCCGGAGGCGGGCTTGCTCCTGCCGGCGGATACATAGCGGGCAAAAAGGAATATGTGGAAAATGCAGCCTACAGGCTGACAACACCCGGACTCGGCAGAGAAGTGGGCCCTACTCTGGGCAACAACAGGCTTATGTTCCAGGGACTCTTCCTGGCACCGCATATAGTATCCGAAAGCCTGAAAGGAGCTGTGTTCACAGCTGCCGTGATGCAAAAGCTGGGCTTTGATACATCCCCGGGACCGGATGAAATTAGAAGTGATATTATCCAGGCAATAAGATTTAACGACCCTGAAAGCATGATAGCCTTTTGCCAGGGGATACAGAAGGGCTCCCCCGTGGATTCCTTTGTAACTCCTGAACCCTGGGAAATGCCTGGCTATGACAGCCCTGTCATAATGGCCGCAGGGGCATTTGTCCAGGGCTCAAGTATCGAGCTGAGTGCAGATGCTCCGCTGAAACCGCCATATACCGCCTATATGCAGGGAGGGCTGGTCCATGAGCATGTGAAGCTTGGCGTTATGATCGCTTTAAAATACATGCGGGAAAGAAAACTTGTAAGGTTTTGATCATGAAAAGAAGAGATACCAAAGAAGAATCTCAAAAAATGATAGAGCTGACCATCGAAAGAAGGAAGCGAACTGCGGCTGCCGCTGCGGCTAAAGCCGGTGTGGGTACGAAGCCCAAGGGCAGGCCGGGACCGGAGGATGAAGAGCCGCGCAGTTCTGAAAATGCTGCCACCAGCAGGAACAAGACTGTAAAGAGGATAACTCTCGGCAGCCTCCTCATGATAATTTTCATCGTGTTTTACATCCCTTCACTGTTCAATTGGCTCTCAGGTACAAATGCAGTACAGGATGTGATACGAAATGGCATCATAGAGGAGCGTATATCAACAGATGCTGTGATCATACGGCAAGAGGAGCTCCTGGAGCCTTCGGCCATCGACGGAAGATATATCCCGGAGATAAACGAGGGTGAAAAGGCGGCGGCATTTTCACGTATTGCAATGGTGACGGGAAGTGAATCAGACGATTTGCTCAGGGAAGTAGAGGATATAAATGACAGGATCGTCAAAGCCCGTATGGAGCAGGTCGAAAAAAGCGAATTCTTTTCCGCCGACCTGGCAAAGCTTGATGTAGAAATAGGTGTCAGGGTACAGGAACTGATCCTTGCCTGTAATGAAAAAAGCTTCAATGAAATGGGCAGACAACGGGCAGAGATCCGAAAAATCGTTGAAAAAAAGGCTGAAATAGTTGCAGGCAGTTCGACGGACGAATATATCAACTCATTGCAGCAGCAAAAAAAACAGATCCAGGGAAGGATAAATAAAAATACCAGGCAGATCATCACCAACAAATCGGGAATAGTGTCTTACAGGATTGACGGCTATGAAAATGAACTTACACCAGGCAAGATAAAGGAGCTTTCACAGCAAAGACTGGAAATGATCATCGAAGGCAGCTCCGACAGAACAGGTGAAACAGGAAGGGTGCAGACCGGGGAACCCTTTGTGAAGATAATCAAGGGAACTGATATTTATCTTGCTGCAGTGATACCTTCGGACAGGGCAGAGGAATTTAGTGAGGGAAGCAGCATCAAGCTGAGGATAAATGATCCGTTTCTTGAAACATCAGGTGAAGTATCGCATATCAGCGAAAAAAGCGGTGACAAGCTCGTGGTGACCATCAGGATGAGCAGAGGAGTCGATCTGCTCTCTGACCGGCGGACTGTAAATGTGGATTTCATCACAAAAACCCAGGAAGGTCTGAAGGTGCCCAAAAAGTGTCTCAGGGATATCACCCCCGATGGCAAAAGGGCAAGGATCATGCTGGTAAGATATAATGTGGCGGTAAACCGATATGTGGATGTTTTGTGCAGTGATGATGAGTATGCCATTATTAGGACACCTGAGGATGAATATGAAAAGACGGTGAATCTTTATAATATTTATCTTATAAATCCTGACAATATTGAAGAAGGAGATATCATTGGAAAATGACAGAGAGTGCTGACCTGATAAAAAGCAACCTGGAGGCAGTTGTCCACAGAGTGAATGCTGCAGCGGCCAGAGCCGGAAGAGATCCTTCCGACATCAAGCTCATCGGAGTTACAAAAACTATCGATACAGCCCGGATAAAAGCTGCATATGACTGTGGGATCAGTGACTTTGGTGAAAACAGGGTTCAGGAACTGTGCAAAAAAGCCGATATATTGGATATAAATTGCAACTGGCATCTGATAGGACATCTGCAGACTAACAAGGTGAAGTACATAATCGACAGAGTGAGCCTGATCCATTCCCTGGACAGCCATGACCTGGCAGTGGAAATAAACAGGAGGGCCGAAAGCGCCGGCAGGATAGCAGACGTGCTGGTGCAGGTCAATGTTGCAGGGGAGGATTCCAAGTTTGGCATAAGGCCGGAGGAGACCCTGGGCTTCATTAAGGATGTCAGCCGGATGGGCAATATCAGAGTGAAGGGACTAATGACCATAGCTCCTCTGGCTGTGGATCCTGAGGATGTAAGGTGGGTTTTTGCCGGGCTTGGTAAATTGCGTATTGACATAAGCAGGGAAAATATTGATAATGTAGATATGACTTGCCTTTCAATGGGCATGAGCAATGACTTTGAGGTCGCCATAGAGGAAGGGTCCAATATGGTGAGGATAGGGACGGCTTTATTCGGGAAGCGTTGATGTTCATTTTTACTAAGGTGTGCGTTACAGACAACTAATGAAAAAAAATGGAGGGGTATACAAATGGCGAAGCTGCTTAACAGGATGCTAAATCTGGTGGGCTGGGAAACAGAGGAAGAAGAGGAGTTGGACGAACTGCAGGCAGAGGCAGCGGAAGAGACTTTCCAGACTCCGAATTATCTGCAGTCCTTTGCAAAAAGGACCCAACAAAGCAAGGTAGTGAATATTCATTCCAACAGCCAGTTCAAGGTTGTTATCATGCAGCCCGAAACATTTGACGATGCAAGGGATGTATGCGATCACCTCAAAAACAAAAAGCCTGTCATTGTCAATCTTGAAAATCTCACCAAGGAGACCGCCCAAAGAGTGGTGGATTTTCTCAGCGGCTCCGTATATGCCGTGGATGGTGATATACAGAAGGTTTCCACAGGTATATTCATGATCGCTCCCAGCAATGTTGAAGTGATGGGTGATTTCAAGGATGAGCTCAAAAGCAAGGGGGTATTTCCCTGGGTAAGGTGAGAGACCTTTTAGTGATAACAGGAGGCAATAATGTATAGGTTG
>JAAYPO010000063.1 GCA_012519745.1 Clostridiaceae bacterium | reverse complement strand
TGTGTAGAACTGGCATTGCCAGTCCAGCAGTAGTGGGGTTGGACACCCCAATGATGTACAGATGGAGCTCACACGAAGGCTTCATCTCGAATCAGAAGCTCGCCATTTTAATGGCGAAGTAGTTCACTGAAAATACATATGAGCTTATAGGAGGCAAGCTGGTGAAACCTCAAGAAATGCACGGATGGTATGACAGCGAATACCTTGTAACCGATTATGAGGGTGAGTATGTATTCATGCAGGAATGCAGCATTGGTGAAAAGTGGGAATACAGCTTTTGTGAGCCGGCATATGAGAGTAATGAGTGGAGCAGCGGCTACACAGGGTATGAACGGATCGGAGAATTTATTGGAATCGATCAGGTTGTTATAAAAGGGGAAAGACATCCGGCTTTCCATATCCGCGCAAATACCACCTTGCTTGACGAAGAACAAACGGTAATAGCCCAAGAGCGAACGGATTATTGGATAGTGAAGGGATATGGCCTGGTCAGATCATTGCTAGTCAGCGGCGCAGATGAGTCCGAGACTATCCTTGATGGATATGAAGGATTTGCGGAATGAGTGGTAGTTTGCGTTTTTGTGCTCAAATCATCAAGAAAGTCTTCCGAAATATTACTATACTGTAAACATAACAACGTTGTTTATATTGTGACTGTGAAAATGTTTTTTCGATGACTCGGGGGAAGCCATGAAAAATTTTATGATTCTGACCGAATCGATAGACTATATCGAACGCAATCTTTGTGAACCGATCACACGGGCAGATATAGCAAATCATTGCTTTGTTTCTCTTTCAATGCTCGAGAAGCTGTACAGGTACGCCTTGAGCTTGAGCATTAAAACTTACATATCGAAAAGACGCATGACTCAGGCGGCTAAGGATATTGCAAGGGAGGGCTCAAGCATCACCGACACTGCAATGAAATATCAGTATGGCTCTGTCGAGGTGTTCTCAAGAGCATTCAAGCGGGTCTGGAATGTGAATCCCTCCGAGTTCAAGGACAAATGGAAATTCACAGGCATTTTCCCCAAGATCAATTATGAATTCAAAGAAGGAGATGATCTTTATATGGCACGCAAACGAGTTGATATGAGTGAAGCGTACGATTTTTTCAAAGAACAGAAGGGCAGTTGTGTTTTGTGTTTTGATATTCAGAATCTGACTGCATTCAATAATATCTCAAGCCGGGCCGGTGACCTTGCGATACTGGAAATGGCGTCCCGTATCGACAATGCAGCTGACGATAACATGCTGCTTTTGCGCATAGGCGGCGATGAATTTGCTCTGGTAACGGGGCTATATGATTATGAGATCGCAAGGGAATTGTCTGAAAAGGTGCTGAGCAGAAACGGCGAGGCGATTGTTTTTGAAGGAAGGGAGCTTCCGCTGTCACTGTGGTGCGGCATCACCCGCATACCTGAGTCACTTAGGTACAGTGAATTTTTCACTGAAATGCACACTGCCATTTCCGAAAGCAAAATCTGATGTTTGCCTGATGAAAGCAGTGCGGTGCCTAGAATCCGGTGATGTTCGCCTGATGAAAGCAGTGAAGCGCCTAGAATCCGATGATGTTCGTCTGATGAAAGCAGCACGGTGCCTAGAATCCGATGATGTTCGCCTGATGAAAGACAGCATGGTGTGCAAAAACCTCATTGTCTGGGCGCCAAATGCTTCGGATTTTGCCTGGCGAGGCCCAATAAAGCGATTGAAGCCTGGATTATGTAACATTCAGCGGCCTTCAGAGCAAATTATATTGGATTTATTGCCCAGGTAACGGCTTTTTTGCACAGTGTGGTATAAAAAGAGTAGTGTAAAGGCAGAATCGACTGATAATATTTGTCCAATAAAGACAGCACGAGTGTGAAAATACAGTTATATGAAAGGACAGCTTGCAGGGATTTTGCATATACTCTTGCTACACGCCTTGGGAGGCGTATACAAATACGTACAGAAAAGTTCGATGAAATGCATACACTTCTACGGGAACTATTACCGGGACAAGCTATTGACATTTCGGTTTAATAGCATTAAACTAAACTGAGGGGTTTAATGCTATTAAACTAAGGAGTGATGACAGTGACAGGGTATAAGCTGGGAGCGATGGAGACCAGGTTCGCCGAATTGATCTGGGACAATGAGCCCATTTCCTCCGGTGAATTGGTGAAGCTTTGCGAAAGGGAGCTGGACTGGAAGAAGTCAACTACCTACACGATGCTGCGCCGGCTGTGTCAGCGCGGGATTTTTCAAAACAAGGGCGGTGCTGTTTCTTCCCTGATGAGCAGGCAGGAGTTCAATGCGCTGCAAAGCGAAAGGTTTGTAGAAGAAACCTTTGATGGATCGCTGCCGCAGTTTCTGGCAGCATTCACCATGCGAAAAAAGCTGTCCCCCAAGGAGATCGATGAGCTCCAAAAGCTGATCGATGAAAAGCGGGGTGAATCCTGATGTGGATGTACACTCTGCTGCCAAAGATACTCAATATGAGCCTTACCGCAGGGATCGTCATAATTTTTGTGCTTCTGGCGCGTATACCGCTGAAAAGGGCGCCGAAGATATTTTCCTATGTGCTTTGGGCGGTGGTATTATTCCGGCTCATCTGCCCTGTGTCCTTTTCTTCCGGATTTTCTCTGATGGGGCTGCTGCATACCCCTGCCTCAACAGATGGCACCATGGATTTTGTTCCCACCGACATTGTACATACAGAGTATCCACAGGTCGATCTGCCGGTTCCGACCCTCAATGAGATCATAAACGAGAGCCTGCCGCAAGGTGAAGAACAGCTTGTTGCTGATCCATTGGAATGGCCGATGGCGGCTGCGACGGCGCTTTGGCTTTGTGGTATTGCAGCAATGCTGGTGTACAGTGCAGTATCTCTGCTTTTGCTGCGCCGAAAGCTCGTTGGCGCCGTTCGTTTGCAGAGAGCTGTGGGAAATTCCCCCGTTGGCAATGGGGTTAGTAATGGGGGCGGCAATAGTGCAAATAGCGCGTTCAGCAGTAGTGCTGGTGGCAGGGGCGGCAATGGTGCAAATAGCGCGGTCGGCAGTGGTGCTGGTGGCGGGGGCGGCAATGGTGCGGCGCGTGCATTGTCACATGGAAACATCTATCTTGCCGACCATATCTCTACGCCGTTTGTAATCGGCCTGATCCATCCTAAAATCTATCTTCCCTCGACATTGTCGGAGCAGGAAATGAGCTATGTCATCCTTCATGAGCAGACACATATAAGGAGGCTTGACCACATCGTTAAGATGATCGCATTTTTCGCGCTGGCTCTACATTGGTTCAATCCGCTTGTGTGGGTGGCTTTTCTGGCCTGCGTGAAGGATATGGAAATGTCCTGCGATGAACGGGTTTTGAAAGAGATGGGTGATGGGATCAAAGCGGATTACTCGGCTTCCCTGCTTTCTCTTGCAGCAGGACGGCGCCTTATCAACGGCAGTCCCCTTGCGTTTGGTGAGGGGAACATAAAGGGGCGCATCAAAAATGTGCTGGACTATAAAAAGCCGGCTTTCTGGATCATCCTTGCTGCTGTTATTGCAGTTGCCGTTATTTGCTTTTGTCTGACGGCCAATCCCGCCGGAATTACGATGAATGGCAAAGAGGCGGATCTTTCGGACATCGAGGAAATGAATATTGGAGCTGAAATGCCGCGCTTGCTTTACGGTGATGAAAACAGACTGGTCATTCGGGGTACATTCGGAGTGTTGGTATATGATATCAATGATTCACTGGTAACGGATCGCCTTTCATATGAAGATGTTTCGCCGCTGGGGATTCAAATGCTGTATGCGGCAGTATCGCAGGATGGATCCAAAATCTTTTTTGGAAACGAAGAACCACCGGGAGGAGGTAGGTCTCGCTATACATACCAGTATGATATCAAGACCGGTACAATAAGTGAAATATCTCAGCAGCCCGATAATCTATATAGACCGGCAGTAATCATGCCAAGCCCCGGATACAATGAACAGTATGATAAGTATTTTGATTTTCACTATCTCATTGGCGAAACAATAATTGATTATGGAGAGTCTTTTTTGTACCTGAGGGCGAAAACAGACTGGAGTATGAAAAGCCTTCAGTTTGTTATATGTCAATATAAAGACGGCGCAAGCGAGATCAAGAGTATTTTTTCGATTCCCGCACAGGGCGGCAAGGGTACAGATGAACAGTCTGCCAATGAAGCTTATGAGGGCGGGCAATCGCCACAACAGGACACCGGGCAATCGCCACAGTCGGACACCGGAAATGCGCTTTCGGAGCCGATATCGCCTGACTTGTCGCCTGAGCTGAACTTGGGAGCTGATATGACAGAGCTTGACTATGCCTCGGATGATATTGTGATTTTCCATGGATATTATGGGTTGTTCGTATACGACCTCAATTCCAGAAAAATCGTCCGAAGCATTGACCTGAAGCCCATCGGATGCAGTGCGACGCAGGGTGACGACTACTGTGACGTGACTGTCAGTGCAGATGGAAATACAGTGCAGCTCCACCCAATGAGCAGCAAAAATATGTACGTTTATTCGGTGCCGGATAACACTTTGATGGAGACAGCCTATGAACGGATGGAGAACCGGTTTGCTGATTTTATTGATACAGTAGATATAGTGGGATTGGAAAGAATGGGGGTCCATAGCCATAGTTCAGTAAAATTCGGATTTGGCGGATATGGCTACCTTCGCGCCTCCGACTGGACACTTGGAACTCTAACATATGTCAGGGATGACAAAGTATATCGATTATTTGATTTTGATGCACCCTCATCAGGCGACGCATCTCCATAGCCTGCAGATGACTTGAAACAGAACATTTCTAGCGGTTAGGCTGTTGAAAAGCTGTCTAAGCGAGTGAAGTAAAGCGGGTATTCTCTAAATAATTCGAAAGGTGGATATTATGACATTTCTCGAAGCAATTGAAAAAAGAATCTCCAGAAGAAGTTATCTGGATACGCCCATTGATACGGAAAAATTGATCAAAATCAAGGAAGCCATAGATAAATACAATGCGGTATCCGGCCTGTCCATCCAGTTTGTTGAGGACGGCAGCAGAGCTTTCCAGGGATTTGGGAAGAGCTACGGTATGTTTAGCGGAGTTCGGAGCTTTATCGCGTTGGTGGGAAAAACCTCTGATCCCGATCTTTATGAAAAAGCAGGCTATTATGGTGAGCTGCTGGTGCTGGAAGCAACTACTCTCAGACTCGGGACCTGTTTTGTGGGAGGTACGTATGACAAGCAGAGATGCCCTTGCTCTTTGATGGACGATGAGACGCTGACCTGTGTGGTTACGATCGGCAATGTTGAGGATACTCCCGGATACAAAGAGAGGATGATTCGAAGGATGACCCATATACGCAAGGTCAGGCTGGATAATCTATATGAGGCTGATCAGGAGGTTCCGTCCTGGTTTCTGGATGGGGTAAGGGCCGTGCAAGCCGCTCCGTCAGCAGTAAACCGTCATCCGGTGAAGATATCGTATAAATCGGGGAAGATAGCGGCGTATGTAGACAACACAAAGGATAGTGATCTGATGGATCTGGGGATCGCCAAGGCCAATTTTGAAATCGCAGCCGGCGGTCGCTTCGAGTACGGTAACCATGGAGAGTTCACGAGATCGTAATGTCCTGTATGCTGCAGATGAATACACCCTTTGAATTTATTATGTACATATGCTATCCTATGATTTGTTGTGCACATCAAAAAACAGCAATTATCAATCGTAGGGTAAATAATATGTTCCGACATATAAAGGAAAGGGTGTATTTTATTTGGAGCAGTTTCCTTTTAAGGGCAGGCTTTTGGTTTGTGATATGGATGGAACGTTGCTCAACAGCAGCAGCAAAATAAGTGAAGGGAACAGGAAGGCGCTGGAGAGGTTTGTTGAGGGCGGCGGGATGTTTACCGTTGCCACAGGCAGGATGGAGAAGTCTGTCATGCCATATCTTGACATGCTGCCTGTCAATGTTCCCGCAATAGTGTATAATGGCGCGGCGATCTATGATTTCAAGGCCGACAGGATACTCTGGCAGGCAGATCTGGATACGTCCATCGCCGGAGCAGTCAGGGATGTAATGGAAAGGTTCCCGGGAATCAGTGTACAGGTGTACCATGGGGGCAGGGCGTATTTTGTCAGTGAAAACGAGCATTCGGATGCCCATAGGATAAGGGAGAATTTCGAACCCGTCAGGACAGGCCTGGATGAGGTGCCGTCTCCGTGGTTCAAGATAATTCTTGCATGGGATCCTTCGAAACTGAAGGATGTCGAAGAGTTTCTGCGGGGCTATGAGGCAGAGTTCAATGGGGCGGACAGAGAAAACGAGGACAGAGGAAGCGAGGACAGAGGAAGCGAGGCCAAAGGAAGCGAGGCCAAAGGAAGCGAGGACAGAGAAAACGAGGACAGAGGAAGCGAGGCCAAAGGAGGCGAAGCCAAAGGATGCAGGGTCAAAGCCTGTGATGAGGCGGTCCATAAAACAGCGGGCCGTAAGGCACCCTTCAGGCAGGTATACTCCGAGCCTCAGTTCCTTGAACTGATGAACCCGGAAGCGACCAAGGGCAGCGCGCTGAAAGTGTTGATCGACATGCTGGGGGTAGACAGATCATGTGTCATATCAATGGGTGACAACCTCAACGACATCGAGCTTATAAAAGAAGCAGGGACAGGCATAGCTGTGGAGAATGCCCACAGCATGCTCAAAGCCGCGGCATGCATGTGTTGTACCGACCATGACAGCGATGCTGTTTCTGAAGTGATATGCTGGCTTGAAAAAGGCAATATTTTGTTGTAGTATGCAGGAAAATAGCGGATCATTATTGAATTTCTATATATTGTCCATACAGTATAGTAAAAACCAGCCAGGCACATCTGCCAGAAAAATAAGAGTCTATGTGTCGTGTCTGGCACCACAAAACTACACATAACTGAGGTTGATTTTGCATGGATAGAAAAATAGTCAAATGGATAGCAATAATAACTGTGCTGGTATTTATAATAACAACGTTCAGCTTCGTCGGGTACCTGCTGTTCAGGTGAACAAGGAGCTGTCGTTGCCGGACAAGTGCAGAAAGGATGTGGGTAAATGGGCACCATAAAAAAGGCATTCATCTCTCCACACCCGCCGATAGTTGTTCCTGAGGTAGGGAGGGGCGAGGAGGCAAAAGCAGGCGCCACGGTAAGTGCGCTGGTAAGAGCAGCGGAGGAGATCGGAAGACTCAAGCCTTCCACGATAATCGTCACTACGCCTCATGGTCCTGTTTTCAAGGATTTTATCCATATCAATATAAAGGAAACACTGGCAGGAGATCTCAGAAGGTTCGGCGCCGCCGGAGTTAAACTGAAGTATGAGAACGATCTGCAGCTGGCAAGTGATATCGCCAGACTCTCCAATGATCAGGGCATACCATGCGGAGGCCTTGATAAGCCCATTATGGCTAAATACGGGATATCTGAAGAGCTGGACCACGGGGTTATGGTACCGCTGTATTATATCAACAAGGTGTACAATGATTTCAAGCTGGTGCATATTTCTGTGGCAGGCTTGCCGTTCAAGGAATTGTACAGATTCGGCAGCTGCATTGCCAAGGCAGTTGAGCAGTCGGAGGGCGATGCTGTATTCCTGGCCAGCGGAGATCTGTCCCACAAGCTTGCGCCGGACGGTCCTTACGGCTTCAATGATTGCGGACCGGAGTTTGACGGCCGGCTTGTTGAATATCTTAGGGTACCGGATCCCGAAGGGTTGATGGGATTTGACGACGGATTCCTGGAGGAGGCTGGAGAATGCGGCCTGCGTTCATTTATAATGATGTTTGGCGCATTAGACGGTTTGAGGCTGGTGTCAGAGGTGTATTCGTATGAAGGCCCGTTTGGTGTGGGCTATGCTGTGGCCGAGTTCACACCGGAGGGGAAAGCTGATGGTGAAACCCTGCTGGACAAGCTGGACAGGCAGGATATAGAAAAGCTTAGCGAAATGCGGAATAATGAAGACCCATATACAGCTCTTGCCAGGAGGACTCTGGAGATGTATGTGACAAGCGGTATCGTCATTGACGTGCCGGATGTGCTGCCGGCTGAGATGGAAAACAGAAGGGCCGGGGTGTTCGTCTCAATAAAGAAACACGGCAGACTGAGAGGGTGCATCGGCACCATTGTGCCGACAAGGGAAAACATTGCCGCAGAGATCATTAGCAATGCCATTAACGCCGGTACGAGTGACCCAAGGTTTGACCCTGTGCAAGAGGATGAGCTGGACAGTCTGGTTTACTCTGTGGATGTGCTTGGAGAGGCTGAGCCTATCAGTTCCATTGATGAACTGGATGTCAAAAGGTATGGAGTCATAGTCAGGGCAGGCAGGCGGTCCGGGCTGCTGCTGCCAGATCTGGAGGGTGTGGACACACCGCTGGAGCAGGTGACCATCGCATTGCAGAAGGCAGGCATAATGCCGGATGAGAAGTATTTGTTGGAGCGTTTTGAGGTGATACGACATAAGTAACAATATGCACTATGCATCACAGACACGGCGGGACAGATGGCGGAGTTGAAACGCCTGCTGTGGATGGCTGCATGTACTGCGGGACAGATGGAGGGGTGGAAACACCCGTTGTGGATGACCGGGCATATAGTGGCAGATAGATAATAATTGGGCAGGTTGTGATATGAGGGAAGCATTGTTTTATAAAAAACTGGATAACAATAGGGTGCAATGCTTGCTTTGCCCCCATGAGTGTGTGCTGCAGCAGGACAGTACCGGTGTTTGCCGCGCCAGAAGGAACACAGGCGGCTGCCTGTATTCACTCAATTACTCCTGCGTTACCTCTGTTGCGCTGGATCCTATCGAAAAAAAGCCGCTGTACCACTTCCGCCCCGGGAGCCTGATATTATCGGCAGGCACCTTCGGCTGCAACTTTAAATGCAGCTGGTGTCAGAACTGGACCATTGCCCACAGTGATGCAAAGACCATGGAGCTGAAGCCGGCCGGACTGGCAGAGATGGCAAGGCAGTATGCCTCCCGGGGAAGCATCGGTGTGGCTTATACATATAATGAACCTTCTATATGGTATGAATTTATTTATGATACCGCAAGGCTCATAAAAGAGCAGGGGCTTGTGAATGTGATGGTGACCAACGGTTTCATAAACAGGGAGCCGCTGGAACAGCTGCTGCCATACATAGATGCAATGAATATCGATGTAAAGGCGTTTACTGAAGAATTCTACAGCAAGTACTGTAAAGGGACTCTCAGCAGTGTGATGGATACCGTGGAAAGTGCTGCCCGCAGCTGTCATGTCGAGATCACCACACTGGTCATACCCGGATTGAACGACTCTCCCGAGGAGATCGAGAGTCTTGCGTCATGGCTGGCTTCCATCAATCCTGATATCGTACTTCACCTATCGAGATTTTTTCCCGGCTATAAGATAAACGACATAATGCCTACGCCTCGGGAAACTCTTGAAAATGCACGAAACAGCGCGCTTTTGCACCTCAGGCATGTCTACCTTGGAAACATTTGAACGAATAAATGCTTAATTTGTGAAAAATGCACAAATAACCCAGCAATTATTTTTGTATAAAGTTAAAAAAGCGCTTAACAAATGTACCATAATAAAGGTATAATTCTATTGAGTAGGCATTTTGGTCAATATGAGCAGGGGTGTGAGTTTCTTTGGATTTGTTTGACAGTATAAATCTACGTGACTTGTTTAATAATTTTGCCGGATATATGGGCCTTAACGATCCGTTGTATACGATCAAGGCTATTATTGACGTGAGCATTGTCACATGGGTAATATACAAGCTCATCATCCTGGTGAGGGAAACCCGCGCATGGCAGTTGATAAAGGGCATACTGCTAATACTCGTGGCCACTGAGATGAGCGGTTTCCTGGGGTTCAAGACCATCAACTTCCTGCTGCAGTCCATGCTGTCGGTATTGGCAATAGGCGCCATCGTGCTTTTCCAGCCTGAGCTGCGAAGAGCTCTGGAGAAGATAGGCAGAAGCAGATTCAAAGACCTGCTCAACTTCGATGACGCCGTCAACTTCAGAGTCCAGACTACGGCGGTTATCGAGGAGATAGTCAAAGCGTGTCAGGACATGGCATCCAGATATGTCGGCGCGCTGATCGTTATAGAACGTGATGTTAAGATAGGTGAGATAATAAATACCGGGACGCAGCTTGATTCGCATGTTTCGAGCGAGCTGATCATCAATCTGTTCGTTCCGGACACACCGCTTCATGACGGTGCGCTGGTCATACGCGACAACAAGATAAAGGCGGCCGCCTGTTTCCTGCCGCTGACCGACAACCCCAATCTGAGCAAGGAGCTCGGTACCAGGCACAGGGCTGCGCTGGGTATCACGGAGGTATCCGACAGCATAGCAATAGTAGTATCCGAGGAGTCAGGGAAGATATCCTTTGCACTCAACGGAGGACTCACAAGAAACCTGACGCCTGATACGCTCAGAAAGGCGCTGAACAAGAATATGGTCGAGCAAGAGACCAATCCGAAAAAACTTATTCTGTGGAGGGGCAAAACCAAGTGAGAATTGGTGACTGGTTCAAAAAGGACCTTAAAACAAAAATAGTATCATTGCTGCTGGCACTGCTTTTCTGGCTCTATGTCTCGAATGTGACAAATCCATTCAAGTCAGTGATCATATATAACGTGCCCGTATCAGTTATCAATGAAGAATTTCTCGATCAAAACGACTACACCCTTAAAAATACTTTGAGGACATATATTGATGTGACCATCAGAGGACGCCAGGATGTGGTTGAAAAGGTCAGATCCACAGATTTTGTGACAACGCTGGACCTGTCACAGATAGAGTCGGTGAATGACAAGAAGCTCAAGCTCTCCGAGCCTGTATGCCTGCTGAAGGAGGTCACGGTGGAATCGTATAATCCGCCGGAGATCGACATACAGCTTGCCAGAAACAAGATCGGCACCTTTGAAGTGGAGCTTGTACCAAATATAAAAATGAAGCAGGGCTATGTGCTGCTCAATACCACCGTATCTCCCGAGAAGATACAGATAATGAACGAAGAGGCCACCATCGACAGTATTGGCTCAATAAAAGCGTTCCTGGAGCTGACGGATCTGGACAGGGATACCGTCAGGCAGGTGCAGTGCAAGGTGTACAACAAGGCAGGCAGGGAAATAGGCAGCCTCAGCAGGGATCTCAATGTGAGGGTTTCTGTGGAGACGGCCAAGGAAGTACCGGTTTCTCTGGTGACAAGGGGAAGGCTGGCTACCAATTATATCGAGACCCAGAGGATCATCGAGCCTTTGAAGGTTTTGGTCACAGGCCCTGCGGATATTTTGGAGGACCTTAAGGATATCAAGACCGAGCAGGTGGATATAGACAAGTTAAACGGCAATTTTGCCGCCACAGTTCCGCTGGTTGTGCCTGATGGCACCAAGATAGTGAACTCACCGCGTGAGATCAACGTTCGGATAGATGTGGAAAGGCTGGTGGTCAAGAACTTCCAGTTCGGCAGGGATGAAATATCCATACTGAATGCCAGAAATGACGGCACCCTTATATATGAGATCATATCGGAGAGCGCTCTGGTCCAGTTCCGCGGCAGACAGGCCGATCTGGATGAGATCAATGAAGAATCGCTGAAGCCTGCTGTTGATGTTGCGAATCTGGGCGAAGGTGTCCACAGGCTGCAGTTGAACATAAATATGCCGGGCAAGGGGACCTTGGTGCAAAGGGCAAATGTGGAAGTGAAAATATCCAAGACGCCGGTGCAGGAGCTGCCGGAGGATGATGATGTACCAGTCACCAATCCCGAATAGCCCCACGGCCATTTACCGGTATGAAATACTATCAGTAATATCAACATGAGGATGTATTAATGAAACTTATCATAAACGAACTCAGACTGCCGATGGATGCCGGCAGTGACGAACTCAGGAGGATGGCGGCCAGAAAGCTCGGTGTCGGCATCGATCATATCCTCAGATTCAAAATAGTGAAGGAAGCTATAGATGCCAGAAGAAAACCCGACGTGAGCCGGGTTTATTCAGTTTTGGCAGAGATAGATGACACCCGGTCCTATAAAAAAGGGAGTGGTGTGAGGGAAGTCACGGAAGAACCACAGGAACCGATAGTTCCCGGAACCGGGCGGATGGACGGAAGACCTGTGGTAGTTGGAAGCGGACCGGCAGGCATATTTGCCGCGCTGACTCTTGCGGAGGCAGGATACAGGCCGTTGGTACTGGAGAGGGGACAATGCGTCGAAAAACGCGCTGCTGATGTAGATGCGTATTGGACGTCAGGAAAGCTTGACACTGAAAGCAATGTCCAGTTCGGAGAAGGAGGGGCAGGCACGTTTTCAGACGGTAAGCTGACCACGCGCATCAGCGACAGGCGTTGTGAAAAAGTGCTGCAGATGTACCACAGCGCTGGTGCGCCGCAGGAGATACTATACAAGTCAAAGCCGCATATCGGCTCGGATGTGCTTCGGACTGTGGCTGTAAACATGAGAAAAAGGCTCGTTGAAATGGGTGGAGAGATACGGTTTGGAGCCAAGGTCACATCTGTGACGATCCGCAACGGCCGTGCTGTGGGTGTGACAGTAAATAGACATGAAGACATAAAGGCAGGAGTAGTGGTGCTTGCTCTTGGACACAGCGCCAGAGATACCTTTGCCGGGCTGCTGGATATAGGAGTCCGAATGGTACAAAAGCCGTTTTCCATAGGTGTACGCATTGAGCATCCTCAGGAGATCATTGACCTGGCACAGTACGGGAGCGCTAAAGTAAGCCAGACATTGGGACCTGCAGATTATCAGCTCTTCTACAAAACAGGCGGCAGGACGGCATACTCCTTTTGTATGTGTCCAGGCGGTGTGGTGGTTGCTGCAGCGTCCGAGCCGGATACCATAGTTACAAATGGGATGAGCTATTATGTGCGGGATGGGGTAAATGCCAACAGCGCATTTGTCGTATCGGTGGAACCGAGGGATTTTGGCAGCAGCGATCCGCTGGCGGGAGCCGCGTTCCAGCACCGCTGGGAAAGCGAAGCTTTCAAGGCGGGAGGCGGCAGGGGAGCAGCGCCGGTACAGCTGCTGGGCGATTTTTTGGAGGGCAGGCCGTCCCGGAGCCTGGGGTCAGTGATACCCAGCTATCCCGGAGGGACCGGACAGGGCTGTACCAGCGGAGCTGGGTCGTACTATAACGGTATGGACGGATCGAATCATTCCAAAGGGACTGATTCGAGTTTTGCCTGCAGAGTCGAGCCCAGCGATATGAATTTGTGCCTCCCCGGTTTTGTCACAGCCGCGATGAAGGAAGCTGTCACCTATTTTGACCGCAGGCTTAAGGGCTTCGCGATGTCGGACGCTGTGCTGACCGGCGTCGAGACAAGGACGTCGTCACCCGTCAGGATGACGCGGGGAGATACATATGAGGCCGAAGGCATCGGCGGATTGTACCCATGCGGGGAGGGAGCGGGCTATGCCGGAGGTATCGTCAGCGCAGCGGTTGACGGCATACGCATAGCGGAGCAGATAATCCTGACGTATTCGGTCCCGCAGGAATAGAAGCGACAGTATGAGTTGATTGGCGGCAGATAGCAACCGGTGCCCAGAACCTGGGGAGCCGGGAAGTCGCGGAACCAGGGTGTGCAAAAATTCAACTTCTGGGCAGTTTTAGGTATTGATATTGAATTATCAGCATGATTATGCTACATAATACTGTATACTATGGATTATGACTACCAAAATCAATCAACCGGTGCCCAGAACCTGAAATTTTGCACAGTGCGGTCACCATATCGAAATATGTATAAAAATAGCACACTAATATTGAAGTAAATACTTGTTCTGTAAAAAATTAAAAGATATAATTACTTTGGTGAAAGACAATGCAGCAATGATATAAAAAGAGCGTGATGAGCTTGGGCCTGCAGTTTAGCTTTGGACACTTGCAGTGTATGTGAGTGGGAGTGGGCTCGCAGCGCAGCTTGATCGCTTGATTTACAGGTTAGGTTTAGAACCGACGCATAATAAACAGGAGGTCAAATTTATGGCAAGACTTTTTGGAACAGACGGAGTAAGAGGAGTAGCAAATACTGAACTGACTGCTGAGCTTGCGTACAAACTGGGCCAGGCTGGAGCCTATGTGCTGACGTCAGAGACAAAGCATACAGCAAAGATATTGGTAGGTATGGATACAAGGGTATCGGGACATATGCTGGAAGCCGCACTGGTGGCCGGCATATGCTCGGTGGGTGCTGAGGCGGTATGCCTTGGAGTGCTTCCAACACCTGCAATTGCTTATCTGACAAGGCTCTACAAAGCGGATGCAGGCGTTGTCATATCGGCGTCCCACAACCCATTCGAGTTCAATGGGATCAAATTCTTTGATTCAAGGGGCTATAAGCTGCCTGATGCAACAGAGGATAAAATAGAAGAACTGATAAAGAATGGCCTGGGTGATATCGAGCTTCCAACAGGCGCCGGTGTGGGCAGGAAAAGTGAAGGCAGGGATGCTCTGAGGCATTATGTGGATTTCCTGAAGAGCACTATCAACTGTGACCTTAAGGGACTGAAGATCGTAATAGACTGCGCAAATGGCGCATCGTATCTGCCGGCTCCGATATTGTTCAAGGAGCTGGGGGCCGAACTGATCACCATCAATTATGAGCCGGACGGTTTGAACATAAACCGTGACTGTGGATCTACGCACATGTCACATCTGAAAAAATGCGTCGTTGAAAACAAAGCTGACGTTGGCTTCGCTTTTGACGGCGATGCAGACAGGATGCTGGCTGTCGATGAAAAGGGCGAATTGGTAGACGGTGATCAGATCATGGCAATAATCGGACTGGAACTCAAAAAAGCCGGATGCTTGCCAGACGATACGGTGGTCGTAACGGTGATGAGCAATCTGGGGCTTGACATCATGGCCCGGGAAAACGGACTGAAACTGGTCAAGACCAAGGTCGGGGACAGATACGTGCTGGAGGAGATGCTTGACAAAGGCTACATACTGGGCGGAGAGCAGTCCGGCCATGTTATATTCCTAAAGCACAACACCACCGGTGACGGTTTGCTGACTGCGATCCAACTGCTTTGTGTTCTAAGGAGCACAGGCAGGAAGCTTTCAGAACTGGCTGGTGTTATGCAGGTGCTTCCCCAGGTGTTGAAGAATGCCAGGGTCAAAAATGAAAACAAGCACAGGTATATGGAGGATGAGCTGGTGGCAAAGCTTTGCCGTGAGCTGGAGGATGAGTTCCACGGCGAAGGCAGAGTGCTGATCAGACCTTCAGGCACAGAGCCGCTGGTACGAGTGATGATCGAAGGCAAGGACCAGGAGTACATCACAAAGCGCGCTGCTGAGCTAGCGGGCATCATTGAGGATAGGCTCGGCTGAGACACGATTGTGCGGGCTGTATGCAACGGCAGAAATGCCGGCCAAGATGCCCGGCAGGACAGGACCCTAAATAAGAAAGCCATAAAAGAGGCGATGGACCTCTCTTATGGCTTTGATTTTTTGCGGACCTATACCCTCTGGACCAAGGTGCCGTTGTTTTTGAGTATATGGCAGTTCGGTACATAGCCTCTGACAGGAGTCAGCGGATATATGATGCTGTTTTTGCCGATGACTGTACCCGGGTTCAGCACTGAGTTGCAGCCGACCTCAGAGTTGTCGCCCACCATAGCACCGAATTTCCTCAAGCCTGTTTCGATCGTTGTGATCCCATCGGTAACCTTTACCTGAGAGCCGTTGGATTTCAGGTTCGAGCAAATCACACCTGCGCCGGTGTGTGACTTGTACCCCAGAATCGAATCGCCCACATAATTGAAGTGAGGCACCTGGACCCTATTGAACAGCAGGGAGTTCTTAAGCTCCGTTGAATTGCCGATGACGCATTCGTTGCCTATGATCACGTTGTCCCTTATAAACGCACAATGTCTGATTTCACAGTTGGAGCCGATGATGGCGGGACCCTTTATCAGCGCTGTTTTCTCAATAGTCGTGCCCTTGCCGACCCAGACAAATTCACTGATCTGTTCAAAATCAGAAGGCATTGTTTTTGCAAACTCCAGCAGGAAGCCCTTTATTTTCGGCAAAGCCTCCCACGGGTATTCCAAACCATTGAATATATCCTTTTCAAAGCATTCGTTCAGATCAAACAGATCACTGACTCTCACATCCATATATCTATTCCTCTTTTCACATAGTCTGTATTTTTACATTAAATGTAATTCATTGCCCAACAAAAATAATACACTATTTTGATATAAAAGGGTAGTATCAATTTTCTGGCAGCATCAACTCCCTAAGCATTTTTTCCCTATTGTTGATGAATGCCTTCATTATCATGTAATGGTCGGTATCGTCGTACCTGACCCGTTTGATGCCGTCTCCTATTTCGTATATGTATGAATCAGGGTAAGCCATTATGATCGGTGAGTGGGTTGCGATGATGAACTGGGAACCCGTTTCGATCAGGTCATGCATCCTTGTAATAAAGGACATCTGCCTGGTAGGAGACAGCGCCGCCTCGGGCTCATCGAGGATATACAGCCCGTTGCCCCTGAGCCTGTTCTGGAAGAGGGCAAAGAAGGATTCGCCATGGGACTGCTCATGGAGCGATTTGCCGCCGAAGGAGTCCTTGATTGGCGGCCCAAAGCCTGGCGCAAGGTCAATCTGATCAATATAGGATGCCACATTGTAGTAGCTCTCTGCCCGCAGGAAGAAACCGTCCCTGGGCTTTTTAATGCCCCTGACCAGCCTTATATAATTGTATAGGCCGCAATGGGAGTCGGTAGTTGAGAACAGAAAGTTTTTGGACCCGCCTTCGGGATTGAAGCCGCATGCCACTGCAATGGATTCCAGGATCGTTGACTTACCCGTGCCATTTTCTCCAATGATGTAGGTAGCCTTGGGGTGTAGTTTCAGACCGTCAAGACTTTTTATAGCAGGCAGGCAGAACGGATACTCATCAAATGATCCAATCAGATCTCTTTTTAATTCAATACTTTTTACAAACTGATTAGTCATAACAGTATTCTAGCATAATTTTTGCTTTCGTACACACCAAATCCATTCGCTGCTATTCAGTGAGGCCGCTGCTCTTGAAATCGTTTTCTTAACTAAATAGCTGCCCGGATGATTCGATTTCACCATACCGTGATGATCATGGTGATTGGTAAATTGTCAGCAAAATTTAATTTGACAATACTCTGCAGGTATGAATATACTAAATTGAGGGATTTGAAAGAGGATTAGTTACCCGGAAAGGCAGGGTTGGAGTCGGTTTCAGACAAGGGTAACAGAAAAGGCGCCAGGACACGACTGATTTGTCAGCGTGTTGACGAGGGGGAGGAGGTCACAGCCACAGCGACGGACGAAAGCTGCCGGATGCAGCGAAGTTCAACAAAAGCTGCGATGCAGCGATACCGCTATGACTGTGAGTTATCGAAAGATTCGGCGGAAACCTCCCGGTCGGCCACGACCGCAGGGCTTAACAAAAACTGCAGGCAACTGCAGAACAGAAGAAGCTCAGGTGGCAATCCTATCATAGATTCAAATTCTCCATTTATACAATTGAATATCTCTTGCAGTACAGTCATACTGTCACTAGTTCTGTGATAAATCAAGCAGGCAGATTTATCGGGCAGGCAGTTTTGACGGCAGATCAGGTAGTCAGATTTGTCGGGCAGGCAGGTGCGATCAAGCAGATCGAGTGTTTATTTGATTAGTCGTAAACGCTGATACTTTCTGTATCCGCACTTTATCCGAATGTCTTGCTTTTATGTGAACAACTGATTGCAGGGATGATTCAAACCTTACGGATCGTATAAAATTTCGACAAGCAAAGGAGAGTTTTTATGTGTGGAATAGTTGGTTATATAGGTGAAAAAAAGGCAGTGCCCATCCTGATGAACGGGCTTAAAAAACTGGAATACAGGGGTTATGACTCAGCGGGTGTTGCGCTGCTGGACGAGGGCAGGATCTCTGTGGTCAAATGCAAGGGCAGGCTTTCGGCTCTTGAAGAGAGGCTGGATATGATAAATAGCGGGCGCGGTCACGAAGACTGTGGTTGCGGCAGTTCGGCTGTCTATCCTGAAAGAGGGAGAGGCTCAGTTCGTCGTCATGACGAACTCATTGACTCTGCAGGTTACCTTGGAGGGCGCATCGGTATAGGGCATACCAGGTGGGCAACACACGGCGAGCCCAACGATATCAATTCACATCCCCATCTGAGCAATTCAGGCAAAATAGCTGTAGTACACAACGGGATCATAGAAAACTATATGAAGCTGAAGAAATTCCTTGTCTCCCAGGGCTGCTGTTTTCTGTCGGATACCGATACGGAGGTTGTCGCGCACCTAGTGGAGCATTATTATGATCAGTGCGGCGACCTTGTTGCTGCAGTCATGGAGACAGTTGACCAGCTCGAGGGCTCATATGCCCTGGGCGTTATTTGCAACGATTACCCGGATACGCTGATAGCGGCCAGAAAGGACAGCCCGCTGATAGTCGGACTTGGCAAGGGAGAGAACTATATAGCCTCGGACATTCCTGCCATATTGGAGCACACCCGCGATATATATATCCTTGAGGACAAGGATGTCGCAGTGCTGACCAGAGATACCATAATGATATACGACAACTACGGCACACTGGTCCAGAAGGAAGTATTCCATGTGGATTGGGACGTGGAAGCGGCGGAGAAATCAGGGTACGAGCATTTCATGATGAAGGAGATGTGCGAGGAGCCAAAGGTTATAAAGGAAACAGTGGGTTCCAGGATAAAGGGCGGGAGGATAGTCCTGGACAGCATCAGTATCACCCCCGAATACCTTGAGAACATCGACAAGATATTCATTGTGGCCTGCGGCACCGCATACCATGCCGGAGTGGTCGGCAAACGCCTCATCGAGAATCTTGCACGGATACCTGTTGAGACTGATGTTGCGTCGGAATTCAGATACAGGGACCCCATCATAAACGACAAGAATCTTGTCATTATCATCAGCCAATCCGGCGAGACGATAGATACACTGTTTGCGCTGAGGGAAGCCAAGAAGAGAGGCGCAAGGGTGTTGTCGATTGTAAATGTCATAGGCAGCTCCATTGCACGGGAATCAGACGATGTGCTCTATACATGGGCGGGGCCTGAGATCGCTGTCGCATCCACCAAAGCGTACAATACCCAGTTGGCGGCGCTGACCCTTGTTGCGCTGGACTTTGCTTATAAGCTGGGCAGCCTGGATACTGCAAGACTGAACAGTATCATCGAAGAGCTGAAGACCGTGCCTGATTCCATAGAACAGATCCTGTATCATAGGGAAGAAATACAGAAGTTTGCAGCGAAGCATTATAACGCAAAGAGCATCTTCTTCATCGGGAGAGGTCTGGACTATGCGCTTTCGATGGAAGGCTCGCTGAAGCTGAAGGAAATATCTTACATCCACTCCGAAGCATATGCCGGCGGCGAAATGAAGCACGGCACGATAGCGCTGATCGAAAGCGGCACGCTGGTGGTCTGCTCCATGACTCAGGAGAGTCTGTTTGAGAAGATGATCAGTAATATCCGTGAGGTGAAAGCCAGAGGTGCCGTCGTTATGGCCATAACCCAGCAAAAGCACGCAGATGATGCAGCCAAGGTGGCTGACATGGTCGTCACCATCCCCGACATCGATCCGCTGCTTGCCCCTATCGCGGCTGTTACCCCGATGCAGCTATTTGCCTACTACATGGCCGTACTCAAAGGATGCGACGTCGACAAGCCCAGGAACCTGGCCAAGAGCGTCACTGTGGAATGAATAAATTGGTGTATGTCAATTAAGAATTATTTGTAAAGGCTTGATGACCCAACTGCTGCCACTGGTGTAATCCAAATCAGGAAAGCGGTTGGGTTATTCTTCTTTCATATTGGAGCTTCTCTATAACCACTGGAATTCTCCGAGGAATTTTCCTGTCAGACTGCAACTGATAATAGAAAGGAAAAATAAAAATAATAGTTGCATATTGCAACAATTTTGTATTACAATAATTGCAGGAGGTAATTACATATGAGTTATACGGAAGATTCAAAGCAGTTGAGGGAAAAGATCAGGATACTTGAAAGGAAACTCGGAGTATTACAGGATGCCGAGTATTCGTGTTGTAATATATCTATGGCACAGTGCCATGCTTTGGTTGAGATCGGACGTGCGGGAAGCATTTCGCTAAGTGAGCTGGCCGAGCTGCTGAACCTTGAAAACAGCACCATGAGCCGTACTGTAAATAATCTTGTCAACAGCGGATTGGTGGAGCGTGAAATCGATCCAAAGGACAGACGGTATGTGTCAATAAAGCTTACGCAAAGCGGGATGAAAGTTTTTGAGGGCATAGAGAAGAATATGGATCTCTATTTCCAGAAGGTACTCGAGTCGATTTCCTCTGATAAACAGAAACAGGTAGTAGAAAGTCTGCAAATCCTGATAGAGGCAATAAGCGAGAACGAACAATATAAAAAGTAGAGGGAGTGTTATAAATGGAATCTGATGTAAATATGTGTAAACCAGATCATGCGGTAGATTGCTTCAATAACGGGTTTAATTGTGCCCAGGCGGTTATCTCCACCTATTGCGAGCGATTAGGACTAGATAAAACAACCGCCTTGAGAATTGCAGGAGGTTTTGGCGGCGGCATGGGCTATATCGGTGAAACATGCGGGGCTGTGACCGGAGCATTTATGCTGATAGGGTTGAAGTACGGAAAAATCCACAGTGAGGATAATGAAGCAAAAGAAAAGACTTATGCCTTAATAAAAGAGTTCACGAAGCGATTCAAGGATATCAACGGTTCTGTAAGATGCACGGAATTGCTTGGGTACGATATGAGTACTGCTGAAGGACTCAAAGCTGCAAGGGAAGCAAATCCGTGGAGCACAGTATGTGCAAAGCTGGTAAGAGACGCATCACAAATTGTAGAAGGATTGCTTGATTTAAAATGATATCAAACAGATAAATCCAACTTCTGCTGCTAGTGCGATGGTCTGGCCTGGTGCGGTAACGGTACCGGCGGCGACAACGGAGGCGGTAACAATAACGGAGGAAGCGACAACGGAGGCGGTAACAACGGAGGCAATAGCGGAGGTGACGGCAATGGCAGCGGTACCCATGTATCAACACTGAGTTTATGACATATCCGGATGGCGATGGGCTGAAGGCCATGGATGGGTACGAACACCATGGGTCGCTCATGGAGACATTGGGCATAAGCTGGCTGCAGTGGGACATCATCGATCGCAGCGAGTCGTTGGACAAGCTGGATGTGGTTATACAGTAAAGGATCCTTCGGTTGAGGAACTGGCAAGAATAAATTGTGCAGTGGACAGAGTGTTGATAGATATTATCAAGAAGGAAATGCTCCTTCAGCTCAAGCTCGAAACAATAATTGGTGCAGTTACGGCAACGACCACAACGACCACAACGACCACAACAACTACAACGACCACAACAAGCACATCGACAAGTACTACATCTACAAGCACTACAGCAACATCGACAAGCACCGCCACCACCACCGCCACCACCACC
>JAAYPO010000062.1 GCA_012519745.1 Clostridiaceae bacterium | reverse complement strand
TGAATTTTCATCCACTAAAACACCTCGTTGTTGCCCCTACTTGAAATTTCATCCATGTCGACCATAAGACTTCTTATTTGAATACACACCTAGCCCGAAGTACTCTGCCTGACATGACTGGCAGTGCGGCGGTACAACAGGTTATAGTACTCTTCGACCATCCTTGCTGCAGAAAATCTATATTGCGACATTTCTATGCTGTTCCGCATCATTTCAGTCCATTTTTCCCTGTTTTGATAAAAGGTCGGGATCACCTCATCCAGCAGTACCCTGTAAAGCGCCCCGGCATCATGGGCATCCCTTGAATCCGCAGTATCACTGCCGTTTCCTTCATATCCGTCACCGAACTGCCATCCGTTGACGCCGTGTACACAGCCTTCAGGCCACCAGCCGTCCAGGATGCTGAGGTTCAAAACTCCGTTCATTGCGGCCTTCATCCCTGAAGTCCCGCTGGCCTCCATTGGCCGTATGGGATTGTTGAGCCACATATCACAGCCTCTGGTCAGCAGCCTGCCGATTTTCATATCGTAATCCTGTATGAAAACAACACTATCAGGATACTTCTTTGATATCTCATATAGGTTTGACACGATCCTCTTTCCTTCAAGATCGTTTGGATGGGCCTTGCCGGAAAAAATAATCTGTATCCTTCCCTCCTTCAGCAGCGGCTCAATGACCTCCCTCTTGCTGAATATGAGGTCACTTCGCTTATATGGTGCAGCCCTTCTTGCAAAACCTATGGTAAGTACTGACTCATTAAACTTTACATCATTCCTTGCTTTAACTTCATCCAGCATCTCTCTTTTTGCCAGCATGTGTGCGGCATAAAGATCCGCTTTATCCTCAAAGGCCTTTCGGATTCTTATATCCTGCCATGTCCCGTTATGTACACCGTTAGTCACAGTAATTATCTTCGAAGCACCCTCTATTCCGCTCCACATATGGCGGGCAGTCCTGCAGTGAAGCTCGGATACCGCATTAGCGGCCTTGGAAAGCCTGAGACCGGCTGCAGTCATACTAAAGGGATCCCCTCCAAGCTGCAGCATCTGTCCATGTGTCAAACTATTGTACGCGCCCATGTATCTCAGCAGTTCATGGTCATAAGTCTCATTGCCTGCGATCACCGGGGTATGTGTTGTAAACACGATCTGCTTTCTGGTTACTTCCCATGCCCTCTCAAAGCTCATTCCTTTATCGTCCATTTTCTCTCTGATCAGTTCAACACCGGCGAGCACCGGATGACTATCGTTAAAATGGTAGATATCCGGCTTTATTCCGAGCTTTTTCAGCGCCTTCAGGCCCCCGATGCTCAACAGCATCTCCTGGGCAACACGTTCCTCCGAAAACCAGCCATAAAGCTGGCCGGTCAACAGACGGTCCGGATTATCAGGCATATTGGTATCAAGCAGATATAGCGGAACATTTCCAAAGCACTTGCACAGCCAAACCTTCGCTCCAACCTGTCTGCCCCTGATCCTGACCTTGACCGATACGCCTGTGTCTTCAAGAAAATCATAGCTGTAGTCCTTGAAGATATCCATGGTTTTGCCGTCCTCATCGATCAGCTGGGTGACATATCCCTGACGCCAGAGTATCCCTATCCCAACCATAGGGCAGCATAAGTCCTTTGCCGCTTTCAGGATATCTCCCGCCAATATGCCCAGGCCTCCCGAATAGATCCTGAAATCCTCATGAAGACCGTACTCCATGCAAAAGTAAGCCACCATCGGTTTTTTGACATCACGTTTTCTCATACCGGACCTCCCATTTACTTCAAATTACCCTACCAACGCTGTCTACATGCTCACCTCTGCTATTACGACCTCACCCGGAGACAGACATATCGTCTTGCGGTCACTGTGGCCGGCATGCATATTCCCTGCCGTTGAAAATACTATTTCAATACTCCCGACGCTCTCCTGCAGGAATCGTGAAGGATCAAGCCGCGCCCTCCTGTAAAAGTCCCTGTTTGCCAGCAGGAACACTCCCTTTCCGGCAATTCTGTCCAGATACATCAGCAACGTCAGCTTGCTGTTCTTATTGATATGTTTATTCTCAATGAAATTTTCTCTGACCGAGATAATGTCGATATACTTCTTTCGAAGCTCTCCAGCCTTGACCAGAAGCTTGTAGACCCACTCGCGTCCTTCATTGAGCCAGTGCAGTCTGTAATTGTCAAAGAAAGCCAGCTTGCCGTACATCGGGTCCGTACTGTCCAGCACATACCTGCCCTCCTCCGTATTATCAATGCCCAGGTTCATGGGCTGTATCTCCATCAGCTCAAATCCGTTATTGATGAATTGGACAGTGTTAGGCAGAAAGCTGTTCAGAAAAATCAACTGTTCAAGCATTTTTCTATCCTTGTGTACCCAGGCTGCCCTTGGCGTATCAGGTGTCTCAACAGCGGCTATCATCGGCAGCTGCGCTCTCAACAGCTGATTCTCCAGGAGCTTTCTATTAAAGCCGGGTTTTTCAAGCTCCCTGTATATTGAAGTTATAGTGCCATTGATAAAATGAAACCCAATATCCTTTGCTGTGCCTGATTTCAGAGGATCGAATTCTTCGGACCAGAGAAGGAAATCCCTGTTCTTTTCAACAGCCCTTGCAATGATCTCCCTGTTCAATTCCAGCGTCAAAGCATGCCCCATGTCCAACCTGACACCGTCTATAGAAAATTTGTCCTGATAATATGGGATGACTCCCGCAATGTATTCCATCAGCTCTGTGTTCGCAGTCCTGCCCGGATAAAGCCTGAGACATACTCCATCCTGCATTATGTAAGGCGGCTGGTCAGGTGTTATATACTTTTCCGCTTTTTCGTTTACATCAAAGTAGTATCTGAGATAAGTGGCATCTGTCCATGGCGGCTGGCTGTCATTTATAACGTCTGAGAAACCCGGAAGCGTGGTGATGCCGTATTCTTCCTCTATCAGCTCCAGTATATTCGCGCCTGTATCAAGATGCCTGTTTTTCAGCCTCTCCCACCTTTCAGCATCGATCCGGTCTGGAGAAAGTACGAACTTTTTTAGGTACTCCTTCGTTCCAACGGCACTATATAGAAGCTCAAGTGCCCTGTCGTCCAGAGGTATTATCTTTTTTGGCCTGCCAACCCTGGGAGGAGCGATGGTCCCTGCATATTCGAGCTTTATCCAGTAGAACCAGTCAGGATGCTCGACAATCAGATCGCTGTCCCTTGAAACCGTTCTGAAGACATAATCCACCATTACCTTCATGCCATATAAGTGACAAGCTTCAACAAACGCCCGAAACTCTATGTCCAGAAGTTCCTCCGAGTAATCTCCAAGCAGAGGATCGTGCAGACTACTGTCGAGCTTGTAAATATTTTTTATCGAATAGGGACTCCCCGTCTCACCTTTCTTATATCTGTCGCTGCAGCAGAAAACAGGCAGAAGATAGATTATCCCTGTTCCGAGGCTCTGCAGGTAAGGCATCAGGCAGAGCGCCTTCAGGAATGTTCCGGGACAAATGCTGTCTTTTTGATAATGATCCCAGGCCGTCACAGCCCTTATGAACATACTGTACATCGTCATCCTTGCAGGATCAGAGCTTGTGTGCTCAGATCCGGCATAGTCGGGCCTGGTGACTCCATGTGTCCGGATTTGACTGCTGATGCAGTCGGAGAAGAATTCAAAGGGATCTACAATGATCTCACCCTCTCTGCAGGCATCCCGGGTATACCTCTTATAACCCCATGTGTTCCACGCCCCAGGTATGAAATACCTGTCCTTAATGCTGCCGATTCCGGCTTTCAGCTTCTCATAAATAATTGTCAGGCTGTCCATATGATCACCCTGTCCTAACCTCATACATTCTATTGACAAAAAAGATATCATTGCCGCAGACCTATCCTTCGCCGATAATCAAAGTCGATAAAGGCTGTATTTCAATGTCAGTACACACTGCATTGCTCATAGAAGTACTGTCAAAGATAATAGCTGCATTATGGATCTCTATATCCAGCGAAACCTTTTGCACTTCTGAGCTGATATTATGCAGGACTATTACACTCTCCCAGCTGCCTGTATTACCAGGCAGGTATCTTTTGTATCCAATCACTGCCCTGCTGCCTGTCTCGACAGGCTTGAAACCGCCTTTCATCAATGCCTCGCTGGATTGACGGACATGGATAAGCCTTTTGTAATGATTCAGCAGCGAGTCTGGGTCCTTGCTCTGAACATCATGGCACACTGTGGACATATTATTCAGTGTTGATTGCCAGGTACATTGCGGCGGCTCCGGCTCCTCATGCCATATGAATGGCACACGTATCATCTCATCCGGCTTCGAACCCCTCATTCCTATTTCTTCACCGTAGTATATAAATGGATTGCCGGGCAGCGTCAGATAAATGCCGGCAGCAAGCTTGGCCCGAGCTGTATCTCCGCTTAAACGATCCATTATACGGTTCTGGTCATGATTCGTCAGGAAGGGTGCATCCAAATACTTTGGCTCAGCCTTTTCATAAAGCTCATATTTTGCTGCCAGCCATTGAGAAAACCCTTTGCTGCTGACAGCGGCAGCCGATCCGGACCGAATCACCTTGATGATCCCCTCCCCGACGTCAAAGTTGAACAGCGAATCCAGACCCTCATAATAGGGAGCGATCGCATAAGTTTTGTCCCAGACCTCACCAACCAGATAAACATCGGGATCGATCTGCTCGGCAGCCGACCCGAATTCCTTCCACCATTGGATATTCTTCTCCTGCAGCCTGGTGCCGACAGGCTTTTCATACACTCCGTAAATATGCATTGCAGCATCCAGCCTGAAGCCGTCCACGCCCTTCTCCAGCCAAAAACGCGCCACATTCTTTATCTCTTCTCTCACTTTGGGATTGTCATAATTCAGATCAGGCATCCCACTCCAGAAATAACCGTAATAATAGCTGCCGTTGAGGCTGTGCCATATTTTGCTTCCGGAAGAAAGGACGCTCTTGACATCATAGCCTTCCGTATCATCGTATGCCCAGTTATAATAATCCCTGTACGGGCTGCCGGAGGAAGCGGCCGACTCTTTGAACCATGGATGCTCACTGCTTGTATGGTTTACAGCAAGATCCATTATGACTCTCATACCACGTTTATGTGCTTCTGTCAGGAAAAGCTCAAAATCCTCCATCGAGCCATATTCCGGATCGATCTCATAATAGTTGATCACATCATACTTGTGATAGCTGGGAGATACATTCACAGGCATCAGATATATGCCGTTCACACCCAGGTCGGTGTCAGTCTGAGAATTGCCATCATTAAGGTAATCCAGCATTGAGGTCATGCCCTTTATATCACCGATGCCGTCGCCATCAGAATCGGCAAAGGACCTGACAAAAATTTCGTAATAGATGCCGTACTTGTTTTCAATCACGCGCGGTTTCCTGTCCACATCAGGAAACACACCCGTTACCGGAGTATCAGCTGCAGACGGCGCAACATTGGCCCTTGAGGTATCCGATGCTAATGTGGCATTTTTCGCATCAGACTGATCCGTGCTGGAAGCTTCATCACTCACAGACGCTGGCGAATTCTGCCCTTCAATTTCTGCATCTCCGGTTTTGAGCGGCAATCGCTCCTTTGAACTGCACCCTGAAGTCAACAAAAGTGTTGACACAACAAACATAAATATCAGTATTTGTATAACCTTAGCCTGAAAAAACACAAACTTAAATCTGGCAGACATAAAATCCTCCATAATAGATCTGCTATCGATCTGCTTTTCCTGGTTCAATTAGCAATGGACTGAATCGTTATCGGGACTATAGCCTGTTTCTCAATCAATGCCATCGTCCCCTGCTTGCTAAGATCTCAGAGCTCAGCAATCACTTTGACAATCATTCCGCTCAACTCGTCAAGCTCCAGGTAAACTCTGCTATCCTTGATTTTATGTATCTTGCCGCTCATCAGCTCCAGAGCGCTCATAGAATTTCCATCACAGGAGACCTCATCCGAAACGTCAAGCATGTATCGAACAGGGAATTCACTGTTATTAATGATCACATAAATCCTTTCGCCATTGGCCTCACGTGAGAAAACCAACGTGTTTGCAGTTATATCCACATCCCGGGTGACATAGTCCCCAAGCATCAGTTCAATGTACTCTTTCCTTATGGCTATGAGTTTCTTGTAATAGTTCAATATATCACTCGAATGCTCCGTATCCTCCCACTGCATAGGCCTTCGGTAATCATCTTCTGTCATGCCGGCAAGACCCTTTTCATCTCCATAAAATATATTGGGAGCACCGATATGGGTCATCATGAACAGAACAGCAAGCTTGAGCCGCCTGACATCGCCTCCTGCCAGTGAAAGGAATCTTGGCACATCGTGACTGTCAAGCAGATTCATCTGGACATACTGTACATTCTTCTTATACCTCATCAAAAGATAACCGATCCTGTCACTGAACTGCTTCACACTAATGATGCGCTTAGCAAAAAAGTCGGCGCAGACATATGAAAAGCCGTAGTTCATAAGCGAATCGAACTGGTCTCCTCCCAGCCATTCCGGGGCATCGAACCAGATCTCTCCCAGCAGGAACGCGTCAGGCTTCACAGCCCTGACAGCCTTTCTGAACTCTCTCCAGAAATCATGGTTCACCTCATTGGCTACATCCAGCCGCCAGCCGTCTATATCGGCCTCTTTGATCCAGTAAGTGCCCACATTGATGAAGTACTCGGCTGTTTCCCTGTTTCCGGTATTTAGCTTGGGCATATTCCACACATATGCAAAAGTATCATAATTGGGCTCGTCAATGCTGATAGGGAAGCTTTTAATGAAAAACCAGCCTTTATACTCTGAAGCTTCTCCTTTTTCAATCACGTCCCTGAATGCAAAGAAGCCGGCACCGCAATGGTTGAAGACCCCGTCAAGGATGACTCTGATGCCTGCCTGATGGCAGCGTGCGACCAGCTCCTTCAGAGTCTGGAGATCACCAAAACAGGGATCCACGGAGAGATAATCGATGGTATCATACTTATGATACTCCCCCGCAGTAAAAATCGGTGTAAGGTAGATGCAGTTGATTCCCAGTTCTTCAAGATATGGAAGATTGTCAATAATACCTCTGAGTGTGCCTCCTAGCTTACCCTTACTATACAATATGGGCTTGCTGCTGTACAAATGTTTTCTATTGTCCATTTCTTCACTGCTGTGGACGCCGCCCGTATCTATCATATTTGCATCTATACCATCGGAGCTGCCTGATTCGGACTTACCTGATCCCACCGTATCACTGACCGGCAGCGGGATCCTCAGTCCTTCGCCTGACAAAAATCCCCTTGATGTGGCGAAGCTGTCGGGGAATATCTGGTATATCACGGCCCTTTTTGCCCATTCGGGTACATCCGCGATATCCTCCTCCCTTATATATGAAAGCTGGAAGTACAGGTTCCTGTTGAATTCCAGCTTGTCATGAAAGTCATATCCATAATAGTAAGCCGACATGCTGCCGTCGGAAAGAATGAAATAGTAGCAAAGACGAGTCAAATCAGTGTATATGACAGCTTCAAAGTAATCAAAGAATCTATCCGAAGCCGCTATACGCATCTGAGCCGTATCCACACGGACCTCTTCCCTTGGATAGACCCTGTCACCGTAGCAGACGACACATTCCTCAAGGTCGCCTCTTTTGGCTCGCAGCCTTATAACGACAGTATTTTTGTCGATAGCATGACAGTATTGTGAATCAGTTGAATGATAGATAGCTTCGTAGTTCATCAAATACCTCCAAAAGTACACTTGCAGCTTAATTACTCACATAGACCATATATCAGGTTTTGGATGCTCCTTCCGCCAGTCCCTGTATCATAAACCTTTGCAGGAACACAAACAGCACCGTAATAGGTACTGCGACCATGACCGCGCCTGCTGCAAACATTGTGAACTCAGTGTTCATCCTGCCGGAGACCATCTCATACAAACCGATGGCCAGTGTCTTTTTAGCGGCTGATCTCAGTACAAGCCTTGCCATTATGAAATCCATCCAGGGCGCAATAAAGTTAGACAGGGCAACAAACGTAAGGATCGGTGTCGACATCGGCATCATGATCTTTCTGAATATGGTCGCGCTTGACGCACCATCTATCTTGGCCGCTTCCGGGATAGACCTGGGTATGCCGTCAAAGTATCCCTTTACGAGCCAGGCGCCTCCCGGGATAGCTCCTCCTGCATAGACGAGCACAAGGCCGTAATGCGAATCCAGGAGGTTGAGCTGCAGCAGAAGCAGGTAAATGGCTATCATGGACATGAAATTTGGAAACGCCTGCAGTATCAGCATCGTCATCAATGAAAACCGCCTTCCCTTGAATCTGAACTGGGATAACGCATATGCCGTGATGATGACCAGAACGACAGAAAGCAGCATTGTAAGGACCGCGATTTTAAGCGTGTTCATGTACCACAGTCCAAAATCCCTTTTTATAAAAAGCTCCGAATAGTGGACCAGCGTCAGGCGTTTCGGGATCAGCGTGGATGAATACAGTGCATTGCCTGGATTCAACGATGACATGACGATCCAAAGTATAGGGTAGATCGAAGTGACAGCCGTTACCGCCAGAAGGATATATATGAAAAACCTGACGATCCGACCTCTGATATCAATGTGTTTTTTTCTTTTAGGAGCAGGACTCACATTGCTTCCTGCATCCGGGGCGATACCGGTCCCATCGGCATTGGCAGCTATCCCGGCCTGCCCTTGGGTGTCAGAAGTTTTCATTGTACCATATCCTCCTCTCTGAAAGATTTTGTGTTCATATAATTGAATGCGGAAATCGATGCAATAAAGACAAATACGATGATGGAAACAACAGCCGCCATATGGAACTGATTCTGCTCAAGGGTGAGCTTATACAGCCACGACAGCAAAATATCAGTGTTTCCGGCGTAGAAATATTCATTATTTGTTGGATTACCGCTGGTCAGCAGGTATATCAATGTAAAGTTGTTGAAATTATATGCAAATCCATTTATCACCAGCGGAGCCGTAGCAAACAGCACCAGCGGCAGCGTTATTTTTCTGAACTTCTGAAAAGCACTGGCTCCTTCTATGGAAGCCGCCTCGTACAGATCCCGAGGTATGCCCGTCAGTACGCCCGACATCATTGCCATGTAATACGGGAATCCCAGCCACAGATTGACCAGCAGACAGGTGATCCTGGCCCACATCGGCTCAGCCAGCCATGGGACCGGAGCCATACCTATGGCTGTCAGATATTTGTTTATCGGCCCAAACTGCCCATTGAACATATTCCTCATGACCAGTATGGATATGAACCCAGGAACAGCCCATGGCAGGATGAAAATAGAACGCCAGAATTTTTTCAGCGCTATCTTGTTTGCATTTATGATAACCGCAAACACAAGTCCGACTAAAAATGTCGATAGCGTTGAAAGAATCGCCCATGAAATGGTCCATAACGCGACGCCTGCGAAGGTCTTGCCAAGGGACGGCAGCTTGAACAGGTTTATGAAATTCTGAAAGCCGACCCAATCCACAAGTGATCTGGGCGGCAGGTGGTTCGGGCTGGAGTAGTTGGTAAATGCGATCATAACTCCAAATGTCAGAGGAACAACCGTTAAAAATAGTGTGAAAACAACAGCAGGCGTCAGCAAAATATATGGAAATCCTTTTTCAGACAAATTCCTAAGAGAAATTATCACAGAATTGGAATCAAGTCCGTTGTCTCTGTTTTTACCGACCCGCATGGCATCCCTGACATTGATGATGTAGAAAACTATAAACATAAAGAGCACTATCAATGAAATAATTCCGAACACCATCAGGAAGATTGAGTGATCTCCTTGTATGATCCTGCCTTTGACCATTTTCTGCGGTGTACTGCCGAGCGTTACTAAGCCCCGGATACTGTTTACCGTATACGGTGCGAGGAAAATGATATAGCCCAGCTCTATCAGCGCAAAAAATCCACCCTTGATGTACTGCCTGTTATAAAGCTGACCCAGACCCATGAAAATGACAGAAAGCAATCCTGCTTTTTTGGAATGGCTGTTCATACACATTCACACCCTTCCGGAATAATGTAACCAAGGCAGGGACAGCCGGGCAATCGACTTTCCCTGCCCGAACCATCATCTATTATTGGCTCTGTGCAGCCAGCGCATCCTGTATGGAGTTGACCGCATTATCCAACAGCGGCTTCGGATCACCGCCTTTGTTCCAGTTCTCTTCGAGAGCTGTGGCCATCGGCGTCCAGACCGAGCTCATTTCGGGTATGTTCGGCATTGCCTGGGCGTACTGTGCCTGATTGAGTATAGCGGCAGAATACTCATCATTTTTGATCGCCGGATCGTCCAACAGGTCCTTACGGGGTGGTATCTGGTTCGTGTTGGTGAATCTGTCGGCAAGCAATTCCTTCGATGTCAGGAACTGAGCCAGCAGCATGGCCGCATTCGAGTATTTTGTATAGGAATTGACATAGAATGCCCTTATACCGGAGAAGGACTGGGGATTCTTCCCGTTGGGGAGCAGCGGCAGCGGGGCGATGCCAAAGTTGACGCCTGCATCCATGTGGCCCCTGATCGCCCAGGGTCCATCGATATCAAATGCAAGATTGCCTTCATTGAAAAGTGCGCTCTTTATATCATAATTGATATCGGCAGTGTTAAGGGGCAGTATTTCCTTCAGTGACTGGTGGAATTTCAATGCCTCCACAGCGCCAGGGCTGTTAAGGCCTATATCGTTTCTATTCGTTCCGTTATTTCCGAATACATATCCTCCATATCCGCTCATGAATGAATAAATGTAATAGAAATTAGCGGCCTCCATCATGAAGCCGTACTTGTTGTTCTTTATATCATTAAAGCTCTTTGAAAATGTTATCAGTTCATCAAAGGTTTTTGGCGGCTCAGCCACAAGATCTTTGTTATAGAACAGTGCATAAGTCTCTATTGCTACCGGATAGCCATACCATACGCCGTCGTAGGAGGTACCCTGGACTGCGGCATCCATATATTCAGCAGGATCTGATACATCGTTCGGATAAACCAGTCCGGCGGTCACCAGTCCTCCCAGGTGGTCATGGGGCGCTGAAAAAACGTCGGCTCCGAGACCTGCCGGTCCGTCGGTCTTCATCTTGGCCGGAGAATCCGTGTGCCCAACAGGTTCGTATGTTACCTCTACCCCATACTTATCCGTGAACTGTTTTGTAACTTCCATCAGCCAGTTGCCCTCTGGCCCTTCCGAGTCCCAAATCTTAAGTACCGCTCCCGGTTCGGGCTGCAAGCCTTCAGGCTCCGGCGTCACATCCGGTTCTGCCGGCTGGTCCGGAGTATCAGTTGCGGGCGGTGTCTGCCGGACCGGAGCATCATCTGTTTCGGTTTCTCCAACAACCTTGGTATCTGTGCCGCATCCGGCAATAACACCAAGCATCATGACCACAGTTATTAAAAGCGGCAATAGTCTTTTGTATGCGATCTTCTTAATCATATTGAAGCCTCCTTCTAAATTATTGGAACACTATTAAAAAGACTCCCTGTCTCTTTAACCCAGATAAGCTGTACCTGATGCGTACCCGGTGTATATCTGATGTGTGTTTGTGCATGATGAGTACCTGATGTGTGTTTTTTGAGTGCCTGGTGGACACCTGATGCGTGCCTTACAGTCTGACTGAAGTGTTCGTGCTCTGCTTTTTACCCGATACTGCTTATTTTTCAGAGCTGTAGTGTTATATTGCATCTGTTGTGCATACGCTTGCACAAAAGGTCGAAAAAATACCTTTATAGCTATACTGTCGACTTTCTGACAATGAGCCTTGCCGGAACGATGGCCCTGTCTATGCTCCTGTGCTCAGATGTCATGTTGGTGATCAGCAAATCAAATGCTTTCGCACCCAGGCTGAATGCATTTACATCGACGGAAGTCAGCGGGGGATCGAAATATTCATCCAGGGGTACATTGTTTACACCGGCGACTGCGATGTCCTCCGGTACCCTGAATCCCTTTTCCTGCAAACATCTGATAGCTCCGAACGCAAGCAGATCATCGCAGGCGATCACACCGTCGGGTCTGATGCCCCTGTCCAGCAGCTCCTTCATGAGTCCATATCCGGTATCATCTACGAACTTGCCGTTTACGATCAATTCATCCCTTACAGGTATATCGTTTTCCGTCAGTGCCTTTTTATATCCCTCAAGACGGTCGGAGGTCACGGTGAACTCCGGTGAAGCACCCAGAAATGCCACCTCCCTGCGGCCATTTTCTAAAAAATGTCTTGTCAGGTCATGCCCAACCCGCACATTGTCATTGTCCACCCAATTGACATCACATTCGTTTTCCGGCCTCCCCACCACGACAAACGGGAAATCCATCTGCCTAAGCTCGTCTGCTGATGTATTCCTCACTCGTGATGCAAGCAGGACAATACCTGACGTTATCCCGCTCATCGCATACTCAGATACGGCCTTTTTCTCCTCCTGTGCGCTGTTCACACTTGAAATGAGTATCTTATACCCGCTTTTATATGCCCCTGATGCGATCCCGCTGAGAATCTCGGGGAAAAACGGATGCTGAAAGGCTTTTTCGGCAGATCCTGTGACAATGACACCGATGATCTTTGTAGACTTGTTTGCCAGAGAGCGGGCGATCATATTCGGGTGGTAGTTCATTTCCTTCATCAGCTTGAATATGCGCTCACGAGTCTTTTCGCTTATCCTGGGGTTGTTGGCAATGGTCCTTGAGACAGTGGAAGGTGACACATTAGCTGCTTTTGCGATATCATTTATCGTGACCGGCAAAACCTCCACCTCCCAATTAACTCTGTTTTATTAATTCTTAAACTGCGCAACCGTTTGCTCACATTATAATTATATTAATTTTCCATTTATTTGTCAATATGGTATTTAATGTATTTTCTATCATTGGATACATATCACATTGCGCACCGATATTACAGATCACGGTGGAAATATTTTTTCTTGACATTGCCGGGCGTTAGTACATAAAATGTTTGTAGGCTGTAATGCAGTATTTGCTGTGAGGAGGAATCATATCAAATGAATATTATCATTAGAGAAAATTATAATGAAATGAGCAGATACGCCGCAGGGATCATAGCCGGATTGATCAGGTCAAAGCCCGACTGTGTTCTTGGGATGGCAACGGGCAGTACACCCATCGGTACATACAGGGAGCTCATCAGAATGCACAGGGACGAAGGCCTGGACTTCTCCAATGTCAGGTGCTTCAACCTGGATGAGTATCTTGGCATAGGACTGGACCTGTCCAAACCCTATAATGAAGATCAAAGCTATGCCAGATTCATGTATGAAGAGCTTTTTAAAAATATAAATATCAAGAAGGAAAACACCAGCGTTCTCGACGGCAGGGCGAAGGATCCCGGGAAACTCTGTAAGTGGTATGAGGATGAGATCAAAAGAGCAGGCGGCATCGACCTTCAGCTGCTGGGTATTGGGGGCGACGGTCATTGGGCTTTCAACGAGCCCGGTTCCTCACTGGCGTCCAGGACAAGAGTCCAGGCGTTGACAAAGCAGACCCTTGATGATAATTATGAGATGTTTTACAAGAATGCCGGCACGGCAAGGGAGGATATGCCTCACTTCGCCCTTACCATGGGCATAGGTACGATCCTTGAGGCAAGAAACATAATGATGCTGGCAAGCGGTATAAAAAAGGCGGAGGTAGTGGCAAAGGCTCTCGAAGGGCCTGTCACTTCACAGATCACTGCATCAGCTATCCAGCTTCACAGCGGCGGGATCACAGTTGTCCTGGACAAGGATGCAGCATCCAGGCTCGTTTATGCTGACCGTTATGCACATGTGGAAGCCCTTAGAAAGCGATATTCCATTTAGCCGGCGGATACGGCCCATCCCTATTCATCCCCCGGCTCGGTCTTTGTAAGTGCCCTGTACACGAACACCGCCGCCTGTGCCCTCGTTGCGGCGTATTTGGGTCCTACGGCATTTCCCTGCAGGCCTTCTATTATTCCCTCTCCCACAAGTGCTGCCATGCTGGACACAGCATGTGGTGATATTTGATCCTTGTCTATGAATTTTTCAAGCACCGAGTTGTCATGTAATGAATATTTCCTGCCCGAAGCCTCCAGAGCCTTGAAGATCATCAATGAAATGTCTTCTCTTGTTATGGGTGACTCGGGATAAAACCTGTTATTTGCGTCAGCTGATATCACTCCAAGGTTTTCAGCGATCATTACCTCGCTGTAATACCACTTATCCGATTTCACATCGGCCAGGCTTCCAACAGGTGCCGTTTCAAGATTGAATGCCCTTACGACCACCGCAGTGAATTCTGCCCTGGTTATGACATTGCCGGGTTTGAACAGCGTGTCCGTTACTCCTTTTAATATGCCCATTCCTGCCATATTCTCTATGGCCTCCTCTGCCCACGGCACACCTTTTGTATCTGTAAAACGCACTTTAATATTTGTCCTTACACCTGCCTCAGAGCTGCTTTCGGAGCGGCCTATTGAATTGACCGCCTCAACCTTGTAAAAATAATTCGTATCTGCCCGTACAGTATTGTCCAGATATGTAACTATGTTTTTGCCGACTTCAGCAATTGCAGCAAATGTGCCGCCTGACCTGGTACTACGTAAAATCCTGAATTTTTCCTCGTTATCAGAGTTGTCCTTCCATGATAATTTGACCTGAGTACTTGATATTGAAACTGCTGTAACATTAGTGGGCTTCCTGGGTGATGCAAAAGAAACCAGGATATCCTCACTGACGGAATCAGCATTCAGACTGTTGTTGTACGCTCTTACTCTGAAATAATAGTTGGTGTAGGGATTGAGCCCTGTGACATTATATGATTTCTGGTTCTTCGAGACCCAGTATAAAGTAGTCCACACCCCATCAGTCCCGATCCTTCGCTCAATCTTGAAACCATCCTCATTATCGGAGGTGTCGGTCCACTCAAGTAATACCTGGGTGTCTGAGATGTATTTGTAGTTCAGGTTGACAGGAGGGCTTATCAGACCCACTCCCATTGATACAGAATTCGTAAAGGATGAATAAAGTCCGTCCGATGTGACATATGCCCTTACCAGGTACATATATTGGGCACCCTTTTCTACATTGACATCCTTAAAGGATGTGGCGTTCTGTCCCACAATCGCATATTGGGAATATGTGCTTTTCCCGTATGTATATCTCCATATTTCAAAGCCGGTCTCATCAGCGGAGTTATCCTGCCAGCTGAGGTTGACATTCTGGTCGGCATCTACCGAGATCGTAAGGTTCGACGGCGCCTCCAGATAATAATTGCGAACTGTCAGTTCAGCCGAATATAATGATTCATTGGTCACCGTCCTGGCCTTTGCCCGATATGTATAGGATGCTCCCGGCACCAGACCGGTGGTGTCGGTCCAGTAGTTCGTGTCCGGTCCGACAGTGGTCAAGGCACTGAAGCTGCCGTTGGCCATTTTTCTTTCAATGATGATATCTGCTCTTTCATTATTGCCCGACCAGCTCAGGCGTATGGTATTATTGGAATATGCATCCCCTGACAAATGGATGTTGCCAAGATAGGTATAGGCTCCGATACCTATTTCATTATTGGGATATGGAATGCCCGCCGAGCCTGTCCCCAATGCTTTTCTGACCCTGTAAAAATTTCTTGTATTCGGTGACAAGCCTGTATCGCTGTATTTTAAGACCCCTGCTGCCGTTGTGTATAGGAACTCCCATTTACCTTCCGCTCCGGTCTTTCTTTCGATGATGGTATTGTAGTTTTCGGTACCGGAATAGTTCCACGCCAGATCGAGCCTGGTGGAGGAAACCGGTGTGACAGTAAGAGTGGTAGGCGCAGCCGGATCCCAGGCGTTTACGATGATTTCATTGGAGTATGGGGAATTGCCCATGATATTGTATGAACGGACCCGATAGATGTATGTTTCTCCGGAAACCACACCTGTATCTGTATATGTTGCTGTATTTGTACCAACAGTGGCAATTTCGGAAAATGCCATCGAGCTTTCATCAAACCTCTCGATTTTGAAGCCTCCTTCATTATTTGAATTGTCGTTCCAAATAAGGGAGATACCATCGGCTGAAATGACATTTGCACGAAGCGATGAAGGAGCGGCAGAGACAGCAGCGGTTATAGCTGTATAAGCAGAGTCTGAATAATTACCGGAAGCATCGACGGCATTGACCTTGTAATGGTAAGTTGTTCCGGGAACGAGACTGAACAGGTCGATATACGAATTCTCTCTATTGCTCAAAGTATCCAGCAGCGAGTAGGTACCGCTGTCCTTGCTTCCTCCGGCTTTACGCCATACCTGCAGACTGCCGTCATTTCCGGCACCATTTGTCCATGACAGGTCTATACGCCCGTTTGTAACGATGTTTGCGGTCAAATCGGAGGGTGCGGCCAGATTGCTGACGTACTCCGTTATGTTGCTCACGCCGGTATAGCCGCTTCCGCTCTTGGCGCTCAGTCTATATCTGTATTTTCCGCCTATAGTGACAGTACTTGTCGATCCGGCACCGGACAGTGATGATGACGTGATTGTCCAGCTGCCCCATGATGATGCAGCCTCGTCCCACCTTGAACTTTCCAGTTGGAACAGGTTGATGTATCTACTGTTATCCCATGATATTTTTACAGTGCTTTGATTTATGTATTCGGCTTTTATTGAGGGCGCTGTGATAGGTACTACCTTCACCTTATCAGATGCCTCTGATACTCCATACCCGGCAAATGCCGCTTTAGTCTTGACCGCAAAATCCACAGGGTGCGGACCATAGACACTTTCTTCCGCCGATGACGTTTGAGGTACATCCCGCTCAGTCATCGGTTGGCCGCTCTCGTAACGGCAGATTATACTGCTTCCGGCAAGGGTGGAATGGTTCCAGGTAAGATACGCTTTCCTGGAATTGATATCATATACTGCCCGCAGCCCATAAGGTCGGATCATCGCCGTAGTCCTTACATATGCCTCATCAGTACCTCCCTCAAGCAACTGCGTTCCTGCTGCGTTGGAATATGATCTGATCGTATATACGTATTGTGTATCGGGTTTTAGATTCGTATCATTGTATGACAGCGGATCCAATACGGTGTCGACATCGATAGATGCTATCTCGGCTTCACCGACACCTTCATCCCTATACAGCCGGTAGACCCTTGCTCCGGGGACGGATGACCACTCAAGCCTGACCTTTGTGTCCGTATCAGGGCTCAGCGTGTAGGCATTCAGACCCATGTCTGATGCGCCGTTGGCTATTCGTGAATATATCAGGAAAAAGACCATTATTACAAACAAAAATAGAAACACCTTGACGAAATTTCTTCTTACCATTTTGTTGGTATCCGTGTTGCTTTTGTCTGAATGTATTTTTTCCGGATCCTTGATATACAAGTACTTCCTGTCTGAACTGTTTCGTCTTCTCCCACGACTCATGATAACCCTCCAAAAGCATATTCCAGTATGTTTATCGGCATATTGCAGCGCAATATTTACAACTCCTATTGGATGATAAATTTATCTTCTTGATAGTGCCATAGTTTGCTATTTTGAAGGGCTTGACATACGGGCCGAATCATTGTAAAATTATATTTCGTTGATACATGCGCCCGTAGCTCAGCAGGATAGAGCGTCGGTTTCCTAAACCGCAGGTCGCACGTTCGAATCGTGTCGGGCGTACCACATTTATCACAGAAGACCCGGTATCCACAGGTACCGGGTCTTTTTATGCGAAAAAAGACATCCTGCTTCATGCTTTAATATCACTTTTTATTACAGCTGTTTTATTGCGCAGCGGGACAACACACCTTATTGTGACCGCAGCCATTACAATAACGCCTCCCACCAGTGCCCACAGGCCGGGAACTTCACCAATGAACAGCCAGACCCATACGGGATTGAGCATTGGTTCGATCACTGGTATCAGGCTGGCTTCCAGGGCAGTGACATGCTTTATAGCCATAGAGTACAGTATATAGGGGAGTCCCAATTGTATTACCCCCAGTACCACAAGATTTATCCATCCTGCAGTTCCGGGTATATCAGTGAATATAAATGGTATCCCTATAAGAGCGGTGATTATGTTTCCTAATAGTACGGATTCGATCGGTGAGCCTTCCTTTTGCATGCGCATAAACACGGTAAAGAAGGCAAAGCAGATTCCGCTGCCTGCAGCAAGCAGATTTCCAAATACTCCTGCCATGCTCAGTTCATCTACAAAAAACAGGATCATTCCGCCCATAACAATGCCAATCGTCAGCCAGTCCAGCAGCTTGACCTTCTCCTTGAGGAACCAGGCGCTCAAAAGAGCCACATAGACCGGAGCCGTGTATTGTATCAGGATCGCATTTGCAGCTGTAGTATTCTTTGTAGCCGCCACAAACAGCAGTACCAATCCGGTATAGGACAATGCTGCGCCGATCTGTGCAAATGACCAGTTAAGCTTCGGCTTGCCTGTAGCTGCCAGTATTATAACAGCGGATATGCCGCTTCTCACACCTGCTATTGCCATCGGGTTGGTATCTACAGATTTTATGAGAAGTCCGCCAAGGCTCCACATGGTGGCAGTTATAACAAGAAATACTATCGATTTCGTTCTTTCATTTACTACAGTTTTCATACGCTCGAATCACCGTTTCATGAGATGCTGTCCTATTAGTATATATGAAAATTCGGGGAAATTAAAGCATGTGATACATGTGAATTATTTCCCCGGAATTGGCTGCGGTTCAAGTTTTCTGCATCACACTCCGGCATATCCGGTTTCGTTTGTTGTATCATAAATGTTAAATCTACTATATACATGCAATTTCATATGGTATAATCTGAATATAAGCAGGTTTTCATCCCTAGACATCCAGGTGTTTACCAATGCAGTTTTTCACAACTTAAGATCAAACAGGAGTGATTACTGATGAAGAACACGAAAAAAACGTTTGTCCTGGACACCAATGTATTGCTGCAAACTCCTTATTCACTCTTCACCTTCGACGATAACATCGTCGTCATACCTGAAGTCGTACTTGAAGAACTCGACAAATTCAAGAAAGACAACTCAGAGCTGGGTGCCAATGCCAGGCAGGTCGCCAGGATAATCGACGGGCTGAGGGAAAAGGGCAACCTGAACAACGGCATCATGCTGGATAACGGCGGTACTCTCAGGATCGAGATGAACTATCAGGAAGTAAAGCTGCCGGAAAGCTGGGTCGGCAATGTCAATGACAACAGGATCCTGAAGGTTTGCAAAGGCCTCCACGAAAAAGGAGAAAGAGTATTTTTGATATCCAAGGACGTGTTTGCAAGGATCAAGGCAGACGTCCTCGGAATAACGGCACAGGACTTTTTCAATGAGCAAGCCCCTGTTTATGATGAGCAGTACAAGGGACGCCTTGACGTTTATACTGACGCACAGAAGCTGGATGAGTTCTATAGCAAGTCAAGGCTGCTTGCTGAAGATGTTTTCTGCTTCAACACGGCAACAAACCAAAATGTCCCCGCCGAACTGGTCACCAATCAGTTCCTGGTGATACACTCGGTCTCAAATGAAAAACAGACAGCCCTTGCCAGATTTGACGGCAGGGAGATCGTACCTCTGAATTTCGCACATGAGCACCCCTTTGGAATAACACCAAGAAACGCCGGTCAGAAATTTTTCCAGGAGGCCTTGATGATGGACGCCCAAAAAGCGCCCCTTGTGATAGCCAAAGGTCCTGCAGGAACGGCAAAGACTTTTTACTCTCTTGCAGTAGGTCTTCAAAAGATACTGGGCGACCGCGATCCGCCATACAGAAAAATACTCGTGTGCCGTCCCAATGTTAAGCTTGATGAGGATATCGGCTTCCTTCCAGGTACGGAACAGGAAAAAATCGCACCATTCCTGCGCCCTGTCATAGACAACCTGGAAGTGTTGGTGGATGCAGATGAAAGCGAGCGCTACACCAGCGAGAAAGAGCTAAAGGACAAGATAGATGAGCTTTTTGACAGAAAGGTGATCAGTGCAGAGGCTATTGCTTTTATAAGAGGCCGTTCCATCGTAAAGCAGTGGGTCATAATCGATGAGGCCCAAAACCTGACGCCAAAGCAGGTGAAGGGGATCATCACCCGAGCAGGCAAAAACACCAAGATCGTTCTGATTGGAGACCCGGAGCAGATCGACCACCCCTTCCTGGACATTCGGACCAACGGTCTGAGCTTCGCCTCTGAGAGGATGAAGGGCAGTCCGCTGTGCTATCAGCTCACCTTGACCGACGAAGAATGCGAGCGTTCCGACCTGGCCTACGAAGCTGCCCGCAGGATGTAGCTTCAATTATACGGCTGAGATCACCGCGGCTGATGCGCAGTAAGCAGAGACATACATTACAAATACTCAAGCACGACTCGTTCTTGCAGATCATCGATCAATGACCAATCGGCGGCCTGGGTGCCGGCTGTGGTGACATTAGCCGCAGAACAGGCCGTCGCCAGTCTGGCAGCCGCCTCAAATCCAGCCTTCGTATCAATGGAATATGCAAGAGCAGCCACCAATGCGTCTCCTGCCCCGACAGTGCTCTTCACATCCACTTTTATGCCGTGAGCCAGCAGTGACCTTTTTTTATCCACATAAAGAGCGCCCTTTTCACCAAGTGAAACCGCTGCCAGCTCTATCCCGAAATCCACTACAAGCTGCCTTGCATATCTTTCAGCTTGTTCTGCTTCCTCTATGGCAGTATCGAAAATCTCCCCTAGTTCATATATGTTCGGTTTAACCAGATATGGGCCTGCTTTGATGCCGTTCTTCAGCAGCTCTCTGTCAGCATCAAGTATTGTTGCCGCACCCTTTTCCTTTATCTCACCGATCCAGCGGGCATATATCGTTTTATCCAGGTTGTCCGGCACACTTCCCGAAAAGACTACGATGGAATCTTCCCTTACTCTGTCAAGAAGTTTTTGAAGCAGCATATCGAGATCATCGCTGTTCACAAGCGGACCGGGTTCATTGATATCGGTATTGGTACCCTTGAGGCTGTCCACGACCTTTAGGTTTGTTCTGGTTTCTTCATCAATGAACACAAAATCACTGTCTATTCCCCGGCAATCCAGGTAATCCTTTATAAAGCCTCCGGAGGCACCTCCGAGTATGCCCATGGCAATGCTCCTGCCGCCAAGGCTCGATATCACTTTTGATACATTGATGCCTTTGCCTCCGGCATCAAGCCTGACGGATGATACCCTGTTGACCTTCCCCGCTGAGAAATCGTTTATCTCCACAGTTTTGTCCACCGCAGGATTCAGCGTAACTGTATATATCATGCCATACCTCTGCTTTAGCTTTGTTCGTTATTCGTATTCATTTTATTGTCATGAAAGCTAAATGTCAACGCCGGCTGTCCCGCTTTTTCTGATCTCCAATGGCCGATACTGGTTTCACAGTCTCTCAATAAATCGTCCGCTGACCCTTCGCATTTCAACACCGGCTTCCGCCAGCATTTTCCTGACCTTATCCTGCTCGATGTGCCTCTTGGTCTTGATCCCGTTAGCCTTTACAAGCTCCTCCTCAGTCATCACAAAGTAACGTATCACCTTATACTGGGGCACAGTTTTATTGATATCCCTAATAGCTGCCTCAAACCTCGCCGCAAGCTCCTTTTCCGGCAGAAGACCACCCTTGCCGTCACCTGCGTTATCCTTGTCGACGACCAGCTTCGCGCAGATCTGCACATCTCCATCAGGTGCAGTATTCCCCCAGACAAATGAGTCCTTGACACCTGGGATATTGTTGAGCTGTATTTCATATTCCTCAGGGAATGCCTTTTTACCATTGCTCAGCACTATCATGGATTTAGCCCGGCCGGTTATCCTGATGAGCCCTTTTTCATCGATATACCCAATATCACCTGTCCTGAGCCAGCCGTCCTCAGTAAAGGAATCATCTGTTGCGGCTGGATCCTCGTAATAGCCGATCATGACATTGCCGCCCTGTGATATTATTTCTCCGATCCCGTTCTCATCAGGCGAATCTATGGCCACTTCGATACCGTGCATCGGATATCCTATAGTTCCAGGCACATTGATATGATCATTGTTTGTCGCGATAACAGGTGCTGCCTCAGTAAGTCCATATCCCTGAAGCAATCTGAAGCCTATTTTGTCAAAACCAATGACCACTTCCCTGTCAAGGGCTGCAGCACCTGATACTGCTACCCTCAGACCGGGTCCCAGTTGCGCAAAAACACTCTTAAAAAGCTTTCTCCTAAGGTCTATCCCTACAGCCCTGAGCGCATCCGACACCTTTATCATTGTGTTTAACAGCTTTTCCTTCCCGGATTTCCTGATACCCTCTTGCAGCTTTCTGTACATCGCTTCAAAAATAGCAGGTACTGCCACCAGGATCGTAACATTATACTCCTTTAAATTCTGGACGATGTGCTTGATACCATCACAGTATGCTATGCAAACACCGCTGTGCAGCATGAACATCAATCCCACGGTATTCTCAAAGGTGTGATGGTAAGGGAGCAGTGAAAGGTGTGTATCGGTTGGATACACCTTTATCACTGTAGTTATGGATGTCACATTGGCTGCCAGATTCGCATGGGACAGCATTACTCCTTTTGACATACTCGTCGTACCTGAGGTGAACAACAGTACAGACATCCTTTCCCTGTCAATTTCTGCGTCTATAAAGGATCTGCAGCCGTCATCCAGCAGCTTCCTGCCTTGCTCTATAAGATCGGGCAGTGCTATGAACCTGGGATCGTCCGCAGTATTATCACTGCTTCTTTCCATACAAATGAAATATTTCATGCCTGGGTTTTTCGCAGCGATATCAAGCATCATCCCATGATATGCCGGGCTGTAGAAGATCACTTCTACCCTGCCCCTGGCAATAAGGTTCTCCGCTTCGTTCTGGGGCAGATACTTGTCGAGGGGCACAGCGATCCCTGTGCCGTTGACAATGGCAAAATAGGACACTGCCCATTCATATCGGTTCTCTCCAATTATAGACATCCGAGGATCTCTGAGACCGAGAGATACCAGAGCAGTTCCGAGACAATCAACATCTGAAGCCAGCTCCCTGTATGTTTTACCTTTTATGATGCCCTGCTTGTCTTTTATCTTGAAGGCAGGCTTCTCGCCATACCTTTCAGCACTTCCTCTGACAAGCTCTCTGATATCTTTGACAACTCTGGGCTCATAATATCCGAGTCCTCTTACTGTCCTTCTTCCATTCTCTGCAATTATTTCGATACCTGTCATCATAACACCCTCCATTACTTGGTACGAATCAGAAACTCACAGCTTTGGCTTTGCTATAATGTTATTACTTAATTATATGACCTGGTGATATGTCTTAGTAATAACATTATAGCTTTTTCTGCAAAAATAATCAATAGAAATAACAAGAAGCCTGGCCGACACAATGAAATACAATGAAGGCGCATCATTGATGCGCCTTCATTTGATTCAGTCCTGTGTTGTTATTCAGTTGCTGATGTATCTATTGCTGCGTCTATGCTGCATATCCTGTTACATTTCTTACTGTATACCCTGTTCGCTATTTTATTTCGTCTATGGTGACTCTGCGTCCTTCGTCACTGGACTTGCGAATCGCTTCAAGAATGCGTATTATCTGAGCTCCGTCATGGAAGTCGGGCTTGATCACGCCTTTGCCTGCTACTGCATTTAGGAAGTCATAGAATGCATTGACAAATGTGTGCTCGTAACCGATTATATGCCCGGAGGGCCACCATGCCGACAGATAGGGATGATCCGCTTCGGTTACAAGTATCCTGCGGTAACCCTGTTCTCTGCCTTTTTCAGTGAAGTCGAAGAACTCGAGCTCATTCATGCGCTCCAGATTGAACCTCAATGCTCCCTTGCTGCCATAGAGCTCAAAATCGTTGTAATTCTTTCTTCCCACTGCAAATCTCGATGACTCGATGCTGCCCAGAGCACCGTTTTCAAACTCGGCTATTGCAAAGGATGCATCATCCACCTCGACATCGCCCATCTCTGTCGTACTCGCGCCCGTACCTGCTGTAAATGCCGTAGCCCCTGCACCTGGCAGCGGACGTTTCTTAATGAACGTCTTATTGACTGCAGTGACAGCTTCAGGTTCTCCTATCAAAAAGCGGGCCAGATCCACCGCGTGGGATGAAAGGTCAAACAACGGGCCTCCCCCTGCTTTATCCCTTTGCAGCTGCCATGAGAGCGGGAAGTTCGGGTCTGTTATCCAGTCCTGCAGGTATGCGCCCCGCCAATGATACACAGTCCCTATCCTGCCTTCATCGATGAGCTGCTTTGCATAAGATACGGCCGGAGCCTTTCTGTAGTTGTGGTTCAGATAATGGACCACGCCGGCTTTTTCAACTGCTTCCACCATTTCCTTTGCATCGTCATAGGTGAGTGTGAAGGGTTTTTCACAAACTATGTGTTTGCCTGCTTTAGCAGCGGCAATCGACATTTCCTTGTGCTCAAAGGTAGGTGTTCCGATGTCAACGATATCTATGTCGTCCCGTTCCATTACACTGCGCCAGTCATATGTCACTTCTTCATAGCCCCAGCGCTTTGCAAAGTCTTCCAGGGGGGTCTTGTTGCCTGCGATTACCTTCAATACGATCTCATAGTCAGTATCGAAGAATTCACCGACCCTGCGCCATGCATTGCTGTGGGCTTTTCCCATAAATCCGCCGCCTATCATTGCGACGTTGAGCTTCTTTTTTCCCATTATAAAGCCTCCTGCTGCATTATGATATACCTGTTCGATCCATATCATGCCCCCGGGCGATCATTTGTAGCATACCATGTGCCTGAATATCCTGGGTCCTTCATCCGGATCTTATATGTATATCTGATTTATACCATCTTAAGCAAACTTCGCACCGATTTTTCTCAGATTTTTAACACTTATGGCTATGGCTTCTTCTTCCATGCCCAGCCATTCAGGAGCCGGTGCATCGATCTCCACCGCAAGGAATCCCTTGTAGCCTGCCTTGCTGAGCAGTTCAGCCAGCTTGTAGTTGTCGACCATGCCAAAACCTACAGGTACTCCGCAGAAGAAATACCAATCTGTCGGTTTTGCTGTGGGATGCAGCTTCAGGTCCTTGATATGTGTTGAGAATACATATGGAGCGAGCTTTTCCATGCCGGCCACCGGGTCATCCAGCAGTCGGAGGAAGTTTCCCGTGTCAAAGTTGATACCGAAGTTTGGAGAATTTACCGCCTCTATCATCTCGAGCATCTCATCGGAGGTATAGTCCAGATGATTTTCAGCGGCCAGCTTCACACCGTGGGCCTCGGCTATCTTTGTGGCTTCTTTGTACATTGGTATGAGCCTTGCTATATGGTCACGATGATTCTCATGCCGCCAATCGAAGGCAGAACCGGTTATTCTCATTACATCAGTGCCCAGCAGACGCGTTTTTGGTATCAGCTCTTTCATTTCTTCAAACGCATCAGGGTTGAGCCCTCTTTCCAGCCCATTTGGATGTCCCCAGGCAAACACTGAATCAAACCCGTATTCCTTTACCTTTGCTCCGAGTTCCTTAAGGTAACCTTCATCAAGGCTTGGCAAAAAGCAGGTTTCAAGTGAAACGCCATCTACGTCGAGCTTTTTGGCAAACTCAAGGAAATCATCCACGGTTTTTAGCTTTTCAGGCTGTTCCTGAAAATCATAGACTTCACCAAAAAGTCTGTGAAAACAATAACTGTCAATACCGATCTTCATGTGTATAACCCTCCTGTTTATAATAATATTTATTCTTTACCAATTCCCCGGCCGGCATACAGACCGGCCGGAAAATTGGCTAACAGTCCGGATTAAAGTTCTCTGTCCTTTCTCTGGAGGAGAACTGCACCTATTATGATCAATCCCTTAAAGGCATTGATCAGATAAACATTCACACCCAGCAAAGTGATCATGTTGTTGATTATCCCAAGTATCAGCATGCCGTACAGAGCTCCGGATATCCTTCCTTTTCCGCCTTCCATGGAGATACCGCCTATTACTGTCATTGCGATGGCATTGAGCTCATATGCGTTACCTGAAGATGTAGAGTTTATAGATCCCATCCTGGAGCTTTCAACGACAGCTGCAACCGATATCGCAAGACCCAGCAGCGTAAATGCAAGTATCTTGATACGATCTGTATTTATACCTGAAAGGCGTGTGGCTTTTTCGTTAGAACCGACAGCATATATGTGACGGCCCAGCCTTGTATACCTGGATATGAACCAGAACAATACAAACATCAGCGCATAGTATATAACAGACATTGGGATCTTGCCAAAAAGATTGTAGTTTGAGATCTGCGTATAAAATGGCGCCTTCGTCTTGTCAAGGTAAAAACCGCCGCCTGACATGAAGAACATGCTGAGAGAGCGATATATATACTGCATGCCAAGTGTGACAATAAAAGAAGGCACACGTCCCTTTGTCACGATAATGCCGGTTGCAGTTGACATCAGACAACCTGAGAGAATGGCGATTATTATGCCAACCACAACATTTCCCGTACTGTTAACAAACGAAACTGTAATTGCTGCTACAGCAACCATTTGTGCACCGACCGAAAGGTCTATATTGCCTGAAATAATGACAAAGGACATACCCAGTGCAATTATGCCGATAACAGAATGATTTCGCAAAATGTTCATGAAATTCTGCAGCGATAAAAACTGCGTACCCTCAGCCAGAGTTGCAACAAATATCATCGCAAGCACTACAAGTACTATACTGTTGCCGCTTGCAAACTTTTTCAGAGAATTCAGACCGACCCTCTGCTTTGTAATTGTATTTTGCATTTTAACGTCCCCCAAAAATTAGTTTAGGCTGCCGCCTGTTGAAAGTATCATGATATTCTCCTCTGTCAGCTGATCCCGTCTCAGTTCACCGCGCAGCTCGCCGTGATACATGACAAGTACGCGATCGCACAGCTTGATTATCTCCTGAGCTTCTCCCGAGGTAACGATGACGCCTATTTTCTGCTTGGCAAGCTTCATTATCTCGGCATAGATCTCATTCTTTGCTCCAACGTCAACACCCTGGGTCGGGTTGGACATTATCATGATATCCGGTTTTGCATTGAGCCATTTTGATAAAACAGCCTTCTGCTGATTTCCGCCGGACAGGCTTGTTATCCTGTTTTGTATATTGTCTGCCTTGATACGCAGCTTCTCAACAAATTCCTGCGCAACAGTACGTTCCTTTTTCTTGCTCAGCGCGACCCCTCTGCGGCATTTTTCAAGCGCTGTAATAGTAATATTATCTTGAACGGACAAGTCCTTGATAATTGCGTTTTCCTTACGGTTAGGCGGTAAATACCCTATGCCCTGGCATTTTGCTTTTGAAGGGTGCTTGACCTTCAACGGCTTTCCATTTTTCAATACCGTGCCGGTATGCGGCAAGTCACCGAACAAAGCACGTACCATCTCATCCTTTCCGTCACCCAGCAATCCTGTGATGCCAAGGATCTCTCCCTCCTTGAGATGGAAGCTCACGCACTTTACACAGGTGCCGACCGTCATGTCCTTTACTTCAAGTAATGGCTCGCCGATTTCGTGCTCAACATATACCTGTTGATTGAGAACATCCCTGCCGACCATCATCTTGGCGATATCCGTCTGGCTGATCTTCTCACCATTTTCCTGCATTATGCTGCCGGAAGATACATTTTCACCATTCCGTAATACAGTGTAGCTATCACAAAAATCAACAACTTCGCCGAGTTTATGCGAAATGAATATTACAGTTACTCCATGTTCCTTAGTCAAACCTCTTATTACTTTAAAAACATTGTCAATTTCCTTCTGTGTCAGTGATGTCGTCGGCTCATCCATTATGATCAGCCTGGCATCCATCAGCAATGCTTTGGCAATTTCCACGACCTGCTTGTAGGATGTTTCCAGATCACTCATCATTTTTCTGGGATCAATGAAAACATTCATCTTCTTGAATACCTTCTCAGTTTCCTCGCACATTCTTTTTGCATCGAGAACGCCGGTTTTTTTATACAATTCGCGCCCAAGGAACAAATTTTCATAAACCATCAGGTCATTTACAACATTCAGCTCCTGATGTATGAATGCAACGCCAAGGGCCTGGGATTCAGCAGGCGTGGTGATCTTTGCCGGTTTCCCGAACAGCGAGATCTCACCCGAATCCTTCTGAACTACTCCACCTAGAATATTCATCAGCGTTGTTTTGCCTGCCCCGTTTTCGCCTAACAGTGCGTGGATTTCGCCCTGCCGCACATTGAGACTGACACTTTTTAAAACCGTAACTCCATTATACGATTTAACAATGTCCTTCATCTGCAATGAGCAATTTTCCATGTTAGTCTCCTCGCTAATTTCTCGAAATCACAGCGACACTGTGACTCTGTTTGGTTGAAGTATTAATTACTGCTAAAAATAATCAAATTACCTGTTTTTGCTTATATCCTTCAAAGTTTATACAGGAGACGGCATACGCCGTCTCCCATATCAGTTTTTATCGTTTGATTTCCTGTGCTGCTATATCTTAGTAAGGAGCGTCAGGTGTGATGTGGTTCTCGTCCAACCATGCCTTGTAGGTTCCCAGGTCAAGAGTCTTGGCAGGGATTATGGTTTTTGCATCATAAGTCTTGCCTTCCTGGAGACCTGCTGCTATCTCAACACATTTGATCATCATGTAGGGATCGTATGTCTGTGAAGATATAGCCATTTCAGGATACTGCTCCATTACCTTGAAGTATACCTGTGATCCGCCGCCGCCTGTGATAGCCTTGATGTCCTTCATACGTCCGGCTTCATTTATTGCCTGGATAAGACCGATGGAAAGTTCATCGTCTGTTGAGTAGATTGCATCTATTCCATCCGGATAAGCTGTCAGTACGTCAGTCATGATACGCAGACCTGTTTCGGGAGCACCGTTTTCTGCTCCGTATTCCTGCAGGATCTCGATCTCAGGATACTTTTCAGCAACTGTATCTCTGAAGCCTTTAACACGTGTATTGAATATTTCGCCGTATGCCGGTATGTTGGCAATAACTACCTTGCCCTTGCCGCCAAGCTTCTCAGCGATATAATCAGCGCCTATAACGCCCATCTGATAGTTGTCGCCTGCCACATAGTAATCAGGCTCTGTTGCTCCGAGAGTACGGTCAAAGTTGATCAGAGTGATGCCTGCATCCTTGATCTTCTGTGCAGCAGTACCGAGTGTATCGTTATGCGGCATCAGAACGATTGTCTCACATCCAAGCTGGATCAATTCATCGATATGATTTGCCTGGGTGTTTTCATCTGCTGAAACCAGGAGCTTATAATTCAAGCCCAGTCTCTTTGCTGTTTGGTCAGCTGCCCACTGTACCGCTGCGACCCAGCCTGTAGGTGCTTCAGGAACTGTAATACCGATAAGGCCTTTTTCAGCTGTTGCCGGAGTTTCGCCCGGAGTTTGGGCCGGAGTTTGGGCCGGAGTCTTATCATCGGCCGGCTTCTGTGAAGAACATGCTACAGCTGTTAATGCGAGTACCAAACACAGTACAACTACGAATAATTTCTTCATTTTCTTCCTCCTTAATCTGGAAAGGTTTTTATATCACAAACGGCATATGCCGTATGTGTCAAAAATGGTCATCCGAATACGGAGCGCAGGAATTGCAAACCGTTCCGGGCAAGGCTGTCCGGGCTCTCAGCCAATGGACGCCAAAGTGATACTGCCTTTGCTATTTCCTTTATTTCTGGAGTAAATGATTCTATAACGATAGGTCCGCTGTAATCAGCATCTTCCAGTGCACTGCGGATCGCCTCCCAGTCGAAATGATCCTGGCCCGGAGTACCGCGGTCATTAGCACACGCGTGGAAGTCGAATATTTTTCCCTTTGCCATGCGGATCGCCTCCGTCAGGGATTTTTCTTCAATATTCATATGAAAGGTATCAAGCAGGAAACCTACATTGTCGCTCCCTACTCTATCCAGAAAGTCCAGCCCCTGCTCGACAGTATTAATAAAGTCTGTCTCAAATCTGTTGAGCGGCTCTATTGCCAGCAATACGCCCTTGTCTGCTGCATAGGCAGCAAGCTTTCTCATATTCGCTGCGGCCAGGTCCATTTGGCGCTCTTTTTCCGCTTTTGATGCCAAACGTGTCCTTCCCACTGCAGCATACATCGGACCTGCAACATATGGTGACTTAAGGACTGCTGCCATGTCTATCAGACGCTTCCCGTATGCCATTCCATTATCACGATACTCTGGCACATCGCTGCTTATATCTCTGGTTTCGCCATATGCTCCACACACATGTACAGCTATACCTGCACGCTGCGCTTTTTCATATACTTCATTTTCATCTATAGCATCAGGCTCTTCAACAGCGATCTCATATACATCAAAGCCAATATCTCTGGCATGAGCCAGCTGGTCTGTTTTTTGAGTAGTAAAGGGAGATACCCATATATAAGAACTAGCACCAATCATCATAATCAATTTCTCCGTCTGTTACTGTGTTTTTTCTCATTCATCTGCAGAAAATTCTGCTGCTTCTCTAGTGCTTCCTTTTGATTCCCAATGTGTCCAATTCTTTCAACTTGTTATAACATATCATCCTTGAGAAAAATTCTCGATCACAGAGATTTTTTCTTTCTCTGTGGGTTTTAACGAGGTAGCAGGTGTTTCCAGCGCTTGAGCCGAATCGGTATCCATCATCAGTTTGGGTAAAACATCCATCGCCTCGTTATAATCAGTTCTCACAATTTAATATATCAGCTGAAACTCAACCTGTCAATAATAAACGATAAAATACATTAAATTTCGATAATATTTGTGCAGTATTTTTATTGACATGCTTCCAATTCCAACAAATATCAACAAACTACCGCTAATAAACAATAGAATTTCCCGGAATATGCCCCTTTATTTTCATATTCAGTAACATATAATCCATCTCAGTTCCATTGCCAATCAAGAGGCGGCTTCACAGTTCGGTTACATCAAAGCCAAAGACTCTGGCGAGCTGCCTCAGCTGTGGTCTGACATCCCCTGTGATTATCAGCGAATGATGCGAGCAAAGAGCATCCATCACTTTATGCCCGTCCTTGTAACGGATCAGTGCGCCATTCCTGCAATCGGATCCTGGATACTGAACATAATCCTCGATCTCAGCCTCTATTACACTGAGCTTCCTGAAGCCGGGATATATTTTTGCTAAAGTTACCTTGCCCTTGGGCATACGGCAGTCAACTACTATCGCATCGTCATTGACTATTTCCAGGACCTTGGGGCGCAGTGTCCACTCTGTACAGAAGCTCCTGGCTGCCAGGCCAAAGTATCCGCAATGGACTCCCAATGCATGGTTATCAGGATCTTCTATATCTGGGAATTTGTCAATGCGCTCATGTGCAAGCGCGGCCATTCCGACCAGGAACGGATACAGGTTGGTCATCATTATCGGCTTGTCCAGCGATCTGTTTATTATATATGTCGATAGAAGTGTCAGGGTGTCTCCTTCGCATGCGAATATGATATTGTCACGCTCAAAGAGCATATTCCAGGCAAGACATGGCGTAGTATCGCAATTGAACGACTCATTCAGACAGTTTGAACCTACACCTGCCACATCCCCGATTTCATCAATAACTTCCTTTACTGCAATATAGATCTTTACTGCACGAAGGTACGCCATTTCGGATACACCTTCCTGTTTGATGTTCCAGTCTGCGCTTACCTTTAGTGCTTCTTCATCTGATATCTGTCTTGCACGGTCGCCTACTTCCTTCCAGCTGCGGTATATCAGCTTGCAGCCAAAGACCTCCTCCATCTTTTCAGTGCTCTCCTTCTCCCACCAGTAGAAGCGCTTGAATATATTTGCCTGCATGCCTTCTCCGGGAGAATCCTGAAACATTAGGAATTTGGCGCCGGCATTGAGAGTGCGTTTTACTGCTATCGCCCTCAGTACTGTTTTTGCCATTTCCATACTATATGGTGAAAAAACGGTGCATCCAATGTCGCGAAGGTATGTGACTATTTCCCAGTCCCACATTTCAACTGTACCGAAGCGGGACGTCAGTACCACCATGGGCAGACCACAGGCCTTCAGCTCATCATCATGGCGAAACGCTGCAAAAATCAACTGAGGGAACAATACGGCATCTGCCTCGGGTATAGGGTCTCCCAAGCGCACCTCTGTAAGAAATTCCGCCACATCTCCGTAGAAATCGCGAAGTCGTGCCATCTGTTCCTGGAATTCCTGTCTTTCACGTTCATTTGTCTCTGCAAAATATAATGGAACCAGACGAACTTTCATATATCAAACCTCCATCACACATATTGTTTATATAATGCTGCAAAATGATTACTTTCCAAATTCAATAACATGCTTGATACCCATGGCCTGTCTGGCATTCTCAAAGCCGGTCAGAATATCCTTCAATCCATATCGGTGGGATATCATGCTCTCAACATTCAGCAGACCCTGAGAGACAAACTCCAGCGTCTTTCTGAACTGAGCAATGCTCGATCTGGTCGAGCCCGTCAGATACAGCTCCTTGTAATGTACTATATTGGTGTCGATTGGAACCGGCTGCTTGTTTGCGGGGATACCGCCGAAAAAATTGACTCTGCCGCCATAGTTCATCAACGGGATCATAGCCGACTGGACTTGGGGCACCGGACATGCTGTGATGGCGATATCCAGACCTCTTCCACGGGTCCATTCCTTTACAAAGCCGGCAAGGTTATCTCCGCAGTAGGTCTCGATATACGGCATGATTTGCTTGCACTGATCCAGCCGATCCTGAGACAGGTCGTTCATCAGTACCGATGCGCCGGCCATATGCAGCAGCATCGCATGGCTGCTCCCTATAGGACCCGCACCTACTATCAGAGCATAATCGCCCGGTTGCACAAAGCACTTGGTAAATCCATTGTATGCACATGAAAGAGGTTCTATCACAGCGGCTTCAGCAGGAGTCACACCCTCCGGCAGCAGCATCAGATTGCCACGAAGTACTGCATCGCCCGGTATGCGGACATATTCCGCAAACGCTCCGTCCATATTTATACCGAAAGCCCTATAATCATCACAAAGGTGGAAATTACCCGATACACAGCGCTCACAAATGCCGCAGCCGATATTGGGCTGTATTGCGACCTGCATCCCTTCCTTGTAGAATGGAACATTTTTGCCGGCCTTCACGATGGTTCCGGAAAACTCATGTCCCAGTATCAGCGGATGCTCCTCATCCACTCCCTTGTACCCATTCTGCCACATCCTGATATCTGTGCCGCATATCGCTGCAGCATCAGTTTTCAGCAGCAGCTCATTATCATTTATGACCGGTACTTCTGTTTCCACCAGTCTGATATCATTAGGCCCATACAACTTCAAGCTAAGCATTGATACCCCTCCTCCATGATCATTGTTTATTTGTGCATTAGAGTCTTACGATGTTTTTTGTCATAATAGATTGATTGCCTGCTTCAACGATGCTCACGGCCTGTCTGCCGTCCCAACCCGTCACCCTGGGCGGTGTATCATTATTTATTGCTTCTACAAAAGCAGTGTCCTCTGAGAGATAGGCATCGATAAACAGTGTCATCCAGCTGTTTATAAATGGTGTCGAGGTGCCGTTTTCCACCGTCGTACACTTTACAAAATTAGCATCGGAACGCCCCACATGGAGGACGCCCTTTGTTCCGACGATCTCCATTTTCGAATCATAACCGTATTGCACATAGGCCGCACCATCTATTGAAAACTGTACTCCGTTTTCGAAGACCCCGTTCATTAGAACGCTGTCATAATAATCAGGATACTCAGCTCTGGCTTCAGGATTTCTAAAATTGCCCGCAACTGCATACAGTTCTTTTATTTCACTGCCGGCAAACCAACGGATAGAGTCGATATCGTGGCTGTTTACCTCTGCCAGTATACCGTTTGATTTTTTCAGATCGTACATCCACGGGCGCGGCTTGCTCGGACCGCGGGTGCATGAGTGTATCTGTACCAGATCACCGATAGCTCCCTCATCCAAAAGCCTCTTTGCTTCTTTGAAGCTCAGATCGTGACGGCGCATGAAGCCTATTTGCAGCTTAACATTATTTCTCTCACATGCCTCGATCATTTCATCGCATTCCGTGGTGTTCATAGCCATTGGCTTTTCACAAAATATGTGTTTTTTCGCGTTTGCACAATCAATAACTATATCTCTGTGCAGATTGGTTGGAGAAACTACTACTACAGCGTCCACTGTCTCATCATTGAGGACCTGTCTGTAGTCCGTGTACCATTTGTCGATCCCCAATTCCTCGGCTGCTGACCTGGCGGCAGCTTCAACAACATCTACCACCGCAGTCATCCGTGCACCCGGGACCTTATTCATGAAATTGCGTGCATGTATCATTCCTGCACGTCCACATCCAATCAAACAAATACCTAATTCACGTTTGCTCATCTTCGGTTAGCTCCTGTTAAGTTACTTTTTCTTTATTATAACTCTTTGATTAGCGTTACGCAATCGTTTTTTATTGTTTTCTATCGTTTATTTTCGTATTGACCTATTTTTCTGCTTTCACGAGCACCTGAACGATAATTTCTGAAAATAAAATGCATGGCTGCTAAAAACAACCATGCATATCTATGGGGCATATTGCTAAATCTGTACAGGCTCTTCGCCTTGTATTCGAATCGACGTTATGTATCGCTGACGATACATCCTGTTGCCTGTCTCATCCTGTTACCGGAAGCTTGGCCGTAACAACATTTACGCCTGCTCCGCGCATTGCATCTACAAAACTGCTGTCCGCCTGTTCATCCGTTATCAGCACATCCACCAGCGAAACAGGAGCATATGTCACAAATGCAGTTCTCTCGATCTTGCTGCTGTCAGCCAGCAGTATCACCTTGTCGGCAGAATCGATCATTTGCTTTTTTATGCAGGCCATGTCCATTCCAGGTGTTGTCAGGCCATTCTTTATGCTCACGCCGTTCACTGCCACAAAAGCTTTGTCCACATGAAGCATCGAGAGCATATCCAGGGCTGACTGTCCCGACGTACAGCGGAAATTACGCCTGACGAGTCCTCCTGCAAGCATTATGGTCACTGTTGTCTTCTGCTCCAGCCATGATGCGATCTGAAGGTCATTGGTCACTACAGTCAGATTCTTGAAAGACCCCAGCAGCCTTGCCAGTTCGAATGCAGTAGTTCCTGAATCAAGGGCTATTGCATCGCCCTCCTGGATGAATTCGAGGGCAGCCTGGGCAATAGCCCTCTTTTCGCTGATGTTTCTGATCTCCTTCTGCACAGTGCTCAGCTCGGCAACTGTTTTGGTTGAGCTTACTGCTCCGCCATGGGTACGCTTGATGATCCTGCGGCCTTCCAGATTCCGCAGATCATTTCTGATGGTTGCGGGAGATACATTGAATCTTTCGCAAAGATCACTTACTGTAATATTTCCCGTTTTGTTGACAAGCTCGGCTATAACCTGCTGACGCACATGGGCCAGCATACCCCCTGTCTGTTTTGCCATTGCGTTTTCTCCTTTTATGCTCTTCTATATTACTGAGACATACTCCCCCCGCCTATAAAGGCGGTGGTAATCTATTGCCTCGTTAAGTCATTATTTTCATAAAACGGAGTTACCTGATCAATAGCCTTCAGATATGCCTCTGCATAAGGGCTGTAGCTATTGTGTCTTGACATATCAGCAACGAATTCCGCACCCTTTTTCATAACCTTTTGTATAGGCTTCCTATAATCCGACAACATTCCTGTTCCGTAAGCGGCTATTACAGCACTTCCCAAAAGGGCAGTCTCACCCGTTTCAAAGGTCGTGACGTCAACTCCCAGCACATCAGCCTTTATCTGGTTGAAAAGCGCAGACTTGGCTCCTCCGCCGATAGTCAGCATGTTGTTGAAGCTGTCTTCGGGATGCAGGCTGCGTAATACCGAAAGATAGTATCTGTACTCATACGCTATCGATTCCATCACAGCGCGGTACATATGGCCGCGGGTATGCTTGAAATCAAGTCCAAGCCAGGCTCCCTTGAGATTGGTGTTGCTCGGCAGCGCTCTTCCGGAAAAATGAGGTATGAATATGAGCCCTTCACTTCCCGGATCGATGGCCGCAGCTTCGGCATCTATTTCCTTGTAACCGGCGGCAGGCCTTCCGCTCAGCGTATCACGGAACCAGCGTATACACATGCCTCCGCCGTTTATATAAGCCAATGGAAGGAAAAGGCCATCCACAGGGCTTCTCATCATAGTGAGTGTTTCATGCTCCGTATCAGGAACATAGGTGTCCACAACACTGCACAATACGGATGCCGTACCGGCGCAGTCCAGTATCATTTCTCTCTCGAACATGCCTGAGCCAAACGTGCTGGCAGCCGTATCACCACATCCTGCAACTACCGGTATGCCCTCGATCAGTCCGGAGACTGCAGCAAACTCTGCTGTGATCTTTCCCATCACATCAAAAGGTGACACTATCCGTGCCATCTTGCTCTTGTCTATATCAAATGTTTCCAGCAGCTCATCCGACCACTTCTTGTTTGCATTATCCGCAAGACATGAAAAATGGAGATGAGTGTAGTCGAAATATGCTTCTTCGCCTGAAAGGCCGGTCATCCTGCCAACTACATATGCATGGGGCAATACGAATTTAGCAGTCTTTCTATACGCCTCAGGATGCTCATGCTTCCACCAGAGTATCTTGGGGCCGTGGACATATGACGCCGGGCCGCCGCTGAGCTCAATTATCCTTTTTCCCGCACGGGCACGCACTTCCTCCATTTGCCCGCCGCACCTGGTATCAAGCCACGAATCAAAGTATGTGGAGGCCTGACCCTTCTCATCCACGCCCATTATACCTGCCATCTGACCGTCTATGCCTATCGCATTCACATCTGCAGGTGATGTGCCCGACTTGTCAAGCAGCTCCTTTATCGTTCTGGCGCAGGACAGGTAAAGGTCGTCCGGCTCCTGCCACACCGTCCCCGGCTTTGGAGAGATCAGTCTGGACTCCTCAAAAGCGGTCGTTACCAGTTCCATGTCTTCGTTGAACAGCGCAGCCTTTGTTCCCTGTGTTCCAATATCTATTCCAATAATATATGAACTCACCGCAGAATCTCCTTTATCGTTTATTGCTGTTTATTACTACTTTTTATTGTAAATTTCTTTTTTGTATATGTCAACAACAGCAATGCCCGACCTCAAAGGAAAAGATTCCTTCTAACTATCGCTTCGTCTATATGACCATACCGGCCTGTCCGACCTATATCGATCATCCCTGGACCGACATGCCTTTTTTATTTATCATTGGAATCGGCCTGCCTGAATAAGTCCAGCAGACCGGACGGTTTCTCCAGCATATAGTCCGGCTCTATCCCATCCGTATTTCTTGCACCCCACAGCGCAAGTGCAAAATCGATACCTGCATTCTTCGCACACAAATAATCATAGAGAGTATCGCCCAGGTACATCATCCCAGGCAATCCGATCCCGGATATCTCAGCCAGCCTGAGCACAGGCTCCGCTTCCGGTTTATGCTTTACAGTATCCTCAGCACACACCACATGGTCGAAATACTTCAGAAGCGACTTGAGTGAAGTGTCGCTGGACACCTCCTCCCTGTTTCTTGAAGTAACGATGCCGCACTTTATCCCGCGCTTTTTAAGCTCCTCCAATGCATCAGTAATACCCTCAAAGATATCGACTCCCGCCCTGAAAGCCTTAAAGAGGCTATCGAAGTATCTGCGGGCAACAGCATCTGTATCACGTGCTCCAAGTCTCTCCACAGCCTGCATTGTCGGTATTCCATAGGCGAGGGACAGTTCCCTGTCTGTCAGCGGCCGCCCCAATTCCTCAAACATCGCATAGCTGTAAGATTCCCTTACTACCTTCTCAGTGTCGATCATTGTTCCGTCAATATCAAAAATAACTAATTCGTACATTTCTGCTCCTTTTGGTTCGTCTTATTTATATTGCTGTCATGAATCATACTGCTACTAAATATCATGCTACCACAGGAGGCTACTGTGCAAAATTTGAACTTTTGAGACAGTTGTCCGATAATAATTGAGTAAAAAAAGGATTATGGTTAATCATCCAGTGTGATAATAGCATATTACTCTGGATTATGTAACCAATCTGCCCCAAAACTTAAAAAAATGTACACCCATCCTTTATTGTATTTCTAATTTTTTTGAATCAAAGATAGCCCTGCTGCTGGCAAGGTCAGGCTATGACGGCTACGTTGCCGGAGTATTGGATGTATACAGCACCTCATAAGCTTTGATATCGCCGTACGAACTGTGATATCCCCACGAGAAGCGACATCATGTCACAGGTCTTGTTGTCGCTGCGGTTATTGCGCTGTATCGTTCAGTTCCTGGCTCATATCGTCGATCAATCTCACCTTGTTGAGAAGCTCCTCCATTATCTGCTTCTGTATGGTAATAGAAGACAGTATCTCCTGTGATGTAGCAGTATGCTCCTCAAATACTGACGCCACACCTTCGAGCTTTGTCTGCACATCACTGAATCTTCCAAGGGTCCCGCTGATCAATGAAACCTCTTCGGCCAATCCCTCATTTACATCATTCACGGAATTTGAAATGTAGTCAAACTTGCTATCCACACTGGCCAGCTTCTCTCTTCCCACAGTGACTGCATTCGCTCCGCGGTTTACGGCATTCAACGCAATCTCGGTAGTGCTCTGGATGGATGATGTTATATTCTGTATCATCTTGACGGTATGGGCAGACTGGTCGGCAAGCTTACGGATCTCCTCGGCGACCACTGCAAAGCCTTTGCCGTTTTCTCCCGCCCTTGCGGCTTCTATAGAAGCATTGAGTGACAGCATGTTGGTCTGCTCTGAGATGCCGGTAATAGCACCAAGGAAATTCTCGATATCCTGCATTCTGTCTCTGAGATCGACGACTGTTTGCTGCACTGAATTCATTGAGTCAAACAGTATCTGCATCTGCTGGCTCATCTCTCTTATTTCCTGGACGCCCTCATTCACCATGCGCGTCGTTTCGACAAATTCATCACTGAGCTTCCTTGACAGCCCTGTCACCTGCTCAAGTGAAGCATTTGACTCTATTGTATACTCGGTGACATCGACAACAGATTGGGTACTGTTTTCGATTCCTGTGCTGATCTGAGAAAATGACTCGACAATTCTTTCAGAAGTAGTTGTAGTCTCATCGATATCCTTCCTCAACACAGTAGTATTGGAAAATAAAGCTGCGGCTATTTTTCTTATCTTATTCATGATTCCATCCAGCGTATCCTGTTTCTCTCTGAGCTCTCTCTGGTTATCAGCGGCGATGCCAAACAGCTTGTTTATGCCTATTGAACCGGAGACGGCTGCTATACCTGCGAAAACAAATGAAAAATAGCGTATTGCATATTCCGAGAAGGTATCAAGCCTGAGCTCAGAGATGAAAAATAGCAATGCAGCGTCGCTTAGTACTGCCAGCAAACATGTTAATAGCGTAAGTACAAGGTCGTTATATAATAGGGATAGTATAATGCAAAAATAGAGCATGGATATGGTCTCATGCACATGTGTAGATGCTCTGGCGACAACAATTATCAGCAATGATGAAAAAACCATGATATACTTGCTCCATGGTTTAGTAAGAGTGAACCGTATAAGAACTATATCTGCAGCCATTATAAAAAGCATAACTGAAGCTGCGGCAGTAGCACTTGCGAGTGTGAAGCCTTCAGATGATTTTCCTGCAAGAACAGTTCCATACGTTGCCGTTATTATTACGGCCAAAAATATGAGCAGCGTCCGCAGTGCCCTTTTGTGGTTCTCGATCATGTTTACGAAGGCCAGATTTCCGTCCTTTTCCGCCTGGCTGGTATCTAGATTGAACAGTCTCATAACCGTCACCTCATATTAATAGAGTTTATCATAGATAGCTTTTATTGACATAAGTCTTAATAATAGAGTATACTTTTTTCACATATATGTCAATTTCAGTAACATGGTATGATTCCCTTTTATATCCTCCAGCCAAAGAAGAAGGAACATCTTCATGGATCACTGTATCTGCTCACATCCTGAACAGATAGCCTGCGCCCCAGACCGTTTCTATGTATTTGGGGTTATTGGGGTCATTTTCTGTTTTTTCGCGGATCTTGCCTATGTGTACAGTGACCGTATTGGTGTCTCCAAGTGACTCTAGGCCCCAGATACGGTCAAAAAGCTGATCCTTGGAGAAAACCTTGTTTGGGTTCCTCGCCAGGAACAGCAGTATATCAAACTCCCTTGAAGTCAGATATGCCAGCTTACCATCCACCTTTACAGTCCTTGCGTCCGGATCTATCTCCATGCCCCTTACCCTGATAGTTACCTCCCGGGATACGGTTTTCCCGGTCAGCCGCCTGAACCGCGCCAGGTGGGCCTTTACTCTGGCCACAAGTTCACCGGGGCTGAAGGGCTTGGTGATATAATCGTCCGCGCCGAGGCCGAGACCTCGGATCTTGTCGATATCCTCACGCCTTGCAGATACAAGAAGAACAGGTGTATCCTTGACCTCCCTGATCCTTTTCAACACCTCAAAGCCATCTGTTTCCGGCAGCATCAGATCGAGCAAAACCAGATCGTAGCCTCTCTCCAGCGCCATGGCAAGCCCGGTTTTCCCGGTATGGGCCATGTCAGCCTTCATTCCGTTTATTTCAAGGTAATCCCGTATAAGCTCTGCTATGCTTATATCATCTTCAACTATCAGAATACTGTCAGGCATTTTACATATAACCCCCATCGCTTCGTTACAAAACATCATCCCAAAAACTCATCAGATCACTGTCTCTCTGAGCGAGCGCCGTCAGGGCCTGCACCATTGCGTCCTGCAACCTGCGGATCGGCGCTTCCTAAAACCTCATTCCCCGCCTCCGCCATGACCGGAAGCGTCCAGGAAATGCGTGTAAACTCGCCATAGCTGCTCTCTGCCCATATCCTGCCCCCATGGTCCTCGACGATCCTCTTGGATATTTGAAGGCCCAGCCCGGTCCCGCCAATAGTAGAGGTGCGCGCGGCATCAGCCCGGTAGAAGCGTTCAAATATATTCGACAGAGCATCTGCCTGTATACCTGTGCCATTATCCTCCGTAGAGCAAACAACAGTACCGTCTTGTTCAACAGCCGAGAGCACTACCCTTCTGTCGGTTTCTCTGCAGTACTTGACAGCATTCTCGGTCAGATTGTGCTGCAGTCTTTGAATCATGCCCCGGTCGATACTTACAATTGTATCCGGCCGTATATCAAAGCTGCATTGAACTTCGAAGCCCTTTTCCTCAAGATCCAGTCTCGTTTCATTGCACAAACTCCTGAAAAAGTCCGCAGCACTTACTGCTTCAAAATGATAATTCGCCTTGCCGACATCCAGACTGGAATACAAAAACAAATCATCTATCATTCGATCAAGGGCAATGGTCTTGCTCAGTATTGTCTTTGTATACCTTTCCATCTTCTCAGGTGTGTTGGCCATGCCATCTATCAGACCCTCAACATATCCCTTTATTGCAGTGACAGGAGTTCTCAGATCGTGAGATATATTTGCCACAAGCTCCCTGCGGCTCTCGTCCTCTCTGACCTGGGCATCGATGGATTCCTTCAGCCTGAGTCTCATTTCCTCGAAGGCCATGACCACCCGGGCTACCTCGTCCCGTTTTTTTGTCCTGATGCTGAAATCCAGATCGCCCTCCGAAATATGACGGACTCCGTTCTTCAGCATATCCAGCGAATGCATCATGCTTCGCGTGACCATGAAAGTCATGAACAAAATCAGCCCCAACGTGGTAACGAACAGCAAATATATGAATCTTTTGAGCACCTTGTCGGACACTTCCTTTGTCGGCCCGGTCTCAATGGCGATGTAAAGTGTTCCGGAGTCATTTCCCAGATCCCTTCCCAGCACCAGAAACCTGCTGTCAACCTCAAGCCGGTGATAGTTCGCAGACATAAAATGCTCACTGTCAAAACGTTCCCGCATATCTGTCTCATCAAATCGGGCTGCCGTAATTTTCTGCACCATGCCCTGTTCATCAAGGATACCGGAAGCATAGTACAGCTCATTCTCGCCATTTACCAGGATCATCCCGACATGATAGTCTGAAATGCTTTTATCTATGCCGGAAAGCATATCCTTGTCAAACAAGCTCTCCGGGTTTTCCTGTGCCAGCATCTCCATCCTGGACAGATCATTGATGCTTTTGAATATGTTCTCATGATTTTCATAAATGCTCATCAGAAAGGGGTTGCTTGCTACTGACGTGAGAGCAACAATGGATATGACACCAATGAACAGGAACAGCGGCACTATACCCATAATAAGATACGATATGAAGATCTTGACCCTTGTCGACATATAATGCACCCCTCGTATTATACAATACTATCTTAATATTTCCATTTTGTGAATACTGTGCCGCCGGCCACTATACCATCCGCCTCTCAAACCTGAGCAACGCAAGCCCGCATGTAAAAACCGTCCAAAGAAGCATCGACAAAAGTGTGATTAATAAGCTCCCGATTGGAAGATATATAAAGCCTGCCCCTGCACCCAGCCAGTTCACAGGCAGAAAACCATTCAGCTCACCGATCCAAAGCCGGCTTATATCCATTGCCAGTGCAAGACCGATCAACGTCAGCAACAGTCCGCTGGCGCTTTTAATGATCTGCGCCCCCAGAACCGAAAATCCAATAACGACAAGGATCGGAAACAGTGATCCCAGGGCCTGAAGGATGGACATCCCCACAGACAAAAGCCAATTCCCCCTCGAAGGAAGCATCAGGCCAAATGCCAGATTCGCTGTCCAGAGTGTCAACAGCATCGTTAACGCCCCTGCAACAGCACATGCCACCTTTGCTGCAAAATGACCGGTCCTGCTGTCGGGCATAAGGATGGTCATTCTCATGCTGCCCTTTGACTGCTCGTCTGTAAATGCATCGGCAACCAGAGATACTGCGAACAACGGAAGGATCAGCGGTGTATAAACACCAAGCACCAGCCGGAACAGATCCTCACGATACACAACTGCATTGTTCCATCCCAGTGCAAGCACATTTGCCGCAACAACCGCCAGTGGTATGACAGCGGCAATGATCATTCCCGCATATAATTTTTTGCGATGCAGCATTTTGATAAATTCGTTCCTTAATGTAATACCAAAGCTTTTCATACCATTGCCTCCGATCTGCCTGCTGATACGCGGATCTGCTCAAGATACCACCTTTCCAGGCTTTTTCCCTCCTGCATATAGTCTTCTTTCAAACAGCTTCTAAGCACCCTGCCATCATGAATAACAGTTATCCGGTCTGCAATATCTGCAGCCTCGTGAACGAGATGCGTGCTGAGAAGGATCGAAACACCGTCCTTCCTGAGTCTTTGCAGCAATTGATCGAGCTCTGAGCGGGCTTCGATATCCATACCGGCTGCAGGTTCATCAAGCACCAGATATTTAGGTCGGCCGGTCAGCGCCATCGCTATGCCAAGCCTTTGCTTCATTCCTGTAGAAAAATTTCTTACCTTTTCTTTACGTCTGTCGGCCAGTCCCACTTCCCGCAAGGCTTCTTCAGCGCTGTCCCTTCCATCCGGATAATATCCGGCCTTTTGCAGAAGGTTGTCATAAGCTGTCATATAGCCAAACAGCTCCGGCTGCTCGATGAGAAAGCCTCCGGCAAAAAGCCGCGCCTTCAGGTCACCTGTATGATTATTTGTCAGGCAGCCCGTATCTTCGCTGTAGTTCATGTCCGGGTCACAGTACAGTATTTCTCCAGAATCCGGTATCAAAAGCCCAGCGATCACACGCATCAGCGTACTCTTTCCCGCACCATTGGCACCGAGCAGCACATGGATCTCTCCCTGCTCCATCGTCAGGGACACATTTTCTATCCCTCTGGTATTTTTATATTTCTTAGTGACATTTTTCACTTTAATAATCTCACTCATTACTAGCCTCCACCGTGTTATTCAAACCTTCAAGGGCTGGGCATTACTGCCCAACCCTCGAGAGCATCGGTACAAATACCTGAGCATCAGTCGTTTCCCCAATGCCTTCTGCCGGCATCTTTAAGAGCATCACCATCGATAGTTGTTATTTTTGCAGGATCAGGATCTGCCTCATCGGCAATAGTAGTTCCGACCTCAGATATTTCTATTGAGAAATCGACATCCAGATAATGATCAGCTCCTTTAGCGTCAGTACCTGAGCAGCTCATTGATATACCCATTGCCTTGAGTTCGTTCTGTTCGTCAACTGTAATGGAGATTTCGATTCTCTCAAGCTTTTTCTCGACTAATTCAACATCATATTCGCAGTTCTTCAGGTCGGCAAAGGCATCCTGCAGTTCCTGGGGAAGAAGGCTCAAATCTGCCGGAGCCGCATCTTCTTTTTCGTTGTGGTCGTCTGATAACTGGAATACTGTCTGCAGCAATATAGGCATATTGCCTTCGTCAAAGCTCAGAGAAAATGTACGCAGGCCGTTGGATTCAGTCATACTGACCTGATTCTTGTACTCACCCATTATAGTATCAAGGAACGCTTCTCTTAATTGCTTGTTTTCACCGGCATCCTCTCTCTTGTCTCTGCCAAAACGCCTGCCAAACTCTTCTTCGTCCTCTGACTCCTCATCCTTATGGGCTGTCTTGTACCAGTTTTCGGACCCTGCCAGGTGAAGAAGGACATCATCGTTATCCTTGTAAATTTCAAAGGACTTCTCTGTCTTCCCTGATATCTGGAAGATCCCGCTCATCTTGTCGATCTGCTTATCAACCTTCATGCTGCCATCGAGAGCAGCCACCGCTTTGCCATTATCCGTAACGGACATGGACACATTTACTGTCGCATTTTCATTGCTCTCATGATCCTGATCGAGCAATGACTTGAACTGCTCATAGGCACTTCCTGCAGGATTGGCCGCCATGGCGCCCGCTGTAAGCAGCAGACCGCTCATGACCACAACTGCAATAATGGTTAAGAATTTCTTGTTTTTCATATGATCCACACTCCTAATTTTTTTCTGCAGCATTGCTGCCACTGTTAAGAGTGTAGCTTGAAAAAATTAAAACCAAAGAAAGGAAATATAAAGAATTAATAAAGTTTGGGGGCAGAAATAGCTTTATTCAGGCCGGACTATGAGGATAGTAATAATCCAGCCTGAAATATATCACTCGCCCCACAGTCACTCCTAATACTCGACCCAATAAATATACTGCTTTGTTTTGCTGTCATATTTACCTGATATAGTGGACCATCCCGTTTGAATAGCAAAGATGCAGGCATGTCCGCCGTATGCACCGCTTTTTGTGGTCCGCAGCTTGATTGTTTCAACCTTCTGCATCATTTGCGCTATCAGGCACTTTCTAAACATGTCAGCGCTGGTGATATTCTGTGTGTCCAGCTCAGCCCATGCCGGATCATATTCGGAAGGGAACGGATAGTCATTATCCTTCCAATAGTGATCTGTTACAAGCTTGTCGGCAGACACCATGAAATAGTCATGCTCCAATACCTGCTTTCTGCCAATCGGATCGTCGGAAGCATATGCCATAACAGGGCCTTTCGGCTTATCCTGCAGCGTAAAGCTGCGGCGCTTTTCTGGAAAAACCAGCCTGCATATGATAGCAGACAGCTCCTTCCTTGTGATAGTACGGTTCGGACTGAATGTCCCATATTCATCGTTACCGCTGATAATACCTGCATTGTACAGTTTTAATATATCCGCCGCATATTTTGTTGACTCACCCACATCAGGTATTTTCTCAATACTATTGATCTTTGCATACTCTGACTCCGGCAGTGCATTTGCCAGAATAGCGGCAACTTCTGAACGATTTGCATTTTCATCCAAGTCATTGAACTGATTCCGCGATATGATACCAGCTTTTATTGCGCTATCCACTGAGTTGTCATACCATTTTGCACTGCCCGATGAAAAAACTCCTTCTCCGCCTGAGAATTTGTCCCGGATCCTTGCTGCCACGGTAATAGCTTCTGCTAATGTAACAGGTTCGTTCGGAGCAAACCTTTGATTGCCGCGACCGCTCATAAGACCAATAGTATAGCACAGCTTTATACTATCCTTGCTCCAGTCATCCGGAATATCAATAAAATTTGCCTCGTCAAACGAATTCACATCTTTGAATATAGTCTCAGCATTCGCTGTTACTGTAATACAGCATAGAAGAATTGCAACAACAAGAAAAAGCAATTTGATATTTCTCATTTGACCCCTCCATTTGACTCATTCATGAAATACATCATTATGTTTCATTTCACATATAATACAGATTGTACAAATATTATATCTTTTTATGCATTTTTATACAATATTCCTAGTATCTTGCAATAATCAATGATGATTCCTGTAAGGCCATGAATAAATACATATTGCCGCTGATCTATCGACAAAGCCACATCACATTGCGCGCATATGTCACCTGTGATATATTAATATCAAATTTATCATTTTCAGGCCGCAGAGAGGATTTTAGTTACTGTACGACTTCCCGGAGGAGAAGATGATATCTGCAGCATAGCACAGAAGGAGATCCGATAAAATGCCTTATTATCTTAAATACGGCGACCGTGAATTCAAGGTCAATCTGCCCGACGAGCAAATCAAACTGGTATTGGAGCCGAACCCGGTCAAGCTGCCCGCTGGAACACCTCGGGAGCTGATCGGGGAAGCGCTGGACAATCCTATCGGAACGAGCAGGATCGAGAATATTGTAAAACCGGGAGAAAAGGTATGCATCATCATCAGCGACAGTACACGAAGCTGGCAGAATCCCGGTATGATACTGGATGTCCTCCTGGACAGACTGGGCTCCGCTGGCGTCAGAGATGAGGATGTCGTTGTCATAAGCGCCCGTGGTACGCACCGCGCTCAGACCGGTGCAGAACTGCGCAAGCTTGTCGGCGATAGGATATATGATCGTATAAAAGTACTAGATCACAACTGCACGGATGAAAACAATCTTACGTATATGGGTACGACAAGCCGCGGAACGCCCGTCAAACTCAACTCAATCGCCGTTGACAGCGACCGTGTCATCCTCATCGGCGCCGTGCTGCACCATTTTCTTGCCGGCTTCAGCGGAGGCCGCAAAAGCGTAATACCCGGTATTGCGGCAAGGGACACCGTGCAGGCAAACCACTCGCTCTCACTTAACGTTGGACTCGGCAGCGGAGGCAATTCTCTTGTAAAGAGCGGCAACATGGAAGACAACCCGCTTCACCTTGACATGCTGGAAGGCGCTCTGATGCTTGACCCATGTTTCATAATAAATATAGTAACAGATGATAATTACAAGACCCTCAAAGCATTTGCAGGCGATATGGTAAAAGCCCATGCCGCAGCGTGCCGGCTGGTTGATGATATGAACAGTGTCGATATCGACCGGCATTACCCTGTGGTAATCGCGTCGGCAGGCGGATATCCCAAGGATATGAATGTATACCAGCCCCTGAAAACGCTTTGTCACATGCTGGAATGTACAGATCCGGGAGGAGTCATGATCATGCTCTCAGAGAGCCGGGAGGGCTTTGGCTCCCCCGAAACCGAAAAACAGATCACAGGCTATGACAATATGACCGACAGGGAAAAAGCTCTGCGGGAGCGCTATTCTATCGGGGCCCATACCGGTTACCTTTATGCGGACACTGCTGAGAAGTATACCTTTATCTATGTTACAGACCTAAATGCCAACAACTTTGCTAAAACCAATATGCACATAGTGCACAGCCTTGATGAGGCACTTGAACTTGCATCTAAGCTGTGCGGCGGTAAGCTCTCCGGAGACGTTTTGCTGATGCCCAATGGATCGGTAACTCTTCCAAGGGTAAAAAGAAAATAGAGCGCCGCTCCCGGCATTATGTTAATAAGAAGCCAGGATATAACGATATAAAAAAAATAAGGGCATGAAAAGAGAAATAAGTATGGAATCAAATAAATTGGACGAGCTTTGGCACAGATACGAGGCCTTCAAGAATCGAGGCCTGAAACTGGACATGTCCCGGGGAAAACCGGAGAAAGCACAATTAGACCTTTCATTGCCAATGCTTGAATCTGACTATAACTTCATCTCTGAAGACGGTATCGACGTTCGGAATTACGGTGACACCACCGGTATACCTGAAGCAAAGCGTTTGTTTGGAGAACTGCTGGGCATCCCGGCAAACCAGGTCATAGTCGGCGGCAATTCAAGCATAAACCTGATACACGACGCGCTTACACGCGCTCTTATATGCGGTCCAATGGAGGGTGATACCCCATGGGCCAGAATTCCGCGGGTAAAATTCATATGCCCGGTGCCCGGTTATGATTGGCATTTCCACATGTGCGAAACCCTTGGCATACAGATGCTGCCGGTGCAGCTTGGGGCTTCCGGTCCTGATATGGAAGAGGTCGAACGCCTTGCATTGGATCCGGAGGTAAAGGGCTTTATATGCAACCCTATGTACAGCAACCCCTCCGGCATCACATACAGTGACCAAACTGTGGACCGCCTTGCGGCCATGAAAACAGCGGCCCCCGATTTTCGTATCATATGGGACAATGCATACTGCGTCCATCATCTTTATGAAAATGACAGGGACAGTCTGAAAAATATATATGAAGCTTGTGCTGCCTGCGGAAACGCTGACAGAGTCCTTATGTTCGCCTCTACTTCGAAGATCACCTTTGCAGGCGGCGGTATATCTGCCATGGGAGCAAGCCCTGCCAATATAGCCCGCCATACTGCTCTGCTGACATATCAGCTTGTATGCTACGACAAGCTGAACCAGCTGCGTCATACACGCTTTCTGCCTGACAGGGCAGCGGTTGAAGCGCATATGGCAAAACATGCGCAAATCATTCGCCCAAAGTTTGAGTATGTACTTGAAGTACTCGATAGCGAGCTGTCCGGTATCGGAAGCTGGAGCAGACCAAAAGGCGGTTATTTCATATGCTATTATGCCCCTGACGGATGTGCCCGCCGTATCGTGGAACTGTGCCGTGAGGCAGGCGTGACGCTTACTCCTGCCGGCTCACCTTACCCCGGGGGCTTTGACCCGAAGGACAGCACGATACGTATCGCACCCACACTGCCGCCGTTATCGGAGCTCAAGCTGGTTATGGAGCTCTTTCCGCTGGCAGTAAAGATCGCCGCAGCCGAGAAATACAAATAAAGCTGCTTATGGTACTTGATATTGCTGAACACAAACCAAAGGACTGATCCGGTGCGATACCGATTTCAGTCCTTTTTTTACTGCATCAGTTATTCTCATCTTCAAAATAGCGCTCAAGAAACTGCTTCGTACGCTCTTCTTTTGGATTGCCTATGACCTGCTCCGGCGGGCCGTATTCCACAACGACTCCTTCGTCCATGAACAGCACATTGTCCGACACCTGCCTTGCAAAGGACATCTCGTGCGTTACGATTATCATTGTGGTCTTCCTGTCGGCCAACTCACGAATGACGCGAAGCACTTCTCCCGTAAGTTCCGGGTCGAGTGCAGAAGTCGGCTCGTCAAAGCACAGGATATCAGGATCCAACGCAAGTGCACGGGCTATGGCCACACGCTGCTGCTGACCTCCTGATAGCTGGTGAGGATAGTAATCCAGCTTGCCGGATAACCCGACACTGTCAAGGATCGCTTTTGCACTCTGAGTTATTTCCGCGCTGATCTTGTCCTTTTCCGCCTTGTAATCCGGACGTTCCTTTGCCAGCAGCATCTTAGCCAGCGTAACATTCTGTAAAGCAGTGTACTGCGGAAAGAGATTAAAAGACTGAAAGACCAGACCAAAATGAAGACGCTTGTCCCGCAGTCCCTTTTCGCTTCTGGATTCGGGATCTGCAGCATCAAAAATCGTTTCACCCTTAACGGTGATAGTACCGGCATCGGGTATCTCAAGAAAATTCAGACAGCGCAGCAGCGTCGTCTTTCCGCTTCCTGAGGAGCCGATGATAGAGAGGGTCTCACCTTTTTCCAGGCTGAAGCTGATGTCCTTGATCACTTCCACATTTCCAAACCTTTTATTGATATTGGCAACTTCCAGTATTGGCATAAGTCGGTCCTCCTACACCTTGAAATAATCCAGCTTGCGTTCCAGCCTGCCTAAAAGGAGCGTCAGGATACCGTTGAACGCCAGGAAAAACAATCCCGTCGAAAACAGCGGCCAGATCAGACCCTGCTTGGTAAAGCGCTCGGCTGCCATAATGATCTCGGCAAGTCCGATCACGCGGGCAAGAGCAGTATCCTTAGTAAGGGTGATGATTTCATTGCTCATCGGAGGAACGATCCTCTTTACGACCTGCATGAGAACGACCTTGAAAAACACCTGGGCTTTAGTCATGCCCAGAACCGCTCCGGCTTCATACTGTCCTTTTGATATGCTCTCTATGCCGCCTCTGTATATTTCCGAAAAATACGCAGCATAGTTAACGACAAATGCTATGAGCGCAGCCGTCATCCTGGACTTCATCGGAACTCCGAACAGGAGCCCCGGAGCGTACAGCACGACAAAAAGCTGCAGCATCAGCGGAGTGCCGCGGATGACCCACACAAAGGTTTTGACAAACCACTTTACCGGCCTGAATCTGGACATGGATCCAAAGGTGATCACCAGTCCCAGCGGCAGCGACATAATCAATGTAAGGATAAACAGCTCTATATTGAGCCAGAATCCTTCAAAAAGAGATGTGATATGATACATAACGCTCCTCCCGAATAATAAGGAAGCCTCCATAAGAATCATGAAGACCCCGATGGAGACTTCCTGTTATTTCAGAGCAAGTGCTTTATTTGATAAGCGCATCCTCAAGACCATATTTTGCAGCTATGGGGCTTACCGTACCATCGTTGGAAAGTGCCTTGATGGCATCATTGACCTTTGCAGTCATATCGCTTCCCTTACGGAATGCAATACCAAACTGCTGAGCGCCAAAGTTGATATCGGTGTTTGCGACCAGATCTTCAAAATCAGTACCGGGCCCAACATTGTACAGTGCGAGAGTAGCATCTACGATAGCCATGTCGGCAGTTCCTGATTTGACCTCCATCAATGCCTTGGCCATTGAATCCGCAGGAACATAGTTGCATTTTGCAAAGTATTCTTTTGCCGAAACATCCTGAGTCCCATCATCCTTTATAGACCCGTCTACCTTGCCCTCGCCGGTAGATCCGGCTTCCGCTGTCAGTGTCAGTCCATCTACACTCTTCATGATCTCATCTTCACGGTCTGCTTTCATAACGATTGCCTGTTCATTGTTCATGTATGGGTCGGAAATGCTCATATTCTGCTTGCGCTCTTCAGTGATGCACATTCCGTTCCATATGCAGTCGATATTCTTTGAATTGAGCTCGACTTCCTTGGAATCCCAGTTGATCTCAATGAATTCAGCCTTGATGCCTAGCTTGGCACAAACAGCCTCGGCAAGCTCGGTATCAAACCCTGTCAGTTTGCCGCTGTCATCATAGAAGTTCATCGGCGGATACTGGGTGATACCTATTATCATAGTCCCTTTATCCTTTATGTACTTGTAATCGGAATCCGCCTTTGATGCACACCCCGGCAGCAGAGCCGCCAGCATGACCAATGCCAGCACCATGGATAATACTTTTACTATCTTCTTCATATTTGTCTCTCCCCCACAACATTCTGACTAATTTTTGGTAACGATTTAATGTTTTGTCGCTTTACCACGCTAAATCGATGATATATTTATACCACAGGATTATATTTAAATCAAGAGTCAGGCTCAAAATTGTGTTTAGACTTGTCATGGTCTGGGAAATAGAATTGTGACAAACACTAGTCAGCTTGCGGTATGTCCCGTAATGGCCGCATTTATTTTATGTTGACTGATATGTGTTTTATTAGCTGCCTACAATTTAATAAAATAACTTCAACTAATAAGGAGAAATATTATGCGGGCTATGGAAAAATCAGGAGCAGGAAGCATCAGACTCAAATTAATGCTGATTATCGGCGGCATGTCTCTGATTATTTGCCTCACCCTTGGGGGAATCATGTACTTCCTGGGATCGTGGATACTACAGGACAAGATCGAGGAGTCCCTGGTCCAGATGGCTGAAAATGGATCACACATTGTAGAAAAACAAGTTGCCAGATATCTTGATGTGATGGAAACTATCGCACGAAACAGCAAAATATCAGATATGAGCAGTCCATGGGAGGAAAAGCTTCAGATATTGATGGAAGAAGTCAGGGAAAATGACTATGTGAGAATGACTGTCGTAGATCTTGAGGGCAATGGCAGAACTACGGATGGAAATACCAATAATCTGAAAGAGAGGGATTACTTCATCAGGGCTGCCAAGGGTGAAAGGGTCATTTCCGATCCCCTTGTGAGTAAAAATGACAATTCTGTCGTCGTCGTGTATGCAGTACCTGTATATCATAATGGAAAGATAGCCGGTGTGCTGACAGCGGCGGTTTCGGCTGAAACCATATCCGAAATAACGGACGGTGTCAAGTATGGAAAGATGGGCAACTCCTTTATAATCAATGGCCAGGGCACTGTAGTTTCTCACGAGGACCGGTCCATGGTCATTGACATGTACAACAGCTTTGAAAAACTGCAGGAGGATCCGTCACTGAAAGAGCTGGTGAGCTTACACAAAAGGATGGTGAATGGAGAGACCGGCAAGGGCTCTTACTCATTCAGAGGAGCAGAGAAGCTCATGGGCTTCACCTCTATACCGGGATTGGACTGGTATCTGGGTGTCACGGCACCACAATCGGAAATCTTTGAAAGCATGTATCAGCTGGGCATTTACACGATCATCATACTCATTTTCTTCACAATTGTCAGCCTGATAGCAGCCTTCTTCATATCCGGCTCGATATCAAAGCCAATATCCGCAGTGACAGATATGGCCGGCAAAATGGCTGAGCTTGACCTTGCCTGTGAAGATACGGACAGCATAAAGGCTGCAGCGGGTAAAAATGATGAAATCGGCAGAATGACAACCTCGATAATGCACCTGAAGGACGAGTTCAGAAAAATCATAACAAGGGTGAGGGAAGAGTCGCAAGGAGTGGAAGCTTCTGTAAACAAGGTAAAGGAATATATCTTCCGTCTTAACAACGATATACAGGAGGTATCGGCAACCACCGAGCAGCTTTCCGCCGGTATGCAGGAAACAGCAGCTTCATCTGAAGAAATGAACGCTACCTCCGTTGAGATAGAATCGGCAGTGGAGTCCATCGCGGAAAAAGCATCCAACGGAGCAGCCACAGCACATGATATAAACAATAGAGCCGAGCATATTAAGAACAACTTCTATTCCTCGAAAAAGAATGCTGCCGATATTTTCAATCAAACCAGTGAAAGACTGCAAAGAGCGCTAGAGGAGTCAAAGTCAGTGGACAATATCGGTATTTTCTCTGAAACTATCATGCAGATAGCCGCACAGACAAACCTTCTGGCACTAAATGCGGCAATCGAAGCTGCAAGAGCAGGAGAAAACGGAAAAGGCTTCAGTGTGGTAGCCGAAGAAATAAGAAAGCTGGCCGAGGAGTCTAAGGTGGCAGTAATGCAGATCCAAAGCGAAACGAAAACCGTCGTCGCCTCTGTAAAGAACCTGTCGGATAGTGCAAACGAGCTGCTGACCTTCATGTCCGAGGACGTTAACAAGGACTATGACACAATGCTATCATCTGCTGAGCAATACAACAGTGACGCCAATACAGTAGGCGAACTTGTCAGCGATCTTAGCGCGACTTCAGAAGAACTGCTGGCCTCTATACACAACATAATGCAGGCTATTGATGAAATAACCAATGCGACAAATGAAGGCGCCAATGGCACGACCAACATCGCCCAAAAGGCATCCGAGGTCGTCGTTACATCCGGCAAGGTCCTCAGACAAGCGGACCTCTCCAGGGAAAGCGCCGACCGTCTCTTGGAAGTAGTGGCAAAATTCAAGGTGTAACTGGGTCAGGCTTACAGAGTATAAAAAAACGATACCGCAGAAAGATAACATTGTATCGATCTGCGGTATCTGTTTTGGTTGCGGGAGGAGGATTTGAACCTCCGACCTTCGGGTTATGAGCCCGACGAGCTACCGAACTGCTCCACCCCGCGTCGTTAAAAAATTATTTTGTTAATCAAATACGTCCCGCACTTACTGTGCCTATTTAGGATAGCACAAGGATTACAGGAAGTCAAGAAAATTCAGCCGACAATATTTCCCTCGTAAGCCTTCCTCATTTGAAAAAAATAAACTCTACCCTGAAATCGCCGCCGCGCTCCCAATTACTCTACCAAAATGCTTATGCCTATTCTCATGTATTTATGCATACTTTTCTATGCATGTATCTTCTTTAGCAGCCAGGCCATATTCTGCCTGAGGTTTTTCATATTTCGGACGCCTTCATCATCGTTAAGGGCTTCTCCAGGCTGCAGCTTTTCAGGCTCCATAAAAAATAAGGACCGGGCAACATTCAAGATGCTTCCGATCCCATATCTGGTGCCGAAGACCGGGATCGAACCGGTACGGCTTTAAGGGCCGCAGGATTTTAAGTCCTGTGCGTCTGCCAGTTCCGCCACTTCGGCATATAAAATATAACTACAATATAATAACACCGCCTCTATCTAAAAGCAAGTGGAACATACCTCCACAAATTCCCTAGAAATACTGACCGGATCTGCGGTATCCACCGCTTCCCCGCTTTGATTCGAAGTTCTTTTTTAGATCATGGATCCTTTCGTCGCTGTCCTTCATGAACTTTGCAAGGCGATCCTCAAATGACAGGGCCTCATTGGCATTTTTGCCCCAATCTATCTCAGCGGGCGGTCTGGCTGTCCTGGGAGCAGTATTGCGTTCGATGGCCTTTTTTATAGACAGGCTTATTTTACCGTTATCCATCGAAAGTACTCTTACCTTGACTTCCTGATTTTCATGTAAATGATTTTTGATGTCCTTGACGTATTCCTCAGCGATCTCAGAAATGTGAACCAATCCTGTTTTTCCACCAGGCAGTTGGATAAAGGCTCCAAAATTTGTTATTCCGGATACCTTTCCCTCGACTATGCTACCAACCTCAACAAGCATACAAAAAAAGATCCTCCTTATGCAAAACAGTCACTGTCATTCATTATGGGCTGCTATCCGCTCCTTAAATTAGCAATTCGATTATATAGTATATGGAAATATTCGTCAAGCCTGTATATATAGGCGTTACAAGATTTTTAGAAGAAGATGTGCTATTTGCCGATGTCTACATAAACCCTTTCATTTTTCTTCACCATTCCAAGTTTTTCCCGGGCAATTTTTTCTACATATTCATCACTTTGTATCATTTCTTTTTCTTTTGCCAATATTTCATTCAGCTCTTTTTCGTGCTCTATTTTGTCCTCGATCCTGACCAATTCAAGGCCTTTGGCATACAGCAATTTCTGCTGGCTCACAGCGATATATGATAAATAAAGAAATATTACGAGTAAAACATATACTCCTACTGTTGACTTCTTGTTTTTTTTCATCAGCTGATACTCCCCGGTATGGAGATTTCATCTCCTGTTACTCAATTGCACTTTACTCATATGTATGATAGTATCGTCTTTTTCCCGGCATATCTTGATAGAAATGCCCACATATTATATAAATTCTATGCGGCCTTCAAAAATCCTGCTTCACCGGCTGAAATCTTCATAAAATGCTCGCTTTTCGGCTGATTTTCCTCTTTTTCCGGCTGAACACCCTGCCGGCGAGTATCGATTTCACCTTTCGCTTCATCCTTTTGCTTAGTTTCACCCTGCTTGTTTTATCATTATCTGCTTTAGGCCTGTTAGCTTTATTGCTTTTTGATTTCTCCGCCCTTGCTGCCGCTCTGATTGCTTTCTCCGCCCTTGCCCTTTCTTTATTTGCCCTGCTTTTTTCTCTTGCCTTCCTGATTTCAGATGCACTTATCTCTGCCAACTTGCGTGCAGGTATAGCAATCAGCCTTAGCAGCATTCTAAAAGGGTACGACACAATAAATGATATGATCTTTATTGTTTTTACTGTCACTTTAATAATGAATAGCGATGAACTCATTATCACCCGGCTGAACATCAGAGCATACAACACAGCTCCTATAAAGGCACCAAGGAATAAGAAACCCCTGAGCTCACCGTCGTTGCTGTAGAAAACGGTGATAGACATGATGACAGCAACAATGAGCCAGTACAGCACATCCTGTACAAAGGTCACCAGGCTGCCGGTTTTCACAGCCTTTCTGAATATCCTGAACAGATCATAGACAAATGCAGCTGCCATGCCGCATACCGTTGTCCATAAAAATACTATTACCTGCTCGCTGACCGACAGTATCATTTGAACATCCGGGCGAAGAATCCTCCACCCTTGTTCCTCGATCCTTCCCTGTCAGAATACTCACAGCTGATGATCTCCCCTTCGATCCCAAGCTCCGAGCTGTCGATATTGAGTTTGTTTATGTGCAGATCTACACCTTTTATGATCAGTACCCCAAGCTCGGTATCGACTATTACACACTCGTCATTAAAGCTCTCTACATCTATAACGCCTGAAACATTCAGCTTTTCTCTGTTTTCAAGAATGATGTTCTGGACCTTGGGCTTTGGAATTTTCTTATCCTCGATCATTTCGACCCTCCCATTTATAGCTGATTGGCCAGTTACATGCAAGAATACATGGCTGTGTACATTAATATATATGCATGTACAATAAATATAATGCCAGCTGCCATAAAACGAAGAAATCCCATCGGGGCGTAAATACAAACCCTTCAGGGATTTTCTCCACATATTCTGCAGTTCAGGGCCGCAGCTGCGTGCTATCTGATCACATACATATCCTTAGATCCCTCTTTTGTTACATGTTCTGCGATTGATGTGACCTCGACCTTTGTCAGGCTGCTTCCAAAACGTATTTCGATCATGTCTCCTATTTTGACTTCTGCTCCGGGTTTGACAGTCTTTCCGTTTATCGAAACACGCCCTGCTTCACAGGCCTCATTTGCAAGCGTGCGCCGCTTTATCAGCCTGGAGACCTTTAAGTACTTATCGATCCTCATAAAAACATCCCCTCAATACTCTGTCTTGTTAATGCTTGCTCCGGACCACTTTCACAAACGGTCCTGTACTGCCCCGCCAACCGATCCGGCTCATATCACCTGCAGATAAGGTCATTTATTGACCATATCCTTCAGAGCCTTCCCGACTCTAAATACAGGCGCCTTTGATGCCTCAATGGTTATCTCCTTTTTTGTCTGGGGATTTCTGCCCTTCCTGGCAGCCCTCTCCCTTACCTCAAATGTCCCGAAACCTACCAGCTGGACCCTATCACCATTGACCAGCGCCTCTTCGACGCTTTCCATAAAAGCATTCAATGCCTTCTCCGCGTCTGTTTTTGTTATGTCGCCCTTCTCAGACATACTCCTTACCAATTCGGATTTATTCATCCAATTCCCTCCTATACTTATCGGCAATTACTTTTGCGGGAGCTTATGCTTTGCTTCGTTCCAGAGTTCATCCATCTCCGCCAGGCTCATATCTTCAAGCTTCCTGCCTGCTTTTGCGCTTTGCTGTTCGATATACTCAAAGCGTCTGATGAATTTGCCGATAGTTCCGTTAAGAGCCAGCTCCGGCTGGATCTTGAGGAACCTGGACACATTGACGAGAGCAAAGAATGCATCTCCCAATTCATCAGTAATTCTTTCCACATTATTACTCTTATATACATCCCGCAACTCCTGTATTTCCTCGTCCACCTTGTTGAATGCATCTTCTACATCGTCCCAGTCGAATCCCACCAGGGCTGCTTTTTGCTGGACCTTGTAGCTTCGCATCAATGCCGGAAGATTTGAAGGCACATCCTTGAGTACACCAGTCTGACTTTTCAGCTTTTTCTCCCTCTTTTTTATTGCCTCCCAATTCTCAACTACCTTATCGGCTGTATCCGCCCTGACATCTCCAAAAATATGCGGGTGCCTCGATATCAGCTTTTGACAAACCTCCGTTGTCACATCCCCTATGTCAAAATCGCAATTCTCCCTGGCGATCTGTGCATGGAACACTATCTGCAGCAGCAGATCACCAAGCTCGTTGCAGAATTTGTCCTTGTCCCCTGCATCCAGCGCCTCGAGAACCTCATATGTCTCCTCGATCATATAGATACGCAGGCTGTCATGAGTCTGCTCCCTGTCCCAGGGACATCCGCCCTCTCCCCGCAGCTTTTCCATTATCTCCAACAGGTCGTTGAAGCTGTATTTTTTCTCCGGCATAATATTATCTCCCATACTTATGTAAATAAATAATGTACGCAACACAGCTGATGTACAACTATCCTGCTTTATTTTATCCCATTTTTATCGCTGATAGCAACTGAACATGAAAATAAACAGATCAAATGAGCCCTTTTCCGACAGCCAGTGCGATCATTGTCACATGCAGGCATACAACCACCGCTTTTACGGCAAGTATCAGGTAAAGACTGTATTTTATCCAGCGTATCTTTTTCCCAAATCGGTATACCAGCAAAATAAGAGCTACAACGATCACACATACGAAGGTACAAACCACAAAGGGATCCTGGATCACAAATGACGCAACAACAGGATTGCCTTCACTGATATAGTTAAATTCGATACCTGCAATAGTAGCTGCCGCATCGAAAACTGACAGTATTATTATTGATTTTATCAGCTTCCTCATATAGCCCCTCAATACTTAATGTATGGTTACTATATAAGGATAGCTCATTTCTGGAGTTATATGGTATTTCCTGGAAATAGGAAAGACAGGTCTCCTTCCCTGCCTTTAACTCTCGGAAAATCTGCTCCTGCTCGCTGCAGCTAAATCATGCATCAAATCCGAAATAATTATTTGCATTATTATAGCTTATGTCTTCTGCCATTTTTCCCAGCAGCTTCATATCATTTGGTGCCTCGCCGTTTTCTGCCCATCCTCCGAGTATGCTGCAAAGGATCCTTCTGAAATATTCATGGCGAGTGTAGGACAAAAAGCTCCGGGAATCTGTCAGCATCCCAACAAACCTGCTCAGCAGGCCTGTATTGGCCAATGCGGTCATTTGCTTTCTCATTCCGTCCAGCTGATCATTGAACCACCATGCCGACCCGAACTGTATCTTGCCGGGAATGCCGCCGCCTTGAAAACATCCGGCAATAGTGCCTATCACTTCGTTATCCCTTGGGTTGAGACAGTAAAGGATGGTTTTAGGCAGTCCGCCGTTGACCTCTATACTGTCCAGCAGTTTTGACAACGCCGATGCAAAACTCATATCGTCAATGGCGTCATATCCTGCATCAGGCCCCAGCAGCCTAAATTGCCGTGAGTTGTTATTTCTCAGACAGCCGATATGCAGCTGCATTGCCCACCCGATACTGCGGTACTGTGTGCCAAGGAAGGTCATCAGATTGCTCTTGTATTTCTTTATTTCATCAATCGCAAGAGCCTTCCCTGCCAGAGCCTTGCCAAAAACAGCGGAGACCTCGGCCTCGGTGCAGTCAACATAAACAGGAGGCTCAAGTGAATGATCGGAGATCCTGCAGCCCATTTCATTAAAATAGTTCAGCCTGCCCAGCAGGGCATCCTTAAAATCACTGTAGTTCCTTATACCTGATCCCGATGCTTTTTCAAGCTTCGCCAGCCATTCGGCAAATCCTGCCCTTTCAATGTTGATCGCCCTATCGGGTCTGAATGTCGGAAGCACCTTGACACCAAAAGACTCATCCCTTCTTATCACATCATGATACTCAAGTGTATCGACAGGATCATCTGTCGTGCATAAGGCCTTGACATTCGATCGCCTGATGAGCTCTCTCGCCGAGAATCCGTCCTGCTTGAGCAGTTCATTGCATTTAATCCAGATTTCTTCGGCAGTTTCAGGCGACAGCAGCTGATCTATCCCAAAGAAACGCCTCATCTCTAGATGCGTCCAATGATACAGCGGGTTTCCAATACAGTACTGAATCGTTTCAGCCCATTTGAAGAATTTGTCCCTGTCATCGGCGCCGCCGGTAATATACCTCTCATCCACACCATTTATACGCATGGCACGCCATTTGTAATGGTCGCCTCCGAGCCAGATCTCTGTGATATTACTGTATTTTTTATTTTCTGCGATCTCTCGCGGATTCAGATGACAATGGTAGTCGATTATGGGCATGTTCTTCGCATGCTCGTGATAAAGCCTGACCGCGGTCTCATTCTGCAGCAGGAAATTTTCGTCCATAAACTCTTTCATTCCACATGTACCTCACATAAACTTATTTGCTTTATGACCGGCCATCGCACCTGCTGTCCTTGTGCATCTCAAAGCTCCGCTGCCCTGCAGGCCCTCTGCCGTCTCAGAATCTGTCCCTGCAAGCCCAGAGTCCCAGCGCCGGATTGCTGATATAATATATTTCCTCTCCGTCCTCCATTACATTGAAGCCATCCTTCAGGTGCTTTGGGTCATAGCGCTTCACAGCGTCCTTAAGAGACACATACTTGAAATTCACACCCTCAGTCTCCTGCTTTGCCAGCTTCCCAGGCGCATATACGATGGAAAACCTGCCGTCTGACGAACCATGGATAAGATGTGCCGCCACAGAAAGGTTGTTCCGAAGGTCGTCGTTTTTTTTGCAAAGCTCCAGCACTTTTTCTCTGCCAACATAGCCGTATTTTCGGATAAGCCTGTCATTCTCGTCGTCCTCTCCGAACTTCCTGACACCGGGTGCCAGCACAATCAGCTCCCCGCCGTCGGCAATAGCCATCCTGGTCCTGTAAACGGCCTTGTTTCCAAGCCAGGTGCTTTTGAATTCCCTTTCGTCCAGATAAACGACGACCTTCTTTAATGGCTTCTCAACAAAGATAATGTTTTTTTGCTGACTGAGTGCGGCAGCCTCCTCAAAGATTCTCCGGCTGTTTCCGGCAAACAGGCCGTGGATCGCCACTTTGCCCTCGGACTGTGTAGTCACGGTCAGCACATACATCAGCGGTATGGTATTTAAGAAATGCTCCTGTGCGTAATCAAATACCTTTCGCACAGGTGAGCGGTCGCGTCCCATGATCCTCTCGAGGCCGTAAAAAGCACCGAGCATGTGGGACTGGCTGATCATACTGCTGCCGCCGCAGCCAACAAAGATATTCTTACTATAGTTCGCCATCCCTACTACCTCATGAGGCACCACCTGCCCGATAGAAATAATAAGGTCATAGGAGCCATCTGCGATCCGCCTGTTCACCTCGACATCAATATGCTCTGCCACAAGCCCCTCAGAGATCTCCTTTACATAGTCAGCCGGCACTTGTCCGATCCTGACTACATCCTTCCTCCAGTTATGTACAATAAAAGCATCATGGGGTATCGTTCCTTCAAAAAACTCATCGATCTCGGAGTCCGTCATTGGCTCGTGAGTTCCAAGAGCAGGCAGCACGTTTACCTGGCAGCATTCCTTTAACAGCTCATAATAAATGGCTGTGATCTTCCCCGCACCGGAATGCATCCTTGTAAAATCAGGCGGTATCAGAAGCACTCTTTTATTCCGGCCGGGGCTTCTGAGGTATTCTGAGATGCTCTGCTCCAGTACACTGCGTATCTCACCCTCATGTATGCCGCTTCCACTCTTTTCTCTCACAATGATGTCCTTGATATCAGGATCTTTCTTAACAAAATCCACCATAGCCGGTTTCACCTCACCAAAATATCCTACACTGTATATGTGGAAGCCGAAGTCTTCCCACCATGGTCCGTCCAGTTAAAGTGAAAGAATTCTCCCCGGGGCTTGTCGATGCGCTCGAAGGTATGAGCTCCGAAGTAGTCCCTCTGTGCCTGGAGCAGGTTGGCAGGCAGACTTTCACTCCTGTAGCTGTCAAAATATGAGACTGCACTTGATATCGCCTGTACAGGTATGCCTGCTCCAACTGCTGCTGCAACGATCCTGCGCCAGTCTGCCTGATAATTTTCGAGTATCTCCTCGAAGTATGGATCCAGCATAAGGTTAGCCAGCTCCGGATCATTATCGTAGGCTTCCTTTATCCTGTGGAGGAACTGGGCTCTTATGATGCAGCCCCCCCTGAATATCATTGCGATCCTGCCATAGTCGAGCTGCCAGCCATATTCCACAGAAGCGGCCTTCATCAGCGCAAACCCTTGGGCATATGAACATATCTTGCTTGCATAGAGGGCACGTCTGACAGATTCTATGAATCCGTTCCTGTCCCCTTCAAATTTGTATCCGGCAGGTCCTCTGAGCACCTTGCTTGCGGCAGCTCTCTCATCCTTTATTGCAGACAGGCAGCGCGCAAATACAGCCTCGGTGATGACAGGCGTAGCTATGCCCAGATCCAGCGCACTCTTGCTGGTCCATTTGCCGGTACCCTTCTGGCCTGCCTTGTCCAGTATCACATCCACCATCGGTTTTCCCGTCTCAGGGTCCTTTTTGGAGAATATATCACTTGTGATCTCGATGAGATAGCTGTCCAGCTCCCCCTTGTTCCATTCGGCAAAGACATCGTGCAGCTCTTGGGCAGACATTCCCAGCATATTTTTTAACAGAGAATATGCTTCGCAGATAAGCTGCATATCACCATATTCGATACCGTTGTGCACCATCTTCACATAATGACCTGCACCATCTGTTCCGATATATGTACAGCACGGCTCTCCATCTACCTTTGCCGAAATGGCAGTGAGAATGGGGGCTACTATATCGTAAACCTCCCTTTCTCCGCCGGGCATGATCGCAGGCCCGTTGAGGGCTCCTTCCTCTCCGCCTGAAACACCTGTGCCGATAAACCTGTACCCTTGCGCTTCCAGCTCCCTGCTTCTTCTTATGGTATCTCCGAAATAAGAATTACCTGCATCAATAATTATATCTCCCCGGGAGATATGCTCTTTGAGCTGCTCTATGGTATCATCCACCGGTTTGCCGGCCTTGACCATTATAATGATCCTTCTGGGCGGCTCCAGTGATTCAACAAATTCCTTTATGCTGTAAGTTCCGACAACATTTTTCCCCTTTGTTTCCTCCAGCATATCATCGGTTTTTTCTCTGGAACGATTGTATACCGATACTGAGAAACCTTTACTCTCAATATTCAGTGCCAGATTCTTGCCCATGACCGCAAGGCCTATCACTCCTATATCCTGTTTACTCATGCCAGCACACTCCTTCTTTGAATAATAACATATCGTCAAACTCCCGAAAACGCCGAAAATCCTCCATCCACCGGCACAACTATACCTGTGACGAACCTCGACGCATCAGAGCACAGCCACACAAGCGTCCCTACAAGGTCCTCCGGCTGCCCCAGCCTGCCCATGGGAGTGTGCTCGACTATTGTCCTTCCTCTGGGTGTAAATCCGCCTGTCTCAGGATCTGTCAGCAGGTATCGGTTCTGCTCTGTCAGAAAGAATCCCGGTGCAATTGCATTGACCCTTATCTTGTCCCCATACTGTCTTGCAAGATCTGTCGACAGCCACTGGGTAAAATTGCTTACCGCGGCCTTGGCTGCCGAGTAGCCGGGGATACGGGTCAAAGGCCTGAAGGAGTTCATAGAGGAAATATTGATTATGACTCCTCCCTCCTCATTCTTTACCATTTCCCTGCCGAAAACCTGAGTTGGCAACACTGCACCTGCCATAAGATTTAATCTTACCACCTTTTCCAGCACATCACCGTTTAGATCAAAGAAAGAAACCTCTTCTGATGTTGTAGCTGCTTTCATATTGCCGCCCACTGCATTGACAAGTATGTCCACTCCTCCAAAATCGCAGAAAATATCTTTTGCAGTCGATTTGATGCTGGCGGAGTCCATTGCATCTATCTTGTACGCTTTGGCCATTGATGCCCCCTTTGGCATCACATCAACGACGGCCTGAGCTCTTGCCGGATCAAGATCGCAGACTGCCACATCAGCTCCCGCCTCCAGCAGTCCCTTTGCCATGGCGGCGCCCAGCACGCCCCCGCCTCCGAGCAATACAGCTTTTTTTACTGTCAGACTGAATAAATCCATATTTACCCTCACATTCCTCTGCTTAATATAGTTTACCCATTATGCATCGTCTCAAAAAAAGTCCGTCGAATTTCAGGCCCGAATGCCCGATCATGGACATGCCGGTACCATATACTACAATTATAATGTACCATGCGGCTTTAATCCTTGCTTTAATTGCTTGATATCATGTAAATATTGCTCTATGCCGCCCCTCTCATTGAAAAAAGCAGCCCGCTGTATTAATATATAGAATGTTCAGAAATATTAGCAGCATATGACATCAGGAGACCATCCCGACCTGGATCGCTGCCCTGCCCGAACACAGGTAAATAGAATGAATACCAGGAGGTAAGAAGGATGCAATTGAGAAACGACTGTACATATCAGCTCGTGATGCCAACCAGCATGGGTGTCAGGATAACACCCTTCAACCGTCAGCCTGTGCACACAGGCAATCTGTACACAATGCAGGCAACCAGCGCAGAATCCAATGTTGGCAACATAGCAGCCTCGCTTGGAATGAGAGTCAGGCTGCTGACGACATTCGTAAAAAACAGTGAGATCGCACAGTACATAAAAAGCGAGCTGCGCAGGCGCAACATTGAATATGAGGGTCCGGAAGTCCCGCAGGGAGGTCCCTGGGGCTACAGGCACCAGTTCAATATCGCAGACAGCGGTTATGGCATGAGAGGTCCCCGGGTGTTGAATGACCGCGCAGGAGAAGTCGGACGTACATTGAATACCAGTGATTTTGATATAGACAGGATCTTTGGAAGGGAAGGTGTTGCAATCCTGCACCTGTCCGGACTGATTGCCGCCCTGTCCCATGAAACGAGTCAGTTCTGCCTTGATCTGGCTAAGGCTGCCAAGGAGCATGGTACCAAAGTAAGCTTCGACCTCAACTACAGGGCCTCCTTTTGGGCAGGCCGTGAGGAAGAGCTGCGAAGCACCTTCTCGCAAATAGCAGCCCTTTCAGATATACTGATAGGCAACGAAGAAGACTTCCAGCTGGCGCTGGGTATAGAAGGCCCTGAAGCCGGAGGCTGCAGCCTGTGCAAAAAGATCGACAGCTTCAGGCTTATGATCGCCCGGGTAAAAAATGCATATCCCAATGTATCGGTTTTTGCAACGACACTCCGGGAGGTGATAAATGCAAACACTCACCTCTGGGGCAATATAATGCTTTACAACGATGACTGGTACGTGATCGAACCCCGTGAGATCTCTGTATATGACCGCATCGGCGGCGGCGACGGGTTCGTCGGAGGTCTGCTCTACTCCATACTGAAGGGCTGGGAGCCTGAAAGGTGGCCGCAGTTCGCATGGGCGACCGGCGCACTGGTCGTCACAGTTGCCGAGGACTACGGACAGCCTGTCGATGAAGCACAGGTCTGGAGCATTTTCGAAGGAAATGCGCGGGTGAAAAGATAAGAGCGGGGTCAGGCTTGCAAGCCTGACCCCCTATTATTAAAGCTTAACGGTCTGCCCTGCTCCAATCTTTACAGGTCCGCCGTCTACTCCTATCCATACAGGTGTTGCGGAAGGATTGCTCACGATCCTGCAATCAACACTGAATCTTAATCCCCTTACTGCCTTTATGTAATCCATAATCTCAATATTTGTGGCGTACCACACTGACTCGTCGCCTGAAACCACCTTGCAGAATTCCTCTATCAGATCCCAATTATCCTCCCTGTCAAACTCAAAGCTGTGGCCCCAAACATAGAAAAGCGGCATCTTGGACCAGGACAGATGGTTTTTGAATACCTTGGCCTTCTCCATAAGATCCTGTCCGTGATGGCAGGTAGGATGCCATGCCATGAAATTGTCGGGCAGCTGGAACCCTCCATGAGAATTTACTGTCCTTGAATACTCTATTCCCAAGCGGGGAAGCGTTGTCATCAGCTCATTGCTGTACGCACCGAAGGGATATGACATGCCGCGTACAGGGTAGCAAACCAGAGCCTCCAGCCTTCTCCTGTCCTCCGTCATCTCAGATGCGGCTATATCTGCGGGAATCCCAGTCAGATAAGGATGTGTCACAGAGTGGGCCGATACTTCATGTCCTTTATAAAGCTCACTGACCTCAGAAGCTTTTATGAAAACATCACCATCCAGCAAGCCCGAATTCAGATGGAAGGTCCCCTTTATTCCATACCTGTTGAACACCTCTACAAGCCTTCTGTCAAATATCTGACCATCATCATAGCTCATCGTCAGTGCCTTTTTCCTGCCCTCCGGATAGTAGATAAAAGATATGTTCACTATATCATCTCCTTATGCATTTCAGTCTGATCTTTTATTCCTGAGCAGAAGCTGTCTGCCACAACTTAAGTCTTTCGCGGTTTGCTTCGTAAATTTCCAACAACAAACGCCCCTATCACCGCACCTGCACTGTCTAATAGAACATCTGAAAACTGGCCGCTCCTGCCCGGAACAAAAATTTGATGGATCTCATCTGAGATGGCATAGAGTACACACACTATCACCGCTGCTGCTATGCCTTTGAATCCACATACGCCACTAGTACAAAACGCATTGACGGTTAATGCTCCAAGCATAAGATATGCGAAAAAATGAGCATATTTTCTCACGATATGATTCATGTTTTCTGTAACTAATCCCACATCCGGAATTACTTTTTCAACAGCCTGTACGATTTTTTCGGTAATCCCTGAGCTCAGTTGATCTGACTGCTCTGCAGCCTGGGCTGAGAGAAAAAATATTAGAGCCATCCATAATATAACAGTTGCCCAGGACAATAGCTTTAGCATTGTGTTCTCCTATCAGATGTGGTCAAGCCTGCGTCATTCTTTTTTAAAGGCCAAGGGATTCCATCCATTCTATAGCTTCTTCGCGGGTCCTGAAGTATTCGGTCTGGATCCCTTCGGCATGTGATGCCTGCTGGTGCCGTTTTGCCTGGACCTTTATTGCTGCAAGGCCTCCGGCAACAAATCCAAACGCAATACATCCTGACTCCTCACAGAGCTGATGCATTTTGGCAAATTCCTTCTGCGTTTCTGCATCAAATATGGGGTCCATCTTTTCGATCATGGGTATATATCCCCATTTACCGCCAAAGCTCTTCCCTTTTTTGACTACATACTCTGTGACCTTTCTGACATCAGCTGCAGTTGCCTGTCCAATGCCTTCTGTGTTGACGATTTTTTTGCCTGGAATGTCATAAACCTCAAGTTTCCATTGTGACATTTCACTACCTCCTGTAAATTTATTGATTTTATATACGCAGTGATATTTTCAGGTTCTCGAGAATAGCTCCAAACCTGTCTGCTATCGACTCCATACTTTTTCTGATATCCTTTATTCTCTTTTCGCCTGTGCTCGATGCCAGTGATATGTTGTCAATTGACGCAAGTACATTGTCCACTGTCGTCAAAAGCTCTTTTGATGTCAGATTGAACCCGTTCACCATATCATTAATGAACATGGCGTCATCACTATATTTTCGAGCAGTTTCCAACATGGAAGTATAATCATCGTTTACATCATTCGACATGAAGTTGAGGATCCTGATCGAACATGTTGAAAGGTTACGCACCGATGTCTCTACCTGTGCATTTATGCTTTGGATTTTTGAAACCGCCTGCTTGGACTGCTCAGCAAGCTTCCTGATCTCATTTGCAACTACTGCGAACCCTTTTCCTGCATCGCCGGCTTTTGCTGCTTCTATATTTGCGTTTAGCGCAAGGAGGTTTGTTTGAGCAGTTATCTTTATGATGGAGTCCGATAAAATCGATATTTGTTCTACGATTTTGGCCTCATCGATGGCGTTCTCAAGCTCCAGCTTTACTTCACTAAATATTTGCTGCGCTTTATGCTGCGATTCAACGACCCGGTTGTTTATATCCCGCGCCCTTTCGCTTATTTCATCTGCGACTTGTACTCCCTGTGATGTCTTGTCAGTGATATTCTGAGCGGAACCGGCAATATCAAGTGTGGCCGCGGCAATATTCTCTGAGGTGTCTGCCGTGTCCTTCATTATGCTTGCTAAATTTTCCGAACTGGTACTCACATTGCTGATATCCTGGAACAATTCCTGCAATTCATTGCACTTACCGACTATCTCATCAACATCATCTTTAGTGAAATTGGTCACTGATCCATATTTTTTGATTATTTCCAGCACGCTTTCAGCAAGCTTTTTTGCATGATAACTTTTTCTATTGTTAACAAGCAAGCTGTCCCTCAGTGAACCAATATCCTCTGTTGATTTAATTTGATCAGTAAGAATTTTTGTTTCCTTTAAGGCAGAGATAGTAGAAATGATCTGCAAAGAATTGGCTGATAATGCAATGAAAGCCATTATCGTCATGGTGATATCAAGTGTTGTGCTGCCTTCCTTCAGTGTGCCATATAGAATCAGTAATAACAGAAATAATAGTATCAGTTCCGCTGCAACAGGCACACCTAATCGTTTTCCCCATAATTTTACCATCGGACTTTATCCTTTCATGTAAAATAATGATTCAAACAAAGAATCGCTGTACTAACTATCAACATACAATTTTTTCATATATTTTGAATGAGATATCTGTATTAAAATAATTTTACATTATTCGATAAAATATTTCAACATTATTATTTAATTGTCACTCGAACTCCCGGAAACCCATCTTAAGCCAGGTCTGGAGATCTATCGTGTTGTGGGCCTTGAGACCGCTGTCACGT
>JAAYPO010000061.1 GCA_012519745.1 Clostridiaceae bacterium | reverse complement strand
TACCGTTCCCCCATCCAAAAAACCGAGCATACGGTAAACCTGCATCATATAGGCGGTGCCTGTCCAAAGGAAACCGATGCCAATTAGTGCAGCAAAATATAGATACTCATTTTTAATACGGGTATTAACGCTCTTTATCATATTTCATCTCCCGTGTAGAATATGCATGTGTTTACTTTATTTTACCATACAATAAGAACCATTTAGAAGACAAAAATCGATAAAATTCTACCCTATACTAAAACTGTACCCCGATTTTACCAGCCTGCACCAGTGTGTTTGTATATGCTCGTATGAATTATGCAATTATGCAAGCCTGACCCGGTCAGCCTATCGTGGTGTTGAAACTCGCATTGACAGAGCCTTCGATCTCCACCAGCCACAGATCCAGGCTATAGCCAACCGTACAGCTGCATCCGAGTTCCCAGCTCTTGAAGCCGCCGCCCGATGCCAGTGTGCCGTGGGCGTCCAGATAGAAGCTGATGATGTTGTATCTTTTATCGAAGGCTACGATACCGCCCTCGATGCCGCCCTTCAAATAGAGGTCCAGCGTGATCCTGCTGCCGTCGGGACCGCCCCAGTAATATGCTCCGTCAGCGCCTGCATAGATATAGCCGTGCAGATATACAATGGCAACTTCTATTTCCTTCTCAAGCCCGAATTCAAGTTTAGCCTGAACCATGGATTCGTTATCCTGATCGATGCGAAAGCCAAGGCCGACGCCTACATGGACGGGGATGAAACCCAGCTGGAAATTGGTGTACAGCGTTTCGGGATACCCGATCTGAACGCCGAACAGGCGAGGGCTGTACTCAAGGCCCATGCTGCCTCCGAAATCAAATATTACGATGTTCATATTGTCGAAGGTCATTTTGAAGGAGAAATAGCGGTCGGCATGTCTGTATTGTATATTAGTCTTTCCAACATATCTGGAGGGGTTTCCATCAACGATGGATTTTATGTCCAGAGGCACGTATACATCGCCGCCTGCAGTGACCTTCGGACCGGGCTCGAAGCCGAAGTATAGGTTTTTTATGGTGCACAGCCTGAAAACGGTCATCTCGCCCTTGATACCGCCGGCGAATCTGCCGCCGCCCACCTGGAGATCTCTGATATAGGCACTCATATTGCCGGCATTTTCCGGGAAGGCAAGCCGCCCTTGTTCGTCCTTATCCACCTTCATGTTTTGGGCTACAAGTCCTGTGAATCTTTCTATGTTGCCGGCGCCGAAGTTGATGGGTTTACCGCCCATTGGCGCAAGTCCCACCGCGAAGTAGAAATTGCTGCCCGCCTTGCCGAAGCGGGTGTAGTGGGCCACCGGCAGTGAATTGAGATTTTGCCCCAGGAATATGAGCTCCAGTTCTTCGCTCTCAAACTCCACAAGACGACCGCCCGCATTTTGGATCTTTTTGGGTACAAGCCTGCCTACAACGTCGATACAGCCGTCGAAGGAGTTGTTCAGTATCGAGTATGACTTATCGTAAAGCACCGACGGGATGACCTCTTTATCGGCGCACTTGACCACAAGAGAGTCGGTGGTGTCGTTTGACAGCGCGATGCTGTCCGAAAGCTGTGTTGCTCCGTGTAGAGTCAGTTCCGCAAAATCGGTTTTGTGTTCGCCTCTGGGAAGGACTTGCGGAGTCTTGGGAGCGGTGTATTTGATGTCAAAGCCGCGCACTTCCATGGGGAAGCCCTGGAAGTCGATGTTCACAGGCTTATCGAGAGGCACGGAGGCATAGATGTTCGTGCTGCTCTGCACGCGTATTTTTTCAGGATCGGCAGGCACTATCATGCTGGTGAAAGCCAGCGGGTCCTGCGAACCGATTTCGTAACCGGCAGTGCCCGGAGGGGGCAGTATAACCTGACCGCTGATCTTCAGACCCTCCCGTTCAAAAAAGCCTCCGTCTATTTTCACATCCACGCCCTTTGCCAGACAATCTTCGATCATTGTGGGAGCTGCCGAGCATATGAATTTTCCCTTTTCGTCGGTAAAAAGCTTTGCTTCGGCCCATTCATAATGAAAGAGATCTACCCGGACCATTGCGTTGATCTCGAAGTTGACACGGTTTGAATACATATCCAGGAGGCAGTCCTTGATCCTCACATGCTCAAAGCCGCCAAGACTATCGCCGAAACGGGCAGGTACGCCTTCCGGATCGCTGCTGTACATATAGCTCTGGTAATTAAAGCCGTTCAGGTCGTAGATCATCTCACCCTCTGCCAGCATAAACTCGATGGTCCCCCCGTCAGCCTGCTGAAGGTAGGATGATGGCAAAGCCAGCTTTCCGCCGTTGATAACGACACCCACCCAGAAGGGTTTTCCGACTTCCTTCGGTGTGAGGATCTCTCCGGTGCCGTTCTGGTTCTGAGAGCTGTCGCTGCCCGGCAGGAAGGATTTGCGGTCAAGGTCCACCGACACCGTCGAGGGTGATACAACGACAGCCTGAGCACGCTGATTATAGATGTAAAAACCATCCTCGCTGTAGCCGCCCTCCAGATTACGATTTGTCACCCTTACGGGATCCATGGTCGACGATTTGACCACAAAGCCTCCGCCGTCCCAGTTTGCCACATCAATAGGGATCGATGTACATTTATCCTGAAGTGCAAAGGAGGCTGGCAGGATGAGAAGGCTGTTTTGCTGTACCGTTTCACCATAGTGTACCAATGTATCATTCATCACAACCATTTCCCCCGGAGAAAGCTCGCCGCTGCCGGCTGCGATGTCGTCCATCTCGCTGTGTGCGGGATGTCCGCCTGCGTAAACAGCCGGTACCAGGGAGCCGCCGGCGGTGGCATTTTCGAATGGAAGCACCAGTTTGCCGATGAGACGTCCACCGGGCTTGACCTCCCCGTTCCTGAACTGAAGGGCAGCCTGGTCGACCCGCAGTCCTGCGCCGCCCGGCACCAGCAACTGCAGGCATTGTTCTCTGGCAGTGACGAAGGTGGCATCCATTCTGCCTTGCATGTCAAAGCTTATTATGCTCTGTTCAAATTGCAGACCCTCGTTGCTGAGCGTTTCGAGATGGGATCTCATGTATATGCCTTTGCCTGACATTGACAAAAGCTTCTTGTCTGTGTCCTGCACGGCGCCGAGATATATATTGATATAATTGAGACTTTTGAAAACGAACTGCTTCCAGCGTATTTCAGGGATCCCCTGGCCGACAACTACTCTGCCCGGCTCAAGCGCCGCATCTTCGAATTCCAGCACGTACAGATCACCTGCCAGATTTTGACCTTCTGTCGTGCTCTTGATATAACCGCTGACCTTTGCCGTTTTGCTGTCGGGGGATAAATCGAGGCTCATCAACGTCAGGCCGATGTTTTCAAGCTCGGCAGGTGCTGATATGTAGACCGATCCTTTTTTCAGTACACTAGTGCTGTAACCGACTGCATCATCGAAATCGGCGTTGGTAATCCAGACCTCGATGGGAATGTCGTACCCGATGTCCAACAAACCCCTTCCGGCAAAGCGATCAGTGTAGGGGACCCTGTTGAGCTTTACGTCTGTCAGGATGAATCCCATGCAGCTCATCTGATCGATCTGGTGATCATAAGCAGTTGTGAGCGATTGGGTGTGCGGAAATAGCTGCTGCGAAACGGAAGACGGAGAGGTCTGCTGGGTGCCCGACAGCCCCTGGGGCCCGGTGCCCTGAAGTCCCTGCAAATGGATGCCTGACTGGTCTGATGACTGCTCGAAGGAAGTGACAGCCAACAGGTTGTATTGCTGAACTGATGGCAGAATGGCTGCCTCACCGTTCATTGCAAGAAGCTTTGGTTCGATGAGGCCGATGGGTGAGAATCGGGCCATGACATTGAGGTTGACTACTCTTTCGTCTGAGCCGGATTCGTTGGCAACATGGACAACGAAGCTGTACTTGCCGGCCTTGATCCCCTTGGCGACAGTCAGCAAGCCGTTGCTGTCGATACTTAGCTCAGCGGGAACGATATTAAGACGCGAAGAACCCGCCTTCAATGACCAACTGAGAGGTTTTGTGCCTGTCGCGGACAACCGGACCGTATATGTATCAGAGCCGGCGAGGATCGTGAAGTTATAGTCATCCTCACGAGCGTCGAGCTTGGGCGGTATTGCTGCCTTGGCCTGTACTGTCAGTGTAAATGAAGCAGAATGCTCGCCGGCTTCATTTTTGGCTGTTGCTGTGACATAGTATGTGCCGACAGCCAGGTCCGGACCGGCCTTAACCAGATGTGCGGCATGATCCGCAGAAAACCCTCTTGCTGCAGAACCGTCGGCGGTGGTGGCTTTTACCGTGACTGTGACAGGCTCGGTGCCGGAAAGCTCGTAGACTGTCCCAAATCCGTCTCCCTGAGTGATTCTGAAGCTGTTGCCGTCAAAGGAGATACGAGGTGCGTCGATCTGAGGTATTTCAATGGGGATCTGTGGCGCGTCGATCTGAGGTATTTCAATGGGGATCTGTGGCGCGTCGATCTGGGGTGTTTCGATGGGGATCTGGGGCTTGTCGATAACTGCTTTAGCCGATACAGTAAGAGTAAAGGAGGCTGAATGCACGCCAGCGGTGTTTCTTGCTGTGACCGTGACACGGTATGTACCGGGCTTCAGGCTTTTTGGAGCCTTGACAATATTTGCGCCTTCATCCGCCGAAAACTCTGAAACTGTGGCGCCTGCGGCGTTCACTGCCCTTGCTGTGACTGTGACGGGCTTGTCGCCGGTGAGCTGGTATGCCACACTGAACCCATCACCTTCGGTTATGGCAAAGCTTTCGCCTCTGATGCTGATTTCAGGCGCTTTGGGCACGCGTAATCCGGGTATTTCCGTTGTTAATACGGAGATATAGTTATTATACCTGACGAGTACCGGCTCGGAAAATTCCGATAGATAGCCGCCTGTATCGAGGACCTTTACCCTGTACCAGTTATAGGCATAAGGATCGGCATTTTCGTCCACCCAGCTGTTGGTAAAGAGAAGCGGACTTGCCTGATAATATGTCCCATCTTCTGTATCCGAACGGTAGACAATATAGCCAACTGTATCGTCCAGACACTGCTCCTGGGTCAGCGGAGACATTTTGGGCAGATCCCATTCAAGACTCGGCCTCATGGCATCATCGATCTCTCCCGTAAGCCCGTCGATGGGATCGAAGGCACGGTTTCTGCGTGGGGTGGCTTTCACAGGCTCGGGTCTTGAGGAACCCAGGTTATCGTCGTTCCAGGCCTGAACGGTGTAGAGGTAGGTGATGCCGTATCTGGCTGTTGTATCATTAAAGGAGAGAGGTTTTAAAAGGCCGGTGGCAGGGTCCACCGCTTCGACAGTGTCGTAGTCGGACGGAAGCTCACCTACCTTGACCCATTTCACTCTATTCATCATTTCAATGCTCAGGACATCGTAGTCTGCCAGGGCAAGGGGGCCGTATTTGTCCAGGATCGTATTGTATGTGATTCGCAGCCGGTCATCGTCAAGGCCGGTGAGATTATCTATCACTGAGGCTGCGTTAAAGCCGGTGAGCGTTTTAAGCCTGCTGATCGGATTGATCTGAACAGGCAGATATGAGCCTGAGGCATTCTGCGGTGCAGACGATCCTGCCTCTGTCCCGGACCGCCCGGCAGCCGGTGAAGGGTTTGCCCCGTCAGGACCGGAGTTCATCGAAGGGTTCGGTATAAGAGAAGTCCTCAGCAGATTTTTCAGGAAAATATCCTCCTCGGCCGGTGATGCAAACAGTACTGCATGCAGTTCAGGATCCAGGGACAGCAGCTCGTCTATGTCCTCCTGACCCGGTCTGGGAATAGCGGCACGGTATATTTCGTACCGGTCGCAGTGGCTGACCGCCGAGAACTGCACCTTCACACCCTCCTTTGTCTGGAGCGGCAGCAGGAGGTTGGGGGTCTGCGGCGGCTTGGTGGAGGGTACACGGAAACGCTGCACCCTGCCGACCGTCGACTCGATGCCCCATGGGGATACCGATGTGATCTTGTAGTAGTAATAATGGGCAAAGGTTTGCTCCACCCGTTCTGTGTATTTGGGGTTCACAAGCCGGTCGCCGACCAGCGTCCATTCGAGGGCGGATTCATCAACGGGCTTTTTGAAGGAGGGCACCTCGCTTCGGTATACGCGATAAAATTCGATCTGCGGGTCGTCAGGGGCATCCCAGTCGATGTAGACATAACCGCCCTCCGGATTTATTTCAGATTGAGTCGATTCCTGGGATTGACGGCCGATATGATGCAGATCGTCAAATCTTTGAAGCAGTGATTCCAATTCAGATGATTCAGATGCTTCGGGCTCAAGGCATATCAGAAACACTGCAAGATTTCCAGGTGTGGGGTCCATGCCGCTTACGAGCAGCTGGTTCTGTGTCAGAGCCAATTCGTTCATACGCTCCCACATGCCCATCCGAAGAAGCTCGGTCCGCGACATTTTCTGCATTTCTTCAAGAGACTTTACATTAAATAAAGGACGGTATACAACATAGCCTCCCAATCCTTCGCCGCTGTATGCCGGCCATTTGAGGCGCGCTGTACCGTCGGGGAGGACGTCCTCGCCCCGCACGCCTAAGAACACATGCATATACCTGTCTGACGGAAGGTTGTCGTATCTGATGTCGATATAGGGAGGACAATATGCGATATTCGGGCGTGATGGCCCTGTGATGGTACTGGAACCGGATGGCCCTGTGATGGTACTGGAACCGGATGCTCCCACAATGGCAGCTTGGCCGGAGGCAGACGATCCCGTGCTGCCGCCCGAGCCGTGTGCTCCCATATCGGTGCCCGATCCGTATGATCTCATACCGGTATATGTAAGGAATCTTCCTATGGCAACGCCATCCTCGATGGCATCCTGTACCGTTTCCATTACGGCGCCTTCCGGTACAGGCCTCTTTGGCAGCTCGGCTGCCAGCGACAGATCATCGTAGGTGACTATGCCATCGTGTATGAGTCCCGGAGGATTTGCGGAATAATCGTTTAGAATCCGCGGATGCATTGCGATGAACAGCTCACCCGGATCCTGAGGCTCGGCATCCGTGGGCAAAGCAAATGAGACTGCCTGGGACCAGGCGCTTTCGTTATTCCACGAATCCCATGCGGAAACCCAGTATTTATATGTACAGCCGTCTGTGATATCGTCATCAAAATATATCAGATCAGGACTTAAGGGGGAAGGAGTTTTGAGTAGTGCGTGTTTGCTCCTGGCAAAAATGCTCTTCCACGTCACAGCCGTTTGATATAATTCGGGCCGTACCGGTTCTAAGTCAATGCCCTGCTGTGTTGCTTTAAGATCCACTGTCTGCGACGGTCCCAAACCAATGCCGGGATATGCTGCTTCAGAACTCTCCGGCTGTGCCCCGTTGGAAGCGGCTGCCTTTGGATTGTCATATTCCAGATCGGCGATCAGCTCGGGCGGTCCAAATCCCTTTGCGCCTACAGCTACCGCTCTGTAAATCGTGAAGCGTACTGTATCGGGTGAATCGGTGAAAACCGGCAGAGCGATGCCGCGCTTGTTCGGATTGAGTTCACTGGCTATATGAACGGCGGGTGACACCTCCGTGTCATTGCCGGAATCGTCGGAATTGACGGGATTGCCGGCAGCAGGAGATTTCCCGCTCTTTCCGGAATAGGTGAGGCCGGGCGCATCTGCTGCGGGGGCGTTAGGCGGAGTCACCTTTTCGACTTTTAGCGTACAAACGTCCGAATACCCGCTCCTTCTGCCAAATACGTCGATGGAATAGATGCGGTATTCGGCTGTGCGGCCGTTTTCTACCGTATCCTCATAAAAGACCGGCGATTGGAAATAGGTGTTTGTTTCGTCAAGCATATGTGTAATGACTACAGGCTCATTGGTGATCCTGGTGAATTTGCTTTCACCGTCAAGCCTGCGTTCGATATGATATCCGCTCAGTATGCTTCTTTCCTTCTTTGTCTCTGCTTCTGCCCAGCGCAGGGGTACTTTGCCGTCGATGCCGTATCCCATGAGCCTTTGGGGCTTGGTAAGGTTATTTTCATCTCCTTTGATGATTTGAAGGGTGGAGCCGGCGTGAGCGGGCATTTCCGCAACATAGCTGATTTCGGCTCCGTCGGGCAGGCCCAGCCCCGACAGATCGTCACGGAAGAGGAGTCCGGCCTCCTCAGCGAATTCGTCGTCAACGAAGGCCAGTGTCGAAAGACGCTGCCTTGCGGCAAGGATCTCATTTGCGGTTTCAAATTTCGTCCCGCCATCCGGCAAGAGCTTCAGATCATCTATGCCTGCCGGCATTTCAGCCTGTCTGACGGAGAATTTCTTCCAGACGGATGATTGGATCGCCGCACTGGCATATTGCCCGTTGGGCTGTCTGCCGGATAGGATGATGGGCCGGTCGAGCAAAAGGTCGGTTTCAGGTATCTTCTGTTCGATGCCTGCCGGGATGGTGACAAGAGCCTCCTTCATAGCCAGAAAGTCTGTCTCTCCGCCTATTCGAGGCCTCGATTCGAGAGAATATGTCCGGTAGGCCATTTCGTGGAACTCCTCGGAGTCCATGCCCAGCTTGCCGAGCTTATCGGGGGTCAGTTCGGCCTGATGATAAAGAGCCCGGATCATATCCGCATTTTCCAGCTCCAGATCTCCGGACAAGCCTGTCTCGGACGATGCGAGCCTTTCTGCGATCAGCACTTTCTCACCGTTCACCACACGATAGAGCCTGCAGCCCTCACCGGGCAGCCAGTCGCCTGAGGGCACCATATGGATGAGCGCTTCGTCGGGGGATTGCCAGACGCCCTTTATATTCAAAACCGCAGGAAACCTTACAGGACTGCCGAAGGACGGTACTGCCAAGAGTTTTTCTGTGGCAGACTTTAATGTTTCAAGTTTATTACGGTGATTTAAAGCGAGTTGCGTTGATCCGGCAAGGGGTATTGATGTATCACCGCTCCTTGTTGCAGCGGCACCCGGCTGATTTGCAGCCACCGCACCGGAGGTCTGTTCGGTTATGGACAGCCCGCCTGCATCATCGGCAGTTCCGGACCTCTTGTTGTTGCCGGAAGAGCGTGCAGCTATATCGACAACTGGCGGAGCTTCTTCCTCAAGGCGTTGCTTCAACTGTTCATCCAGACTGCGCAGATTGTTCAGCGCCAGGCGAGAATCGACGATATCCGTCATATTTTCAGCCAGTATCAACTCCTGTGCCACTCCGGGGTTTTTCAACAGCGTATCCACACTGGGGAAATCGCTGTGCAGCAGCTCCTCCAGCGTTTGAGGCTCCGGCTTTTCGGCAGGAGTAAGGATATATTCACGGTGGGGCAGGTATGTGGAGCTGCTGCCTGAAAAAACACCGCATGCCCATAGGATCCCGCCGACAGCAATGACCAGGGCGGGGATGGTGATCAGCAGTGAACGCACCGTATGAATTCTAAACTGCATAAGTACCCAACAGAATGCTTTCTTAATGGATTCCATATCGTAACCCCCCTATTGACCTCCATTCCTTTCCAATTTTATAGAAAGAAAAGTATGTTGGATAGCTATCAATTTTGGTAGGTCAGCATAAAATAGCCTGCATTATACCTTCATTGATATGGAATGGGAAGAAAACCGGGCGAAGAGTTCAGAACGATTACTGATTTTTAGTTTTTTATAGAGGTTTTTGATGTGAAAATTGACAGTACTGATGGTGATCACCAATTCCTGTGAGATCTCCTTTGCAGAACGGCCCTGCAAAAGCAATAAGGCTACTTCCTTCTCACGGGGTGAAAGGCCCAGGTTTTCCAGCATGCCCGATCGCTGGATTTTCTGTCCGGCTTCGGCCATGTCAACACCGTAGAAATCATCGGCCCATTCAGCGAAAAACAGGTGTCTGGAATAGGCTGGAGACATCAGTATAAACACGATAAATATAACACCGGAGGTCAGCGTGGCCGCAAGCGGGAGCAGATCAGGTGCATAGGAGGCCAATATCCCCGGGATCACATAGGAAAGCATGCTGGCCGGCAGGATAGTAACAAGGCTCAGCTTGAAGGTGCGAAAATCACCGTGCTTCTTGAATACACATCCCAGGAGGTAATACGCCGCGATATACCCCATCTGTTCGAAGCCGTGGAGAAAACGCGCAAAGCTTCGAAGCACAGAGCCTTCCTTCATAAAATACAGCATGTAGGTACCGATCTCGGCCAGAAAGAAAAGATTGCACATGTTCCAGATGCTGCGTTTTGTGACAAGCTGCATCACGACTGCAAGACACACCACCAATATGCCGACGGCTCCGTTGGCGACCATGGCGTCAGGACTGGACGCTCCGGGCAGGTAAGTATAGAATATTTCAACGAAGTAATGAGCCACAAAGAAATAAAGAGTCAGCTTAAGTGCGGGGTTCAGTGAAGCTTTTGGCCTGTTTTCGGCAAAAGTGAAATCACCGGCTTTGTATAGCAGCAGACATATGCAGCTGCCTGCTATAAGCGCCGTCAGATATGTCCTGTCAAAAAGGCCGGACAGGAGGGAAAGGCCGGAAACGATCTGATTTAGTGCAAAAAATGTGGAGATCATTGCCGCACCCAGCAGTCTCTCTGTATTGTTCAGTGCAAAGGTGTAGGCAAATGCCGCACAGGCAGCGCAGCCGCCCAAAAAGAACATGAATATGATGGCAAGCAACAGACTGAGCAGGCTTTCGCCCATCATGAGCCATGGTATATAGGCGGCCGCCATGATAATAGCGGAAATCCGGGAAACCTTTGCCATGTTTTTTACATTCGAAAAGGCAAACAGCGACCCGGCACCGACACAATACGCGCTGCCCATCAATGTCATGGCGTCCAGCCCAAGAAGCCTGACAGAATAGCTGAATAAGGCTCCCTGCATATTTGCAAAAACAGGCGCCAAGGGAAAAATCAACATATATTGCAGATGATCCAGCCGCACATTGCGGAGGTTGATGTTGTCTTTGGAACGAAACAGTTCTAAAAAAGAACCGGGGATGCTTTTTTTAATATTATGTTCAGCTTTTATCATATCGTCACTCTTAGCGTGCTCAAATACATGATAGTTACATTATACATCGAATGGATAAATATTACAACACAAGCTAACATAAACTAAATAATGTAAACAAACTAAGCAGATACAAGCCGGCACTTGAATAAATTCCATGTACCGAAGCAGGATGCTCTTATATTACAGTTTCATTACGTTTGAAAATCACCTCAGATAATTTTTCCCCGACAGCGAATGTATATCACATAATCAACCAAAGGGGGAAAGATCATGAAAAATGGAACAAAGAGGCTGATATCACTGATTGTTTGTCTGATGTTATTAGTTTCGATGTCGGCTCCGGTATTTGCAAAGAATATCAACAGTTTGTTCAATTCAAAAGGATTCAAGGACGTTAAGCCGGGTCACTGGGCATATGAAGATATCATGTGGATGCTCGAAAAAAAGATAATCGATGGCAAGAGCAAGGACATTTTTGAACCCAACGGCACAGTTACAAGAGCAGAGTTTGCAAAGATGATGGTAAATACTCTGCAGCTCAAGCAGTACAAGCCTGATACTCCATCATTCCTGGATGTGAAGAAGACCGCCTGGGAATATCCTTTCGTAGAAGCTGCAAAAGCATATCTGACAGGCTTCAGAACAGCAAGCGGCGATTACTTCAAACCCAAGCAGGCAGCAGTAAGAGAGGATATGGCTGTTGCTCTCGTAAAGGCCCTGGGATATCAGAATGATACAGTGAACGAAAGCATTCTCAATACATTTGCGGATGCTGCACAGATTTCTCCTAATCTTAAGAAGTATGTCGCATTATCTGTAAAGCATGGGCTGATCCAAGGCTATACAAAAGACGGCAGGACTGTCTTCGATCCTCAGGGCAACCTTACCCGGGCACAGTCGGCTACACTTCTTCGCAAAGCATTTGTGCAAAATGAAGAGAAGGTCACATATAATGAGGACAAAGTCACATATGATGACAATAACAGCGGCAGCAGCAATACATACACAAAGCCGGTGGTATCCATCTCCACGGAAAATAACATACCGGTATTAAGATGGAACAAAATAACCTCTGATAAGTTCAGGGAATACAGGGTCGTAATATCAAAGGGAGACAACACTCCTGAATATCCTGCCAATGGCTATCTTTACAGCATCACCGACAGAGACAGGACATATGCTCTGATAAATAACTCACAAAAATATAACCAGGGAGACTTCGGCAGCTACCTGACCAAAGGTGAAACCTACTATATCAGTGTTACAGCTGTCTATACAGACAGGACTGTTGCCGGAAACACTGTCAGATTAAAGTATAACGGTGCTGAAAATCCGGAATTGAGTGTAATACCGATAGTCACAGCAGCGGAAGAAAACGGGAAGCTGGTTCTCAGATGGAATAGCATCGACTCATCGGAGTTTGTTGCTTACAGAGTAGTTGCGTCAAGGAATGATGATACCCCTTCATATCCGGACAACGGCTATCTTTATACCATCACCGACCGCAATAAAAACTATGCTGTGATCGATAACCTGACAGCCTATTCAAACGGCGATTTTGGAGGCTACTTCATAAAAGGTGAGCAGTACTATTTCAGCATAACCGCAGAGTACAAAGACAGGAAGGTCCCGGGCAATGTGGTCAAGGCTCGATACAATGGGCAAGACAGTGAAGTACTGTTCCCTGCGCCACGGGTCAGCGCCGTATATGAAAATGGAAAGCTGGTGGTCAAGTGGAACAAGTCAGATTCGTCACTGCTCACCGAATACCGTGTGGTTATATCGGAAAAGGACCAGAATCCTGAATACCCCGCAAATGGTTACTATGAAAAGGCTTTTGATGCCGATACCACATCAGTGGAGATCGATACTGAAAGGCCGTATTCAAATGGTGATTTTTCGAAGCTGACATATGGCACCGAATATTATATCAGTGTCACAGCAGTATACGGCAGCAAATATGTACCGGGAAATGCGGTAAAAATACTTTATCTTATAGATGAATAGAAGGCGGAGTCTTGATTTTCGTCTGAAAAACACGATCTGATGTTTCTGACACTCCTTTATAGGCCGTGGACGGCTGATAACAAGGAGTGTCGCTTTTTTTGCCGAATTTGTCTGGTGATTATCCCGGGCTTGTATGATATTATTGATTTATATATACACTCTTTTGAACAGAGTAGGCAGATCAGGGGGGCAAATCAGTGAATATTGACATTATAGGTGTACCTGTGGATCTTGGATCGAACCGCAGAGGTGTTGACATGGGACCTAGTGCCATAAGATATACGGGACTGGTCCAGGCTATAAGAAAAATGGGCAGGAGCTGTCGTGATCTTGGGAATATCCCGGTTCCCGCACCCGAAAACGATAGCTATGAGCAGGGGATCTCCAACAGTCCGAGATTCATCAATGAAATAACAGAAATAAACGAGACACTGTATAAAATGGTCGGAGACAGTCTGGCTCAGGGCAATATGCCGCTGGTCATCGGAGGCGACCACAGTATAGCCACAGGCTCTCTGCTCGGTGTGCAGAGCTGCCTGAAGAATATAGGTGTTATTTGGATGGACGCTCACGGTGATTTTAATACCGAGCATACGACCCTGTCCGGGAATCTCCACGGCATGTCGCTTGCGGCCGCCACCGGCACCGGAATGCGGGCCATGGCCAGGTTCAAAGGGGAGGATGTCGATTTTATCGATCCTGAAAAGGTTGTCATCATCGGAGCAAGGGATCTTGATCCGGAAGAGGCGGAGCTGCTGAAAAAGTCAAAGGTCACGGTGTTCACCATGGAGGATATCGATATGTACGGCCTCAGGAGCATCATGCAAAGGGCGGTGGAAATAGCTGAGGATGGGACGGAGGGCATCCATCTCAGCTTCGATCTCGACGTTGTTACACCCTCCGACGCTCCCGGAGTGGGGACTCCTGTAAAGGGCGGGATCACATACAGAGAAGCTCATCTGGCTGTAGAAATGCTTTCGGTAAGGCCCAAGCTGAGGTCTATTGAGCTGGTGGAGCTGAATCCTGTACTGGACTATGCAAACAAAACAGGTGAACTGGCTGTTTCACTGCTTTGCTCTGTACTTGGAAAGAGAATAATGAGATAGTGACCGGTCCGCGTCCCGGCTGTGCTTACTGTACAAATATTTATTTGTTTGCATAAATGTATTGACACTTTGCTATATAAAAATACAATGGTAGTATGTGCTATTCAAGTAGATAAATCTAAAAAACATGACGGGATGTGGTAATTATGGGAGGATTATTTGGTGTTGCATCTAAAAACGACTGCGTAATGGATCTGTATTTCGGTACCGACTACCACTCGCATCTTGGCACAAGCAGAGGCGGGATGGCGGTCTATACCGGCAACGGATTTTCAAGATATATCCATAACATAGAGAATGTTCAGTTCAGAGCGAAGTTTGAAAACGATCTTGCCGATATGGAAGGAAATATGGGGATCGGCTGTATAAGTGATACCGAAGCACAGCCCCTTACGGTCTGTTCCCACCACGGGCACTATGCTCTGACGACGGTGGGCCGTATAAATAATATCAACGAGCTTGTAAAAAAGGCTTTTGCCGTCAACTATATACATTTTCTTGAAATGAGCAGGGGAGAGATAAACCCTACAGAAATGGTGGCAGCCCTTATAGACCTGGAGGATACGATAAAGGATGGCATCCTGAGGGCACAGGAGGAGATAGACGGCTCCCTGACCATGCTGGTGCTGAATCATGAGGGAATATATGCATCGAGAGACCGGCTGGGAAGAACTCCTCTGGGGATCGGAGAGAAGGAGGGTGCATATTGTGTCGCCTTCGAATCCAGCGCACTGCCCAACCTTGGCTACGCACTCAAGCGTGAGCTGGGACCCGGGGAGATCGTCAGGATCACCCCTGATGGTATCGAGAGCATATCTCCGGCCAGAGAGGAAATGAAAATATGTGCCTTTCTTTGGGTGTATTACGGATATCCCGCATCCTCCTATGAGGGAAAAAATGTTGAGATAATGCGGTACAGAAGCGGCGAGGCCCTTGCCCGCAAGGACGATGTGGAGATCGACGGCGTGGCCGGCGTCCCCGATTCGGGCGTTGCCCATGCTTTGGGATATTCCGGCAAGTCCGGGTTCCCATACGTCAGGCCCTTTGTAAAATACACACCGACCTGGTCAAGAAGCTTCATTCCGCAGGATCAGAGCATCAGGAACCTGGTGGCCAAGATGAAGCTGATCCCGATACCCGAGCTGGTGAAGGACAAGCGATTATTATTCTGCGATGACTCTATAGTACGCGGCACGCAAATGAGCGAGACCGTTGAGCTGTTGTACAATTTCAATGCCAGGGAAGTACATATAAGGCCGGCATGCCCTCCGCTGCTGTATGGCTGTAAATATCTCAATTTTTCGCGGTCGCGTTCCGAAATGGATCTGATCACCAGGCGTACCATAAGGGAGCTGGAGGGTACAGATCCGGTAAACATCGATGATTATTCAGATCCGGGGACCGAGAAATATAACTGCATGGTAGAATGCATCAGAAAAAAGCTTAAATTCACCAGTCTGAGATATCAGGAGATCGATGATATGATCGATTCCATTGGCCTTCCAAAATGCAGGGTATGCACATACTGCTGGAATGGAAGAGAGTAGCAGCGGTGAGGTACAGCGGTATTTTATAGGATTTCTGCAGGCGGCATCTGTCAAACGACGGTGCTGCTTTTCTTTTGAGTAATTCCGCAAAAAAATTCAATTGTTGCTTGACAATTATTGCATAGTGTATTAATATGATAGTACACTAGTGAAATAGCAGGGAGGTAAACATATGTGATTAAGTTCAATGAGAGTTCGCCTATTTATCTGCAGATCGTTGAAAAAATAAAGGCTGATATAGTGGCAGGAAAACTCAAGGGAGGGCATAAACTGCCGTCTGTGAGGGACGTAGCCGAAAGCTTCAGGGTGAACCCCAATACGGTGCAGAGAGTTTTCATGGAGCTTGAGCGGGAAGGTGTGGCTTATCCCCAGAGGGGCATCGGCACATTCATCAGTGAAGAGGCCGGGCTGGTGGAAAAACTGAGAGATACTCAGGCGCAGAAGTATACCGGCAGGTATGTGGCCCAAATGCAGGAATTGGGAATGGGCAAGGATGAGATTCTTGAAAATGTCAGGAAGGTTTTGGAGGGTAATGAGAATGATGATACTCAAGACTGATAAGGTCGGCAAGAAATATTTGAACAAATGGGCTCTGTCAAATGTGGATATTTCCCTTGAGCAGGGCAAGATCATCGGCTTGCTGGGGCCCAACGGCAGCGGCAAGACTACATTCCTGAAGCTGGTCATCGGTATGATCAGACCCAGCAGCGGGAGCGTTACGGTTTGTGGCATGGAAATAGGGTATAAGGCAAAGGAAATGATCTCTTTTTTGCCTGACTCGGAATTTCTATATAATTGGATGACGATCAGGGAGGCGGGCGATACATATGCGGCATTTTTCAAGGATTTTGATATGGCGCGTTTCAATGAGCTGCTGCAGTTCATGGCCCTTACCCCTGATATGAAATTTAAAGGACTTTCAAAGGGAATGAAGGAGAAGCTTGCAATTGCTCTCACCCTCTCCCGGAACGCAAGGCTCATCGTCCTCGACGAGCCTCTGAACGGCGTCGACCCTGTAGCAAGAGAGCAGATACTGGGAGCTATCGTCAAAAGCTTTTCACACGAGAGCACCATACTCGTTACCAGTCATCTCATCAATGAAGTGGAGAATATACTGGACGAGGCATACTTTTTGAAGGAGGGGAAGATCGTGCTCCACGGTTCCACCGACGATCTTCGGAGTGAAAGAAACAAATCGCTTGACGAACTGTACAGGGAGGTGTTTGCATGCTAGGCAGACTGATCACATATGAGCTGCGTAAAAAGTGGAAAGCTTCGAGGTATGTCCTGCTGGGATACGCAGCAGTGCAGATGCTCTTGCTGATGATCATAAGAGTGTTCCTATGGAATGAGGGAATAATCGACGGCTTTGAAATAAACAGTGAGACCCAGGCAAATTTCAATGCATCCTTTGGTCTGTTGACTCTTTTGTTTTTTGCGATATCCTTTATGCTTGGAGCTTATCCCTTCCTTGAAAGCATGTACAGGTTTGAAAGGGACCTTTCGGGAAAGCAGGCCTATCTGGAGCTGATGCTACCGGCGGCAGCCTGGCAGAAGGTCTTGTCCAAGCTGGCGGCGACCCTTGTGAGCCTGGTAGTATGCGGTACTCTTTCGCTGCTTTCAATGTTTATCTTCCTTATGGTGAACAGCAATTTCCGCTACTTTTTTGAATTCTTCGATATGGTGCTCCAGATGGTCGTCAGCAGCCCCGCAGGCTTCATAGCAGCTATAACACTGACGCTGTTCGGCTTTGCATGTCTGTACATTTTGATATTCCTGTGCATTGCCGTGGCAAAGTCATTCACCCATAAAAATTCCATTGCCGTACCTATAGGAATAATGGCGTTCATCCTGATGACTGTATTGATAAGCACGTTGGAGTCACAGACTGCCAAATTCCCGATATATATCTTCAGGTTTGCAGACCTGAGTTTTGCATTGAGTACGGCTGTAATGACAATAGTACTGTTTGCGCTGCTGCTTATGGCAACGGGCTGGCTAATGGAAAAAAAGATTGAGCATTGATCGGAAGGATAGCGGTATAAAAAAGGGAGCACCTGAATGAATTGCGTCAGGTGCTCCCTTTTGTGCACATGTTATTCGATATCCGGCTCCAGCTTGCCTGGATGGACCTCGAGTCTTTCCGGGTTCTGGACCAGCGCCTTATACAGCTTGAAGGCCGAGGCATAATAGTGACCGTCCACGATCCTCTCGTCCGTTGCCACCTTCATTTTGATGAATCTCTTTTCCTTTATCTCGTTATTGGAATCAATGACCTTTTCTCTGGTTTTTATCCCAAAGGCTATGAAGATCGATGTGGTGCCAAAATCATACAGATGATGATAGATCGGCTGTATCCCTATCGAACCCAGATCCGTTATGAAAAAGCTCGTATGGAACGGACTCACCCTGTGTATGACCTTTGGCATGATGCCAAGATAATCCATGGATCTTATGAGGAATACAAGGAGCTTGACCAGAAGGCCGGGACAGAGCATGAACAGACGGGCGACCTTGTCCGTGTCATTTTTAGTGTCCGGGACCTTGTTCTCTTCTATCTGGCGGTTTATCTTCTGAGCTATCTCGGAAAGTGTATCGGTGGGTTCAAATTTGAATTTGACGGTGGTCTCAGGACTGTCGACCTTCATTTCCTTTTTTATTGCCAGTGATACGAGTATTTCATTGCGGGCATATATATTCTGTCCTGCAATGAATCTGTTAAGAGCCGGCCTGAGAGCTATGGTCCTTACCATTGCTGCTATCATCACATGCAGCATTGATATTTTGACTCCCGTACTCTTCCTTCTTTTGCGTAGATATGACTCTGCATGACCGATCTCGATTTTTTCTTCAAAAAAGTTCTGTGAATCGGACCTATATCTCATAATAAACGGAACGATCCTGTAAAATGGATCCAGAGATCTAATACGTCTGCCATCATACCTGTCACCAAAGCGCCTTTTGTACTTTGTCATCAGATAAATCCCCCTGTTTAGTATAAACTGTCGATTTATGCTGCTCATTTATCAGTCTTAGTTTATCATCGGTTTTATTTTTTTGCAATGCATTAATAACTGCACTGCACCTGGGAGAGCAAAACATACTGCATCCGGACACAGCGCCCGCAGACCATCAACAGCCAAAGAGATTTGTTGTGATACATTATTTGGTATCACTTATCATAACAAGTGAGCGAAAATGGATTTATTTATATTATTGCAGAACGCTGTAATACCAGTTGACTAAGAGGACTATATTTGATATTATTGACTTAACTTGTTATGACATTATACCATGATTGTGAAGCATCATATTTTAAGATAAGCCTATCTTTTTATCAATTACCTTGAAGGGTGGTAACAACATGATATTGACAGCAGAAGATATTGCACAGATGTATGATTTGAGCTGTGTAAGGACCGACAGTGATGAAAATGATATCAAAGCCCTTGCAGAGACTGCAAAGCTTTATAACTGCGGGCATGTATCAGTTATGCAGTGCTTTATTCCCGATGTGAAGAAGCTGCTGAAGGACAGACGTGACATAAAGGTCGTGGGGAATGTAAGCTTCCCGTCGGGATCCGACACCACCAGCCTGAAGGTGTGTCAGGCAGGCGAGATGGTGGACGCAGGCTGTGATGAGATCGATATGGTCCTGAATGTGGGGATGCTCCGTTCCGGAAGGTGCCGGGAGGTGGAGGAGGACGTCAGGGCTGTCGTAGATGCAGTGAAGGGTCTGCCGCTGAAGGTCATCATAGAGGTTGCCTGTCTGAATGAAAAAGAAGTAGAGAGAGCATGCGAGATATGTATCGATGCAGGGGCTGCTTTTGTCAAGACCGGCACCGGCTGGATGCCAAGGGGCACTACGATAGAGGATGTCAGGCTTATAAAGTCCATCGTCGGGGACAGGATAAGGATAAAGGCATCCGGCGGCATCAGATCCCTTGAGACTCTTGTTGAGATGTACAGGATCGGTGTCACGAGATTCGGAGTAAATCTTCGCAGCGGAAAGGCCATTCTTGATGAATGTATTGCATTGGGCGGTCAGGTAACAATATAGTGATGAGGTGACGCAATGGGCAACAGGATGATATCATATGACCTTGGTACGGGCGGCAACAAGGCTTCACTGTACGATTTGGACGGCAATTGCCTGGCCTGGGTCTTTGTTCCGTACAAAACGATATACCCGCAGGCCGGCTGGCATGAGCAGAGGCCTGTGGATTGGTGGGAGGCTGTCTGTGAGAGCACCAGGAGGCTTTTGGAGAAGACGGGAGAAAACGGCCGCAATATCGAGTGTCTTGCAATATCGGGCCATAGTCTCGGTGCAGTTCCGGTGGACAGAAATGGAGTGCTGCTGAGAGATACGACTCCGATATGGTCAGATACCCGTGCGGTCAGGGAGGCGGAAGAGTTTTTTTCCAGAGTAGATAATGACCAATGGTATATGACGACAGGAAATGGTTTTCCTGCAGCCCTTTATACTGTATTCAAGATAATGTGGTATAAAAATAATGAATACCAAATGTATAAAAATGCATATAAAATAATCGGTACAAAGGATTATATCAACTACAAGCTGACAGGCATCATAAAAACCGACCACTCCTATGCATCCGGATCCGGCGTATATGATCTGAAGGCCAATGCTTATCATGACGGTTTTATAGAAGCAAGCGGCATCGATAGAGAAAAGCTGCCTGACATCGTATTATCCACGAGCATTCTGGGACAAATCACTCCGAAGGCGGCAGCGGAAACAGGGCTCGGCCCCAATGTCCTGGTGGTGTGCGGCGGTGTGGACAATTCGTGTATGGCACTGGGTGCAAAAAACATAGAGGAGGGCAGAGTATATACATCTCTCGGCTCCTCCGCATGGATCGCAGTTTCATCATCAGAACCCGTACTTGACCTCAAAGCAAAGCCCTATGTTTTCACTCATGTGATCCCGGGTTTGTACACGTCTGCAGTGAGTATATTTTCAGCAGGCACCTCCTTCACCTGGCTGAGGGACAATCTATGCCCCGACCTGAAGGAAAGTGAAGCACGGGGAGGACAGAATGCGTACAGGATGATGGATATGCTGGCGGAGCGTTCACCTGCAGGGGCAAACAGACTCATATTCAACCCAAGCCTTGCCGGCGGGACATCACAGGATGCCAGTGCCAATCTGAGAGGCGCATATATAGGACTGGATCTGAAGCATAACAGGGAGGATCTGATCCGTGCCTGTATGGAAGGGATAGCGATGAATCTGCGGCTCAGGCTGGATGTATTGAGAATGCACTGCAGCCTGCACGATGAGATGCTTCTGGTGGGAGGAGGCAGCAAGAGCCCGCTGTACAGAAGGATATTTGCCGATGTCTACAATATGGATATCATCAAGACAAACATAGATCAGGACGCTGCCGCTCTTGGGGCGGTCGCGGTTGCGGCGGCAGGCTGCGGTATATGGAAGGATTTCAGCAGGATGGACAGTATACACAAGACAGCGGAGAAATTGAAGCCTGATACCGATAACAACAGGATCTACGAAAGACTGCTGAAGGTCTTCGATTTTGCGGCTCACAGTCTTTCTGAAATATCCGATAAGCTGTGCTTCCCAATGGACTGAATATGAATTATAATGTATAATCATGAATTGAAAAGTGATTTATTGGTATAAGGGGTGGAAAACTTGCTGGATAAAACTCATCCGATTCCTTTGTATTATCAGGTTAAGGAAAGCCTGCTGGAGGAAATACGTACAAGGCAGTTCAAGGTCGGCGACCTGATCCCGTCCGAATCAGAGCTTCAGGAGAAGTACAAGGTAAGCCGCATAACAATACGGCGGGCTATCCAGGAGCTGGTACAGGAAGGGCTGCTGTATACGCAGCAGGGCAAGGGGACATACGTCAGCAGGCCTAAAGCAAGCCAGGAGCTCAATCTGATTTCAAGCTGGGCTGAAACTATGATCGCCCTGGGCATGCATCCGGAATCAAAGATTATAAAGTATTCGCAGGAGCCTGCTCCGGTCAATGTGGCAAGACTGCTGGACATACCCATCGGAGCTTCGGTTTATCGGCTGGAGAGACTGCGCTATGCCGACAATGAGCCAACATGCATCATGACTAACTACCTGGTTCCCGCCATCGTACCCGGTTTTCTTGATAAAGGACTCAAGTGCGAATCTCTGTATGAGATGCTGGAGAAAAACTACAGCATCGTTCTCAGCAGGGCGGAGGAGGTAGTCGAAGCAAAGGCCGCCAAAGTGTCTGAAGCTTCTATGCTAAATGTGAAGAGAGGGTTTCCATTGCTCCATGCCACCAGGGTAACATATGATATTACCGACCGTCCTGTGGAGGTGGTGGTCTCAGTCTCAAGGGCTGACCGCTATTCCTATAAAATTAAGCTTTCCGGCAGACACAAAGCGATGTGACACAGAAAACACAAAAACAGATGCAGCATTACAGGAGGCAGCAATGAATATCAAACGAATAGAGCATATAGCGATAAACACCAGCAATATAGAGGCTTCCAGCAAATTTTACAGAGAAATACTGGGATTTGAACAGCTGGAGACTATAGAGAATGGGGACAATACCATAACGTATTTTTTACTGCCCGATGGCGCCAGACTGGAGCTTTTCGACTATCATGGCAAAAGCATGGCGATGGAGCGCGGAGACAGTGATGCCGGTCTTAAGCATATTGCCTTTGAGGTGGAGGATGTCAATGCCCATGAGAGGGAGTTGAGGGCCAGGGGAGTTAACATAACAATGTCGAGTAGAGATTTGCCACATCTTGGAGTAAAAGCACTTCTTTTTACAGATCCCGACGGAGTAATACTGGAATTCTGCGAGAAAACCAAGTAATCGGACTATCATTGGGAATCTTTGAATGATATAATTTATGTAGAATATTGATAAATGTCCAGGAGGAGCTATGAAAAAAATTCCAAGCATTATCAAGTCTATTATTTCTGACCTTACATCAACAAATAGCCTTCTTCCAAGATTAGTTGCAGTTTTTATGGTGCTTATCATATTACCCGTGACTACCATCGGTATAATAACGACAAAAGCTGCATCAAATGACCTGTTAAAACAGATGGAGGACAGCATTTCCACCAGTACCCTGCAGACGTCCAACTGCTTCGATCAGTTTCTTGACAAGGCTTTGAATGTATCTGTACAAATGATCGCAGATCCGGCGATACAGCAGTACAGCCGGTATATGGACACTGACTCGGAGCTGTACGAGAAGTTTGAGCTGTATAAGGATGCAAATACCTCCATGATGGGCATAAACTCCACATCCAACGATGTGAATGCAATGATAATCTATTCTACGGGTGAGGCTTTGGGTGACCTTTCAGAGAAGGCGGATATGGACGCCATATCGGCTACCGACTGGTATCAGCAGGTCATCGAGGGAGACGGCAAAGCGGTCTGGATCGACTACGGCGACTCTCTCAAGGTGAATAACCCTGACAGGTATGCCCCCATGTCATTGCTCAGGATATATAAGCATCCCAATAAGTATAAGGTGATAGGCATAAGTGTAGTAAGTGTAAACAAGGAACCGATGATAAAAGTGTTGTCAAGTGTAAAGCTTGGCGAAAATGACAATACATATCTTCTCACACCTCAGGGAAAGGTGATGACCGATCTTGAAGAAACAGAAGCTGAAGGTCTCAGTGACAGACAGTTTATCAAGGAGACCCTTGAAAGACTAAAAACTGAAGACTCCGGTACTTTTCTTTCCTACGATAATGACACAAAATGCCTGGTATCATACCACAGGTCTAAAAATACAGGCGTGACAGTAGTTACAACAGTGCCTGAGGCGGATATAAACAGCGGACCTGCGGCCATAGCGAGGACTACGCTGCAAGCGGGCATACTGTTTACCGTTTTTGCCGTCATATTCGGGTTTATCTTCTCACTGAGGCTGACAAATTCCATGAAGGCTATCACAAATATCATGTATGAGGCAGAGAAGGGAAATCTGACCGTATCATTGGAGATGAAGAGAAAGGATGAGATCGGAAAGCTTGTTGCAAGCTTCAACAGTATGATCGCAAATATCAGAGCGCTTGTGCATCAGAGCAAGGATGCGGCAGCCAACGTGGCAGAGTCCTCTCAGACCATGTTGTCCATATCATCAAAATCCTCACTGGTATCCAATGATGTGGCAAATGCCATGTCCGATGTGGCCCAGGGAGCGTCCAATCAGGCGGCAGAAATAGAGAGCAGCGTGGAGAATGTTAAGCAGCTGACCGAAAGGATCGCACAGACGGTTGAAAAGACAAGGATCATGGAGGCTGATTCGGAGGCAATGAAGAGATTGTCCGACAATGGTATAGAGGCCATCAAGGATCTGAGTACAAAAACAGAGCAGACTAATAGTATTGCGGCAAATGTAGTCAAAGAAATAACCGAGCTGAGTCAGTATGTTAAAAACATAGATAAGATAACAAATATCCTCAGAGGGATTGCAGATCAGACGAACCTGCTCTCTCTCAATGCGGAGATCGAGGCTGCAAGGGCCGGAAATGCAGGAGTCGGGTTTGCCGTAGTTGCCGATGAGATCAGAAAGCTGGCAGAGCGGTCAAACAAACACACCAAGGATATACAGCTGCTGCTTGAAAATATCAACAGGCAGGCTCAAAGCTCTGTGCGGCTGGTAAATGATGCAGAGAACGCAATATTGGAGCAAAGCAGCAGAGTGACCGAAACCGCAGGGATCTTTACCGACATAAGCAATTCAACTCAGGTGTTGTCCGAGAATATCGGGATTGCAGGTGAGCTGATAAATGAAATGAATATATTCAAGGAAAAGGTCCTGGCCAGTATGGAAAACATTTCGGCTGTTTCGGAGCAGGTATCGGCATCGACGCAGGAGGTCTCCGCTTCGACGGAGGAACAGCTGGCCACTATCGAGGAGCTTGACAGAATGTCGGCAGATCTCAGTCAGATGGCAGAAGACCTGATAGAAATGATGGGCAAGTTTACGATATAGCGATAGCGATGAGTTAAATTAGAACAAAAGGAAAGTGCCGGCATCATGACCGGCACTTTCCTTTTTACATACGCAGCAGTAAATTATCTGAGCACCTTGCGCTCTTTTATGGAAGGATCGACAAATACCTTTATCAGGTCCTTGTTGGTGCGAAGTTCGTTAAGTGCCTGTTCCAGTTCTTCCAGCGGAACGATCATAGAAAACATTGAGCTGGGATCTATACGCTTGTATTTGAGGAGTGTGAGCACATCTCCCCAGTCATTGCCTATACCGGCACAGGAACCGCTGACCTTTTTCTCGCCAAGGACAAATTCATAAGGAGAGAAGCATGCCTTCTGGTCGGGAGGGCATATGCCGAAGGCTTCGACCTTGCCGCCTCTTCTGACCATGCTGAATGCCTGCTCATAAGTCTGCGGCGTACCGACGGCTTCCAGTACATAATCCGCACCTATACCATTTGTAAGCCGCTTGACTTCAGCTACGGGATCATCTATTTTTGTTACATCGATAATATGATCTGCTCCAAACTGCTTGGCCATATTGAGTCTGGCTTCGCTGGCGCCCATTACGATCACCGGCGCTGCTCCGCGCAGTTTGGCAAGGGCTCCGTGAAGGATACCGAGGCCGTCTCCGATAATGACCACGCTTGATGCGATCGTGACATCCATTCTCTTGGATGCCTGCATGACTGCTGTCAAAGGCTCAATAAATGCAGCCGACAGAGAATCTACTTCATCCGGTATCAGGAAGCAGTTTCTCCAGGGAGCCTTTACATACTCTGCAAATGCTCCGTCCGTATGGATCCCAAGCTGGGTAAAGGTCTCGCAGAGAAGGGCGTCACCCTTGCGGCAATAATAGCAGGTCCCGCAGGGCAGGCATATGTCAACTGCCACTCTGTCACCCTTTTTCAGGCCTTTGGCATTGCTGCCCACTTCTTCGACCACACCCCAGAATTCATGTCCCGATATCATAGGAAGGAATTCTGATGCATATTCGCCTTTGTATATTTTCCAGTCGGTGCCGCATATGCCGCACATGGAAACCTTTATGAGTACTTCTTCTGAAGATATCTCGGGGACCGGTACCTGCTTGAGGACCATCTTGCCGGGTTCTTCAACGACTTGTGCTCTCATAGTTCTAGACATCGTATTACCTCCGTTACTGAAAATTTTGTTATATACCCTGGAACAGCTTGTCCTTGCGGCCTTCATAAGGAGCATTTATAAGGAGAGGCTTGAGGTAGGCTGCAGTTTTGACCACACCATCTGCACGGCTCATCGTCACATCCTCATGCTCATAACTGAGCACATAGTTGTATCCGACCATCGATAGCTCAGTGATGATCTTCTTCCACTGAACGCTTCCCCAGCCGGGGATCCTGAATCTGAAGGTGCGGTCGAGTCTCTGCCAGTCGCCCTGCATGAGGATACCGCCCACCTGGATATTGTGCTCTACGATCTCTCCGTCCTTTGCGTGGACGTGGAATATCCTGTCGCCCAGCCTGTTGATGAAGTTTTCGACCTTAAGTCCCAGATATATAAGGTTGGCAGGGTCCATGTTGAATCCAAGACAGGGGTGGTTGTCAACATTCTTGATGGCTCTTTCGGCTGTATGGATATCGTATATCAGATTGTTGGGATGGGGTTCGACGGCAAACTTTACACCGTATTCCTTGAATTTATCCAGTATCGGAACAAAAAGCTCGACAAATTCCTTCTCCATCTCTTCCCAGCCCTGGGCATGGGGGAAGGGGAAGTACCTGCCGAAGTTTGTCACGCCTGTAAAGCCGTTGACTACGGGAACTTCGAGAGCGCTGGCTGCCTGTGCGGTCCTGAGCAGGCTCTCAGTTCCGAATTTTATTTTTTCTTCCTTTGTACCTTTATAGATAGTGTCCGTATCAACACCGTGGGGTCCCAGGATAAGGAGTGAATCTGCATGATTGCTCAATGCGGATATCGTCAGACCATAGCTTTCGACCATTGATCTGATTTTTTTGGCATTGTCACCCTTTAAAACTTCCTTCGGGTCGAACTGGCCGTTATCCTCGTAAGCGGGGATCTCCAGTGCCTCATAGCCATGTTCAGCTGCAAGCTTAGCCACTTCTTCAAGGGGCTTTTCCGTGTAATTTGCTGTGAAAAAACCGAGCTTCATATAATCTGCCTCCGTTTCAATTTTTATTATGTATTTAGCATTGCCTGAATATGCTATGTTTATTTTAGCCCGAAAATGTTGCAAAGTCAATTGATTATATTATAATTAGTGGTATAATGTGAGTAAATGTATGAAATATTAAAAATGCTTGTAAAAAAAATACGCATATGATATAGTTATTATGATGTTATAACGAGGTAAATGATGGGCCCCGCCCAACCTCGTTGAAACACACAGGGATACACATTTTCAATAGCTGATGATGCAAGCATTAATAATATTCTTACCATTTACCGCAGTTCAGTATCTACTAAAAGAGGAGGCAATTCTAAATGGATTACAGAAAAACACTTCTTTCACCCATCAAGATCGGCACAAGGACAAGTCCTAACCGTTTCTTTATCCAGGCTATGGAGTGCACGGATGCCGATAAGGATGGAAATCCGTCGGAGCTGACCTACCAGCGCTACGAAAACCTGTTTCGCGGAGAGGCAGGCGTTGTAACACTTGAGGCTATTTCGATAACAGACAAGAGCAGATCAAGACAGGAACAGCTTTTGATAATGCCCAAAAATGAGAAAGCCCTGGCTAATTTCGTTAAGCGCATGAAGGAGATCAACCCCAATTCACTGTTCATATTTCAGCTGACACATTCAGGGGAGCTGAGCAACCCCAGTTTTTCACGCCGTGTGACTGTTAAGCCTCTGCCGGGTCTTGGCGGAGATTTACTCACCGAAGAAGAAGTCGACCAGATCGTGGACGATTTTGTCCTTGCTGCAAAAATGGTCCACAGCATAGGTGCTGACGGTATAGATATGAAGCTGTGTCACGGTTACCTGGGTTCACAGATCCTCCGTCCGTATAACGACCGCAAATGGAAATACGGCGGTGCATGGGAAAACAGACGTCAGTTTGCATTTGACCTTTATGAGAGGATCCAGAAGGAAGTCAATGACAAGAACTTCCTCATCGGATCCAAGATATCTGCATGGGAAGGCTTCCCCGGGGGCTTTGGAACAGCGGGACCGGATACGCCGGTGATCGATCTGACAGAGCCGATAGACCTTATAAAGGGACTTGAAGAAAGAGGGGCACAGTATTTTGTGCAATCTGCCGGAAGCCCGTCTATTACTGTCAGCCTTACACAGGCAGACAGAAATTCTCCGTACTTTGCATATCTGCATATGGGCTTTGCAAAGATGTTCAGAGAGAATCTGAAGCCCGAAACCGTCGTGATCGGCTCCAACTATTCTCCGTTCCGTGACGGCAAAAACAGGCTCTGTGCAGTATCTCCCGAGGAGAGCTCACTTCTTACATTTGGTGCAAACAACATTGAAAAGGGCTATGTGGACATGATCGCACTTGGACGTCAGTCTTTTGCAGATCCCCTGCTTCCGCTGAAGCTCAGGGAGGGCAGAGAAGACGAGATCAAGTACTGCACTGTATGCGATAACTGCCTTGAATTGCTGATACAGCAGAGTCCTATAGGCTGCTGCACATTCAACAAGTTCTATACTGATGTGCTGGTCAAAACACGTAAAGAAAAGGGCAGACTCAAGCAGAATCATACCTGATCATCTGTACTGTCCAGCTTTGAGAAGAGCACATCCCTTCTTTCAATATTATATAGCAAGGCAGCCGGTATTTCTCACCTCTATAAGGGTACCGGCTGTTTTGCTGAAATGCTGTGTATATCCAAAGGAGCCGGTAGATCCAGGCTCCTTAGGATATACAGGCCAGGCGGGGTGTTGATTCGATGTTCCAGCGGAGTCGACCTATAAAAGGTTAGGCAAGATGTTATATCAAGTTATGGGACAATTATCTTTGATAAACATTTTGAGCCATATCATTGGCATGTTGTTCCATTTGTGATTATGTTCGAAAATGTTATAAAGTATTTGTAAATGTTGATTTGCGTGATGTTTTCTGTTATAATTTCTGTATTGCATCAAAATATTCATCAGAGGCCTTTGTGTATCTCATGGCAGTGATGACAACTGGAGGAGGCAATATGGTAGTAACGGTTACAATAAATCCTGCAATGGATTTGGTAATGGCATTGGACAGATTTCGTCTGAATGTAACAAATAGAGTACAAAGAAAAATGTGCTGCGTAGGGGGAAAAGGAACCCATGTGTCGATAAACCTCAGCCTGATGGGGATCAGAAGCAAGGCTGCCGGCGTGGTGATGGGTGTTACCGGCGACGAGATCCTAAAGAGGCTTTCCCAGTACGATATCGATCTGAGATTTATCAGATTGGATGAGGGCAATTCAAGGACTAATTATGTACTGACGGACGGCGATGGAAACTGTACTCTCATATCGGAAAAGGGAGAGATGATGGACCAGACTGTCATAGACCAATTCGTCAGTCATTATTCAACACTGGTGGAAAGAGGAGATATGGTGGTCATTTCAGGCGATGCCTCGAATCAGAAAGATACCGGGCTGCAGGAAAAGCTCATGGATATCGCCGCTGAAAAAGGCGCCCGCTTTTGTCTGGATGCCAGCGGGGTGCATCTGGAGGCAGGCATAAGAAAAAGGCCCTTCCTGATCAAGCCCAATCTGGATGAGTTAAGCTGTCTTTGCGGCAGGGAGCTGAGTACCGAAGCTGATATCATATCAGCGCTGAGGGAAGTGAATGAAAACGGTGCGGAAAATATCATCGCATCCTGCGGAGGAGACGGCAGCTATGCCTTGCTTGACGGAAGACTATACAGAATCCTTTCGCCTGAGGTGGCAGTAAAAAATACTGTCGGATGCGGTGATGCGCTACTCTCAGGTATCGTTGCCGGTTATGAGATGAAGCTGTCTACCGTTGATATCCTTAAAAAAGCAACAGCTGCAGCTGCAGCAACAGCAATGAATGAAGCAACTGTCGGATTCGATCCGGAAATTGCCGCAAGACTCGAAGCAGAAGTCACAGTAAAAGAATTAGTATTTTAAATAATAATATTATCAGCAAGGGAAGTCCGGCCGCTCCATCTGTCTGCGATCATATGGGATCTGTATGAACAGCATGGAAAGCCGGTCTTGCCCGACACAAGGAGGAAATATGTCTATCAGTTATCTGGAGGAACGTAAAAAGCTTGCAAAAACAATGAAGCTGCTGTTTGATAGAAAGCTAACCAACGCAGCCGGCGGCAATGCCGCAATGCGTGTTGATGAAAACAGGATAATCGTCACACCGTCGATGATGTCTGAGCACAGGCACTGTGAAATCGGCCCTGAGAATATACTGCTGTGTGACTATGACCTGAATATACTTGAGGGCGATGGTGTGCTTTCCAGAGAGTGCAGGATGCATGCCCTGCTTCTGAAAAACATCCCCGAGATCGGCGCTGCGATACATGCCCATCCTGAATACACAATGGTATATGTAGCAGCCAGAAAACCTATCCCGTCGGTGACGGAAGCCACGCAGAAGATGGGGGACTGCCTTCATATCGAACAGGCAAAGGCCTATTCACTGGATCTGGCGGAGCATGTCTATGACTTTTTCAAGGACAAACGTGAGATACTCAAAAGGAGCGGTCTTTGCGCACTGCTGCCCCTCCATGGCACCGTTGCAGTGGGCAAGCATCTGGAACAGGCCTTCAGCGTTGTGGAGCGCATAGAATGCGATGCTAAATGTAATATCTTTGGAAAGCTGGTGTGAAGATAATTATATTTGCTGGTACAATATGCTATAATTATTCCAAAATATAAAGTTATGGGGCGGGGGCAGCACAATGCTTGCGTATGAGAGAAAGAGCAGGATAATAGAATACCTGGAGCAGCACGGTAAAGCGGAGGTCAATACTCTGTCCAAAATGCTTGGTGTGGTTGCCGAGACGATACGCAGGGACATGCGCGAACTCGAAGCGCAGGGTGTCCTGAAGAGGACCCATGGCGGAGCGGTGGCAGTAAATCAAAAAGAAAGGGAGTACCCGGTACAGGTCAGGGTCATGAAGAATGCCGTTGAGAAGGACAGGCTTTGCCGAGAAGCTGTGGGCTTCATAAATGAGGGTGATATGATCTTCATCGACAACAGCTCGACACTGGTGAACCTGATAAAGCATCTGGATGATAATATGCAGCTGACCATTCTGACAAACTCTATTAAGGTTTTGCAGGAGTACTCCATGTACAGGAAAGAAAACATATCTATGTTATGTACAGGAGGCGTGTTCAATAAAGCCAACCTGTCCCTGTCCGGAGCTGTGTCGGACAAGTTTACCCGGGAGTTTTTCCCCAACAAGGCCTTTATATCCTGTCACGGTATATCTGATGAATATGGATTTACGGACGGGAATCTGCACGAAGTCGGGCTAAAACGTGAAATGATCAGCCTGGCGGAGAAGGTCTATTTTCTTATTGACCATACCAAATTCGGCAAGCTCGGACCGATAAGGCTGGGAGGGTTGGAGATATGCGATGTTCTGATAACAGACGAAAAGCCCTCCGGCGATCTGATCAGGCAGCTGAAGCATAGCAGGCCGGATATGGAAATAGTAGTTTGTGAAGACTAAGGAAGGCGAACCGAACAAGGCGCATTGAATAAGAATGACAGCAAAGCGCATTGACTATGAATATAACTGAACGGAGAAATAGTTTATGTGTGCTCAAAAAAATGTCCTGGCATTCGATGCAGGCGGAGGCAGTACAAGAATGCTGCAAATAGGCTTTAGCGGCAGCAGACTGGATATAAGGCAGATAGCCAGATACAACAACGGTCCTGTCATTATGGGCAAGAGCCTTTACTGGGATATACTGGGGATATGGAGGGGCCTGATATCAGGACTTCAGGAAGTATGTGCCGGCGGCAGCGAGATAGCCTCCCTGGGCATCGATACCTGGGGGAATGATTTTGTTTTGCTTGATAAGAAGGGCTATATGATAGAAAATCCATACAGTCATCGTGACAACCGCACCGCCGGCCTTGTTGAAGAGGTCAACTCAAGGCTTGGCGGTATGGAGCTGTATTCCAGGAACGGTATACAGCAGGTACGGATGAACTCCATGTATCAAATGTACCACCTGGCAAAGGACAGACCCTACATCCTGGAAATGGCCGACAAAGTTTTGTTTTTGCCGGATCTGCTGGCCTATCATCTGACAGGGGAGCAGTATAACGAATACACCATGGCAACTATTTCCCAGCTTTACAGCTATGAAATGTCGGACTGGGATCAGGGGCTTATGGAGATGCTCGGGATACCCCGCAGGATATTCTCCTCAATAGTAATGCCCGGTACAGAGATCGGCAGGGTAATGCCCTCTCTGTCCGCAGAAGCAGGTATAGATCAATTGAGACTGACGGCTGTAGGCTCTCACGACACCGGATCTGCAGTGGCGGCCGTGCCGGAGTTGGATGGACCGGTACTGTATATCAGCAGCGGGACATGGTCCATCGTCGGTACAGAAACCGATACTCCCGTGATCAATGCCGAAGCTTATCGTTTGAACTATTCCAACGAGGGCGGCGTCAATGACAGGATCAGGCTTCTCAAAAACGTCATGGGTCTTTGGATAATGCAGGAGATCCGGCGGAAGCTGACTGTGGACGGCAGGAGATACACATTCTCTGAGCTCAGCAGTCTTGCTGAGGCGGCAGAGCCATTCAGCGCGTTCATAGACCCCGATGATGAAGCATTTTACGAGCCCTCCGATATGCCGGAGACTGTTAGAGAATACTGCATCAGGACAGGGCAGAAGGCTCCGGAGGATACGGGCAGCATCGTAAGGATAGTACTAGAGAGCCTGGCTTTCAAATACAGGTATGTGATCGAAGGGCTTGAAAGGATCACAGGCAATAAATATGAAAGGATCCACATAGTGGGCGGAGGTTCTCAGAACGCACTGCTGAACGCATTTACAGCCAACTGCTGCAGCAGGCCTGTGTATGCGGGACCGTCTGAAGCGACAGCTCTTGGTAACGGACTTGTGCAGTTGATATCACTAGGAGAGCTGTCTGACTATACACAGGCAAGAAGCATAATCAGGAGCAGCTTTCCGCCTGAGATATTCCCACCACACGGATCAGAACGCTGGGATGAGCAATACCACAGGTTCATTAGGGTCACCGGACTTGAAGAAAGGCTATAGGATTATGGATAATCCATAGAATATGTGCTGGCGATCTGGAAATGCAGGAAAGGTGTTGGCAGAGATGGCAAGATTTGTACTAAGGGATAGTGAGGTGCTTGTGCACACTGCAAAGTTGCGAAAGATCAATATAGGGCATCATGATGTACTGGTATATATAACCAGCGAAAGAGTAGTAATAGCAGGTATGGTTTTCAAGCGTGTACTGAAAGATATCCCATATACAGCCATCGATAGGGTGGAGGACTCAATGTATCCCCTGATCAAAATGAAAAAGGATGCCAGCTTCGATATAATCGAGAAGAGCGGTGAACGCACAACACTCTATAATTATATATATGGTGAAAACATACCTTATCTCATGGATCTGATAGCAAACAGGGGCAGGCTTGCATAATTGCCCATTCTCCTTTAATTGAATAAGGCAATCATACAAGCCTGATCCCCTGAATTATCTTGCCGCTTTTATCTTGGCGACGAACTCGGCGGCGAGGCGTTTTATGCTTGCATAATCACCGGTCTTTGCGCCTGCTGTCAGGCTGCCGCCCGCACCTACCGCAACTGCGCCGGCTTTGATCCACTGATCCACATTGTCAATGCTGACTCCGCCGGTAGGCATCATGTTAGCCTGGGGCAGGGGACCCTTTATCGACTTGATTATACCAGGTCCAAAAGCCTCACCCGGGAATACCTTCAGGATATCAGCACCTAGCTCCATTGCCTCCACAACTCCCTCTATCGTCATGACACCCGGCATGCAGGGCACCTGGTAGCGGTTGCACAGCTTTAGGGTCTCACGGCTGAGGAAGGGACTGACGACATACTGTGCACCGGACAGGATGGCTATCCTTGCGGTTTCGGGATCGAGCACAGTCCCGGCACCTATGATTATCTTACCTGCGTATTCCTTTGACAGCTCTTCGATGACCTTGGTCGCACCCGGTACTGTATACGTTATTTCTATTGCAGCAGCGCCGCCTTCAAGGCATGCATCTGTTATCCTCTTTGCCGTGTCGGCATTATCGGCACGCACTACAACAACCAGACCTGAATCGGTTATTTTCTTAATGATCTCCCACTTTTTACTCATGTCAGTACAAACCTCCCAAAGGCTTTATTTTCATTTCCATTTCGGATTGTCTATGATTACAGGCTTTCCGTCCTTTTCAACTATCAGCTTCCTGTAACCCTTTGTTTCGATGGTTCCATAATCATGGCCTGCATCGGCACGGAACACGAAGAAGGTCACCAGCTTTTCATCCCCTATATTGATGCTCCTGTGAGCATATCTTCCGGGAACATAAACTGCCTTGCCCGGCGTCAGCAGCTGAGCATCCCAGTCGCCCTCCGGGTTTTCCATGAGCATGTAGCCCTTGCCGCTCAGGCAGTAATAGACCTCGGCTGTGTCTAGGATAGTGTGGAAGTGTCCTTTTGTCATATAATATTCATTGCCGACTTTGCCTGGATATACGATGCTGGTCCCAAAAAGCAGATCTCCCGAAGTCTCCGGCAAGCCAAGCTCATAAAAATCATAGACCGTGTCATCATTGGCTTTTACCGCGGCTTCAAAAGCTGTGTCATCAGCATACATTCCCTTCATTTGTGAAAGGAGGCGCCTTGTAGGTTTTCTCTCGTCGGACATCCCATTTTGCAGATCAAAAAAGATCGTAAAAGGATTTACTTTATTGTCACTCATGATATTCTCCTCTTTTCATTGATATTATCAGTTCGGATCAGCCTTTTTTCTGGACTTCGTCTGCTATTCTCCTGCACTCATCGAACAGCTCTTTTGTTATTTCGATATGGAACACTTCTGCAATGACCTGAGTCCAGCCGTGGATAAAGTATATCCAGCCGTCCTCCACATGCAGCTTTTTAGCGTCCTTTTGAGCCAGAGCCTGGTGCATGAAGAGCAGGTCGCCTCTGTAGTTTATTTCCCACACAAGGCTGTTTTCAGGGAACACCACATCATTGGTCAACGGTGAGCCGGGTCTGTCTTTTCCAAGGCCCGTGGCGTTGACGATGAGGGAATAGGGCTTGAGCTTTTCTACCAACACATCATTTTGCCCCGGCTCCGGGGTCAGATGGAATTCAGCGCTTGCATCGGGCTTTATCCCACCGACTATCCTTTCGATGGCATCCAGTCTTGGTTTGCTTCTGTTGGCGACAATGAGTCTGTTTGGTATGTTGTCGCCCTTATCCTCGTTGAGAAGGTATGCAGCCATGGAAATGGCACTTCCTCCTGCACCGATCAGCAGCGCGTCTCCGCCGTGATCCTTGAAGAAGTTGTTCGGTACGAAGGCCTCCAGGGCCAATCCTGCTGTGATGGGGTCCTTTGCATAGCCTTCCAGTCTGCCGTCCTTTTTGGAGATACAGGAGAGCTCGCTGAACATAGTCGCATAGGGATCAAGGTAATCGAACAGATCCTTTGCCGCATTGTAAAGGTCGATCTTGTGGGTCGTGACCAGCGCACCCAGAGATAATTCATCGTTTTTGATGAATTCGACCACCTCTCTGTAAACCTCGGGCTGAGCATGTATCTCGATGTCGATGCCCTTGATGATGGCGTCCTTGAGCCCCAGTGCCTTTGCCCAGAGCGGGAATATCTTCATGATGGAGGATTTGGTGGTGGTGACGCCGATAAAATAGAATGTTGGTTGTGTTGCCTTTCCTGGCAGTTTCATAGTTGTGCTCCTTTCATTGCTGTGTTTTTTAGGGACACTCCCGACTGCTCACTAGTTGCTTGCCATGGGAATGCCTCACTGTTTTATTGTGAATGCTTTTGCAGGATTGCTTACTGTAAACTTGCTTATATACCTTTCATCTATCCCGTAGCTCTTAAGAAGCGGGAAGAAGATCTCAAACATATAGTCCAGTCCTATGGGTCCGCCATAGGCTTTCATGCGCTCGCGGGTCGTGTCAAGGCCCAGCAGGAGCCTGTCCTCATATCCATTTTCCAGCAGCTTTGATATGAATCCGGCTTCATCATCATCAGAGTGGTATTTGTGTCTGCCTATGGTATCAAGCTCCAGATAAACACCTGTTGATGCGGCCTCCATCAAATAGCCCATGTCTGTGAGGTCCCGGTCAAGATGACATATGATGATGGACTCGACAGGCACCTTGCGGTCTGTAAAAAATCTGATCTGTTCCAATGCACCCTTTCCCATTTCAGTATGGC